>NZ_JBVVQB010000002.1:104091-127506 GCF_055811775.1 Mesorhizobium sp. WSM4844 | reverse complement strand
TTTTAAATTTTTTTTTAAAAAAAACACCACCCACACCAATAAATTGTTTTTGTTTTTTTTCTTTTTTTTTGGGTCTTTTTTTCCCCCGGGGGGGGGGGCCCCCCCCCCCCCCCGCCACCCTCTTGCGGAGAGAACCAGTGACCTCCAGCTCAGAACAGAGACCGTCCCTGTCCGGCATCGCGCGCGTGATGTCGCGCGTCAGCACGGCGGCGCTGTGGATCGCCGGCATCGGGCTGGTGCTGATGACCGCCTTCGTCGCCTGGCAGGTGTTCGGCCGCTATGTTCTGAACCGCTCGCCGAGCTGGACCGAGCAGGGCTCGGTGATGCTGATGAGCTGGTTCATTTTCCTCGGCGCTGCCGTCGGGGTGCGCGAGAACTATCACCTCGGCTTCGACGTCCTGCTCTACGTGCTGCCGAAAGGCGGAAAACGTTGGCTGAGGATGATCTCGGATCTCGTCGCGCTCGCCTTCGGCATCGGCATGATCTGGTATGGCAGCCAGCTGGTCGCGCTGACCTGGGGCGCCACCTTGCCGTCGCTCGGCATATCGGGGGGCTGGGACTACGTCCCGCTTGTCGCGGGAGGCGTGCTCATCGTGCTGTTCACGCTGGAGCGCATCGTTCTTCGCCTCTCCGGTGCGCCGATCGACGATGCGCTCGATGAGCTGCCGCCGGCGGAAGTCGCAGCCGAACTCGACACAGCCAACGTGAAGGTCTGACGCCATGGAACTCTGGATACTTTTTGGCGTCTTCACCGTCCTGATGCTCATCGGCACGCCAATCGCTTTCTGCCTCGGCGTCGCAAGCTTTGCCACCGTTCTCTATATCGGCCTGCCGCCGCTCATCGTGTTCCAGCGCCTGAATTCCGGGATGAGCGTCTTTTCGCTGCTGGCCATTCCGTTTTTCATCTACGCCGGCGACCTGATGGTGCGCGGCGGCATCGCCAGCAAGATCGTTGCCTTCGCCGGCTCGCTGGTCGGCCACATGCGCGGCGGCCTCGGGCAGGTCAACATCGCGACCGCTACACTGTTCGGCGGCATTTCGGGCTCCGCCGTGGCGGAGGCAGCGGCGGTCGGCGGCTTGATGATCCCGCAGATGAAGGCGCGTGGCTATGGAGCGGATTACGCCGTCAACGTCACCTCGATGGCGGCGCTGATCGCGCTGCTGCTGCCGCCGTCGCACAACATGATCATCTACTCGATCTCGGCAGGCGGAAAGATCTCCATCGCCGACCTGTTCACCGCCGGCATCATCCCGGGCCTGCTGTTGGCCCTGGCGCTGATGATCACCGCCTACTTCGTGGCGCGCTCACGCGGCTATCCGACCGAGCCGTTTCCTGGCTTCGCCGCCGTCGCGCATCTCTTCGCCGTCGCGGTGCCAGGCCTGCTGCTGATCGCGATCATCTTCGGCGGCGTGCGATCGGGCGTTTTCACGGCCACCGAGAGTTCCTGCATCGCCGTCATCTATGCATTGCTCGTGACTGTCCTGGTCTACCGGCAGATGACCTGGGAAGGTTTCGTTCATGCCACCCATGGCGCCGTGCGCACCACGGCCATGGTGCTGCTCATCATTGGCATGGCAGCGGCGTTCTCGTGGTTGATGGCCTTCCTCAAAGTGCCGGCAGCGCTGATAGCCTCGATGAACGCGATCTCGGAGGATCCGCTGGTCGTGCTGCTCCTGCTCAACCTCTTGATGCTGTTCCTCGGCACCTTCATGGACATGGGGCCGACGATCATCATCTGCACGCCGATCTTCCTGCCCGTGGCGCAGGCCTACGGCGTCGATCCGGTGCATTTCGGTGTCATCATGATCCTCAACTTCGGCATCGGGCTGAACACCCCGCCGGTGGGCGCAGTGCAGTTCGTGGCGTGCGCGGTGGGCAAGATATCCGTCTGGGAAGCGATGCGCTCTATCTGGCCGTTCTATGGGGCCGGCATCGTGGTGCTGGGGCTCGTCACTTACATTCCGGCTATCTCGCTATGGTTGCCGAGCGTCTTCAAATAGGGGCTGGCAATGGCATCGGATATGGCAATCAACCTGAAGGTCGAACGCAAGCCCAAGCTGTCGGAGACCGTGGTCGCGGCGATCCGCAAGCAGTTGCAGGCGGGCGAGATCCAGCCAGGCCAAAAGCTGCCGACCGAGGGTCGGCTGACCGAAACCTTCGGGGTCAGCCGCACCGTCATCCGCGAAGCGCTGGCCAAGCTTGCCGCCGACGGTCTGGTCGAGCCGCGCCAGGGCGCCGGGGTCTTCGTCACCGAGCACATCTCGACGATGTTCGGCACGCTGGCTGCGGACATCGGCAGCAAGGATTCGATCGCGCTCAACGTGCTGGAGGTGCGCCTGGCGATCGAGATCGAATCCGCCGGGCTGGCCGCTATCCGTCGCAATGCCGCGCAGGAAGCGGCGATCCAGGAGGCGTTCTTCGAGTTCGAGCGGCTGCTGTTGAACAGCGAGCCGACAGGTCCGGCCGACCTCGCCTTCCACCGGGCGATCGCCAGCGCCACCAACAATCCGTTCTATGTCGAGATGCTCGACGTGCTCGGCCGGCGCGCCATTCCTTGCGACGTGACATCGCCGTGGTCGACAGAACTCGCCCAATCCGACGCCTATCAGCGCGGCCTGCAAGACGAGCATCTGGTGATCCTGAACGCCATTACATCAGGCGATGCCGAGTCGGCGCGCGAAGCGATGCGCGCGCATCTCAGCGCCAGCCAGCAGCGCTATCGCGAGCGCCTGCATGCACGCCAGATTTTTTATGCCGATTCGGTCAAGGCCGCGGCAACCGAATGACCAATGAGGCAGCCCAATGGGACAGCAATGAATCACACTGACAATCACACCGACTTCACCTCGCGCTTCGCCATCGACCCTGTTACCGCCGCGGCGATGGGGACGGACGAGCTCCGCCACAATTTCCTGATCGAAGGCCTGTTCCAGCTCGGCCGCATCGGCCTGACCTATACGCATTACGACCGCATGATCGTTGGCGGCGCCATGCCTGCCGGGACACCGCTTCCGCTGCAGGCGATCAAGCCGATCGGAACAAAGAACTTTCTCGATCGCCGCGAAATGATCGCCGTCAACATCGGCGGCGCCGGCATCGTGAAAGCCGGCGGCCAGTCCTACGAGCTGCAGCCGCGCGACATGCTGTATCTCGGCATGGGCGCCAACGAAGTGTCGTTCGCCTCAGTCAATCCAGCCGAGTCGCCCAAGTTCTATCTGCTCAGCGCGCCGGCGCATCAGAGCCATCCCAGCCAGCTGATCCGCATCGGCGATGCCAAGAGGCTCGACCTCGGCAGTCAGGCGACCTGCAACGAGCGCTCGATCTTCCAGTTCATCCATGCCGAGGGTGTGAAGACCTGCCAACTCGTCGTCGGCATGACCCAACTCGCCCCAGGCTCGGTCTGGAACACCATGCCGTGCCATGTGCATGACCGCCGCATGGAGGCTTATCTCTATTTCGACCTGCCGGAGACGGCGCGGGTGTTCCATTTCATGGGCGAGCCGGACGAGACACGCCATCTCGTCATGCGCAACGAGGAAGCGGTGCTGTCGCCGGGCTGGTCGATCCATTCGGGCGCCGGCACCTCCAACTACGCCTTCATCTGGGCGATGGCCGGCGACAATGTCGACTATACGGATGTCGATCCGGTAGCGATGGAAGAGCTGCGATGAGCGACCTCTCGGCTTTCAGCCTGGCCGGCAAGCGCATTCTCGTCACCGGCGCCAACACCGGCATTGGCCAAGGCATCGCCCTGTCGATCGCGCGCGCCGGTGGTGCGGTGGTCGGCGTCGGCCGCTCTGCAATGGATGAGACCGCGGAAAAGATCGGCGCGGCGGGCGGCCGCTTCGAGGCGGTGCGCTGCGATCTTGCCGACCACGCCGCCGCCCAGGCGATGCTCGATCGCGTCTGGGACGAATCCGGGCCGCTCGACGGGCTGGTCAACAATGCCGGCATCATCCGGCGCGCCGACGCCGTCGATTTGGGGCAAGCCGATTGGGACGATGTCATGGACGTCAACCTGAAGACGGTGTTTTTTCTCAGCCAGAGCTTTGCCCGGCGCGTGCTTGCCGATCCCGAACGGCGCGGCAAGATCGTCAACATCGCCTCGGTGCTGAGCTTCCAGGGCGGCATCCGCGTCGCCTCCTACACCGCCTCGAAACATGGCGTGGTCGGCATTACCCGGTTGCTCGCCTGCGAATGGGCGTCGAAAGGCATCAACGTCAACAGTATTGCGCCCGGCTACATCGAAACCAACAACACCGAGGCGCTGCGTGCCGACCCGGACCGCAGCACCGCCATTCTGGCGCGCATTCCAGCCGGGCGCTGGGGCGGACCGGAAGACATCGGCGACGCTGCCGTCTTCCTGCTGGCGCCGGCGTCAAACTACATGCATGGCGCGGTGGTGCCGGTGGACGGCGGCTGGCTGGCGCGATGAGGAGCATGACGAGGATGTGGCGATGACCGGAACGAAGATCTTTGCGCATGCCGGCGAGGGCGCGTGGACGCCGACCCCGGATGGCAATCGCAGACGTGTGCTGCTGCACACCGACGAATTGATGATGGTCGAGTTCGGTTTCGACAAGGGCGGTGTCGGCGCGCTGCATTCGCACCCGCATGTCCAGGCGAGCTACGTCGCCGAAGGACGCTTCGAGGTCACCATCGACGGCACGACCGAGATCATGGAAACGGGAAGCAGCTTCATTGTCCCTGCCAATTTGGTCCACGGCGTCAAGGCGCTCGAGGCCGGCCGTCTGGTCGACAGTTTTACCCCGCACCGCGCCGATTTCCTCGACTGACAGTACGAGAACCCCCCGCAGGTCACGACGCAGCGGCAGCCTATCTTGGAAGCGAAAAGCCCGCGCCTCCGGAGAGACGCGGGCGTGTTGCCTGGGCGCTTGTGGCGCCGCGGTACTCAAAACATCACCGCAGGACCTGAACCTGCCGAATCATGGTGAAGATAGGATTAATCGGCCCGAGCCGTTGCGCGATATTCACAGCCAAAGTGAATAGAGGCTGGAATCACGCTCGCATATCCGCCAATGAGGGGGATAACTTTTCAGACGGAGCCGACGGAGACAGGACTTGAGGAGCGTTCGAATGTCCGAATCGGCTGTCCAAGCGGTCACCCGACGATTCGCCAGGGAGCTTCGGCAGGTCACGTCGCCGCTGACTCGGGCCGTTCCCCCAATGCCTTTTCGGGCAGCGCCGATCATAGAAATTCCCTGATGCAGGCAGCGGCGGCGAGCGTCCCGGCGGAGGATCCCAAGCGGCGCGTCCTGAAGGACGTGTTCGGCTTCGACGATTTTCGTCCCGGCCAGGACGCCGTGACGGAGGCGCTGCTGGCCGGGCGTCATGTGTTGGCCGTCATGCCGACCGGCGCCGGCAAATCGCTCTGCTACCAGGTCCCGGCGCTGGTCCTGGGCGGCCTCACCATTGTCGTTTCGCCGCTGGTGGCGCTGATGCAGGACCAGGTCGCCGCATTGCGTCTTGCCGGCGTGGCGGCCGATACGATCAATTCCTCGCTCGATCGCGATGCCAATGTCGCCGCATGGCGCCGCGTCGCGGCGGGCCAGACGCGCCTGCTCTATCTTGCACCGGAGCGGCTCATGACCGTGCGGATGCTCGAGGCGCTGGCCAGGCTCGACATCCGGCTGATCGCTGTCGACGAGGCGCATTGCATCTCCCAATGGGGGCCGTCGTTCCGGCGCGAATATGAAGAGTTGTCGCGGCTGCGCGACATTTTCGCTGATGTGCCGATCATTGCGCTGACGGCGACAGCGGACGAGGCGACGCGCACCGACATCGCCGGACAGCTGTTCGCCGGGCGCGTCGAAACCCTGGTGCTGGGTTTCGACCGGCCGAACATCAAGCTTGGCGTCGAGGCCAAGCAGGACAGCAAGCGCCAATTGCTGGGCTTCGTGCAGCGTCATGCCGGCCGCAGCGGGATCGTCTATTGCCTGTCGCGCAAGAAGACGGAAGAGATGGCGGCGTTCCTCGAGAAGAACGGCGTGCGCGCCCTAGCCTATCATGCCGGCATGAGCAAGGAGGCGCGTGAAGCAAATCAAAACGCTTTCATGACCCTGTCGGGCGTGGTGATGGTGGCGACCATCGCCTTCGGTATGGGGATCGACAAGCCGGACGTCGCCTATGTCTTCCACACCGATCTGCCGGGCAGCCTCGAAGCCTATTATCAGGAAATCGGCCGCGCCGGCCGCGACGGGCGGGCTGCCGAGGCACATATGCTCTTCGGTCTCGGCGACATTCGCATGCGGCGGCTTTTCATCGACGACGAGGACGCGCCGGCGGAGCATAAAAGGCGCGCGCATAGCCGGCTCGATACGCTGATAGGCTATTGCGAATCGGCCCAGTGCCGTCGCCAGATCCTGCTTGGCTACTTCGGCGAACCAGCAATGCCTTGCGGCAATTGCGACAACTGCCTCGACCAGACGCCGCACGCGGATGGCGAAGCGGAGGCGCGGATCGTCTTCGCGGCCATTGCGCAGACCGGCGAGCGCTTTGGCGCCGTCCATGTCGTCGATGTTCTGCTCGGCCATGAAACCGAGAAAGTCCTGGCCAGGAACCACCACAGGCTTGCCAGCTTCGGGACCGGCGTGGCGCACAAGAAGGATGTCTGGCAGTCGCTCATCCGCCAGCTCGTCGCGGGAGGGTTTCTGACGTTGGGCTCAGGCGGCCATGGCGGCCTTGCCATCGCGGAAAAGGGCCGCGAGCTGGCCCGTGGCGAGGTCCCGTTCCGGTATCGCGTAGAGGTGCGGAACCGCGCGGCACAAGGCAAGACTCGTCCCACCCCGAATGCTGCCGCGGGTACTGAAGACCTGGATACCGCGCTTTTGGCCACGCTCAAGGCGGTTCGGCTGCGTCTCGCCCGGGAGCGCCAGGTGCCGGCCTTCGTCATCTTCTCCGATCGCACGCTGATCGACATGGCCGAACGCTGCCCGCGCGACCTCGACGCCTTCGCAGCAGTCAACGGCGTCGGTGCCGCAAAACTCAGGGAATTCGGCGAGATCTTTCTCGGCGCAATCGCTGCGCACCAATCCCGTGGATCGGCCTGAGACAGCCAAGGATCAAGTCCGCGGTGCTGCAGCAGGTCAATTTGCGAGACAGCATTTCTTCGCTTTCTTGCCGCTTCCACAGGGACATGGGTCATTTCGTCCGACATGGCGCAAAGGATTTGTGACCGGCGCTGTCAGGCTCGGCAACTCGTCGAGCCAGGTTTTTTCAGGGAAGGGCGAGTGCAAATCTTCCTTGCCAAAATACTCAAGGTGGCTGGTCCATTCCAACGCTTCAAGCACATCGTCGATATAGCCGAGACCGGCGCGCCTGAATCGGTCCTCGATATCGTTCGGGCTTTGCTCGGCTGCTACGAGAGCGTCTTCGAAATCACTGAGTTCAAGCATGCCCAATGGGACGCGGCCGTCGTCCGACGCGCCATTGTTCCGTCTGTTCGTCGAACCGAACGAGCGCAACGGGCTGCTCACCGTCTGCCGACTGATGGTGGACAAGATCACCACGATCCCAAAGTCCAAGATCGGCGCAAATATCGGGCGGTTAGACGACGCGGACATCCTGCGCCTCAATCAGGCCGTTATCGTTTTCCTCGGCTTGGCCGTGTCGCCGAGACTGAAGCCGTGACGGTGAGGATGACAGAATCCACGGAGCCGTCGAGCCTCGGCTGTGATGCCAGTACTGCGAAATCGATCATTTTCAGCCTTCGGCAGCAGGCTCTGACGCCGGCGCCGCAATCAGCACCTGCTTCGTCTCACAGCTGCGATCGCGGCCTCCTGCTGCTGCAATTGCTCGATTTTCGCGTTCTGGCGGACTGTGACGGTAGTGGCGACACGCCGGGCTCCCCATAGCCAGTTCGGAATGTTGGTTTTCGCGACTTTGCCCCGGGTGATCGCTGTCGCCGACAGCTCCTTGGCGACTTCACCCATGGCCACGTTGAGTTCGACGCAACTCATCCTGTCGTATTTCGCGGCATCAAAGGATGCATGGAAGGGCGATGCGCAACCTCCGACAAACACGATGCTGCATATCAGGGATATGGCTGGCGAGATGGCTTTCATTTTATCAAGCAGATTTGACGCCGGACGGGCGAATGAGGCATGTGAAGCTCTACAACACTCTGCCCTGGGCGTCATTCCCTATTCAACCTCGAAGAATTTCGAGAGAGCCGCTGCGGTCTGGTGAGGGTGCTCTTCTGGAAAGAAGTGCCCGCCCGGAACGGGACCTCCTTCAACTCTGTCGGCCCATTTCCTCCAGATAGCCAGCGGTCCGCCTTCCTCCGCATACCAGGTCTCCAGGCCGCCCTGGCTACTCCACAGTGCCAGGAGCGGACACTTGATGCGACGACCGTTTATCTGGTCCAGTGCGTCATGTTCACGATCGATCGTGGCAGCGGCCCGATACTCTTCGCAAATCGCATGAATATGAACGGGATCGCGAAGCGCCTTGACATAGGCCTCCCTGATCGTTGCAGAGAACATTTCTGCCGGCGATCCCCACTGCACAATCGCATTGTCGACGATGGCATCGGGCGCCGCGCCGATCAGCCGCTCCGGCAGCGGTTCCGGTTGCGCAAGAAGGCTCCAGGGCCAGAAGCCGAGAGCCAGTCTGGCATCCGCCCTGTCCCACGCGGCGGCGGTCGGGATGACGTCGAGGACCGCGACCCTGGACATCCCATCGGGGTGATCGAGTGCCAGGCGATAGGCGACCCGCCCGCCGCGGTCGTGTCCGGCAACCATGAACCGCCCAAAACCCAACTGCTGCATGACTTGAACCATGTCTGCGGCCATGGCGCGTTTGGCGTATGGGCTATGATCGGCCGAGGAGACCGGGCAGCCGCTTTGCCCATAGCCGCGAAGATCGGCGGCGACGACTGTGAAGCGGGGCGCCAGGGCCGCGGCAATATCCCTCCACATCAGATGCGTTTCTGGAAAACCATGAAGCAGCAGCAGCGGCGGACCGGTTCCGCCGACCCTTGCGAAAATGGTCGTGTCGTCCAGTTGCAAGCTGGTGGCCCTGAAACCTGCAAACACCGTTTTTCTCCTCGGTGTGCCTCAGGCGACAACGCACAAGGTGGCAGAAGGATCACGGTCGGCTGCTTTGCTGAATTTGTGGCGGTCCTGGAATTCTCCTCAATTGCCAGGTACGGAAACTGCGGCCACTGATATTTCGATCGGCGCACCCCATATAGCGCCAGAGTGTCGCTTGAGGATTTGCCATGATGATTTCGCGTTCGAGCCGGTTTGCCGTTTTGTTTGCAGGACTGTTCCTGGCTTTTTCCATGGTCACGGCCGATTACGCCGAGGCGCGGCGTGGCGGCAGTTTCGGCAGCCGCGGCACGCGCACGTTCCAGTCGGTCCCGCCGACCAGGACGGCGCCACAGCCGGCCGCGCCGGTCGAGCGCTCGATGACGCCTAACGCCGCAACGAACAATGCGGCCCGCCAGACACCGGCAGCCCAACGACCAGGGATCTTCAGCGGCCTCGGCGGTTCGATGATGCGCGGCCTGCTGCTCGGCGGTCTGATCGGACTTCTTTTGGGCCAGGGGTTCGGCGGCTTGGCTGGCATGTTGGGCCTGCTGCTGCAAGGATTGCTGATCGGCGGCGCGATCATGCTGATCATCCGCTTTTTCCGGTCGCAATCGGCACGCAGCCAAGCGCCTGCCATGGCCGGCGTTCCCCAGGGCATGGGCAATTTTGGGCGAAACGCGGCAGCCCAGCGCGAGGCGGACAACGTCACATCTTTCTCCATTCCAGGCATCGGGCCTGGCTTTGGCCGGACGGCTCCAGCCAACGATCAAATTACGATGACGCCGGCCGATCTCGATACATTCCAGCAGCGGTTGACCGAAGTTCAGGAAGCGTTCGGGCGTGAAGACCATGCTGGCTTGCGCCGGCTGGCGACCCCCGAGATGGTGTCGTACCTGTCCGAAGAACTTGCCGACAATGCCAAAAACGGCATCAGGAACGAGGTGTCGAACGTCAGCCTGCTGGAGGCCGATATTGCGGAGAGCTGGCGGGAAGATGATCGTGACTACGCGACGGCTGCCCTGCGCTACGAGTCTCTTGACGTGATGCGTGATCGCGCCACCGGCAAGATCGTCGCCGGCGAAGCCGATCGGCCGACGGAAACAACCGAACTGTGGACCTTCACGCGCCAGAACGGCGGCGACTGGAAGCTGGCGGCAATACAGCAGCCCTGACCGATACGCTGCAGCAGCCTCGGCGGTTCACGTCCTCTGGCGATGGCTTCAGTGGCAGGAACGTCGAAGCCCGCGGCATCGATAGTCACTCGCGATGGCGCAGCGCATCGACCAGGGCAACGAAAGCAGGCGAGGATTGCCGGCGGCTCGGATAATAGAGGTGGTAGCCATCCCAATAGGGCGACCATCCTTCCAGGACCCGCGCCAGCCGACCTTTGGCGATGTGGGGAAGGGCCATTTCTTCCGGAACATAGCCGAGGCCGCGGCCGGCCAGCGCGGCGTCCAGGACATGAAAGATGTTGTTGAAGACGAGCTGCCCATCGACGCGAATTTTGATCTCGCGGCCGTTCTCCTCGAACTCCCACACATAAAGAGCCCCGGACGTTGGAAAACGGTAGTTGATGCAATTGTGCTGCACGAGGTCCTGCGGCTTCTCCGGCGCGGGATGCTCGGCAAAGTAGGATTCTTCGCCGACGACCGCGAAGCGGAAATCCGGTCCGATGCGAGCCGAGATCATGTCTTTCGCAAGCTGTTCGCCCATGCGGATCCCGGCGTCGAAGCGCTCCGTCACGATGTCGGTGAGGCCGTTGTCGAGCAGGAGTTCGACCTTGATGTCGGGATATTTCGGCAGAAAGCGTTTCAGCTTGGGCCAAAGGATGCTGCTGATTGCATAGTCAGGCGCTGACAGCCGGATGGTTCCGGCGGGCTTTTCTCTCAGTTCGTTCAGGGCATCGACCTCGATTTCGATCTGGTCAAAGTGCGGCCCAATCCGCTGCATAAGCCTCTCACCCGCCTCTGTGGGAGCCACCGCGCGCGTCGTGCGGGTGAGCAGGCGAACGCCAAGGCGCGCTTCGAGTTGACGGATGGTGTGGCTTAGCGCCGATTGCGATATGCCGAACCGGGCTGCGGCGCGCGTAAAGCTGCGCTCCCGTGCAACGTCCAGGAACGCGAGCAGATCGTTGACATTCTGCCGCGGCACTCATGAATCCTTGTAATAGCCAGAGCTCGATTATACCGGATAAATCGAAGGCGAACACACTTCATTGAGCGGCAGCTATTCAATCCGCCGCTCGCCCCCCGGCGACGAACTACGAGCGGATTGCGCAGGTTTCAGTCGGCGCGTTCAACGCGGATGGTGACCGGACCGGGACGATCAAAGATCGAGACATCGCCAGTGACCTGCCCGAGCCTGATGATGCCAGGCGCCGGGAGGCGACCGCTCCGATAGTAGATCACGAAATGATCGGAACTCCACAACCCAAGCGTGCCGACAGAGAACTCGCGCTGCCGCGCCAGCTCGGGCAAGGCGGAAGGCAGATTGCCGGTCTTTTCCTGGCGCAGATGATCGGACATCTCTATCGTGAGCGGCAGCATCTGCGCCAGAGATTTTGCGGCCTCGTTATCGGCGAGATCGGCTGTGACCTCGCCCCAATCCGAAGAGATGCGAATGCGTTCTTGAGCCATGGCAGGTCCAACCGTTCCGATTGCGATAACAGCGGTGCTCAGCAATAGTTTCAGCATGCGGTCGTATCCCCGATCAATGCTGATGGAGCCTGTACCGTCTGGTACAGGCTCCATCGCGCCGTTCACGCAGAGAGATGCTGATTGAAGAAGCTGGTCAGCTTGTCGAACGGGATCAGGTCGACGCGATCGTAGAGGTCGACGTGCCCGGCGCCGGAAACCCAAACAAGCTCCTTCGGCTCGGCCGCTCGCTGGTAGGCATCCTCGCTGAACTCGCGGGAGTGAGCCTGATCGCCGGCGATGAACAGCATCGGGCGCGGCGAGATCGTCTCGATGTCGTTGAACGGGTAGAAATTCATGAACTTGACATTGCTGGCCAGCGTCGGATGCGTGGTGATCTGCGCGTTTGCGCTTGCGGGCGTGAATTCACCCCGCGGCGTGCGGTAGAAGTCATAGAATTCCCGCTGGATCGGATGGGTGTCGGCGGTCAGCTCATGCACCGTGCCACTGGTATATTCGACCTCGCCGCCTTCAAACTCTGCCCAGCGCCGCTCGGCAGCTGCAGCAATGGCCTGCTTGCGCTGCTCGACGCTCAGCGAATGGTTAAGCGCGTTGCGGTTGGCGGCCCCCATGTCGTACATGCTGACGGTCGCGACGGCGCGCATCCGCGGGTCGATCTTGGCCGCGCTGATGACGAAGCTGCCGCTGCCGCAGACGCCGATCGCACCGATGCGGTTTCTGTCGACGAATGGCCGCGTGCCCAGGAAATCGACGGCGGCGCTGAACGCTTCGGCGTAGACATCCGGCGAAACGATCTGGCGGGCCTCGCCCTCGCTTTCGCCCCAGAACGGCAGGTCGATGGACATGGCGACGAAGCCCTGTTCGGCCATCTTGGTGGCATAAAGATTTGCGCTCTGCTCCTTCACCGCACCCATCGGATGCCCGACGACGAGCGCCGGATGGCGCGCATTGCGGTCGAGCTTGTTGGGAATGAACAGATTGCCCGCAACGTTCATCTCGTATTGGCTCTTGAAGGCGATCTTTTCCAGCGTCACCTTATCGCTGGTGTAGAAGTTGTTGGCGCCGTTTGACATGTCTTGAGCCTTTGCGAAGGGGATGCTGAACAGCGACGCCGCACCGAGCGCGGCAACGCCGGCACCGGTCAGCTTGAGGAGATCACGCCGGTCAAAGTCGACACTGGACTGCGCCGTGCTCTCGATTCCGATCTGCTTGTTCATGCCTGTCTCCTTTGATCGTCCTGAACTGTCGCAGGGCTGCCGGGCCATGCTCATTTCCTCGGCATGCGCGACAGTGTTGCGAATGTGTGAAATAGAATAGCGACGACGCCGGCGATCGATTAGACGGCAAAATCCGCATGTCGTTATGAGGATGATTCATCAATCGAATAGCGCAGGCTCGTCCCGAAGGTGAACAGATTCGTCCGCCTCCGGCCGCATCTGCATGCGCAGGAAGAAGATCGTCACCGTGCCCGCCGATCAAAGGTTCGGCGTCAACGAGTTCGACGATGGCATTTGGCCCTTGAGCCTCATGCCCTATGATCTTGGATACTTCGACCTGAAACAGAGGACATTGCCCATCCCGCATTCTTGGCGCAGCCGGGATGCTCGCACCTATGGTGTATAATGCCGGGGCGCGTGACGGGCTCCATTGCATCCGGAAGGCAGATCAGTTCGTCACTCATGCTATGATCCTTCCTTCTGAGCAGGAGGTGGACCAGCCACCTCTGCGAACGGTGCGGAAAGCGCGAGTTCATGCATGCCGAGACGCAAAACCAACCGCTCGGGAACGGCAGGGCATTCGGGTTAGGCGGCTTGCCGAAAGGTTCGAATCCTGTCGGGTGCAGCATTGCCGCAGTTCGCTTGCCGACAACTATTCCTGCTGGAATTGACAGGGCCAATCTTCAGGCCTCGTCAAGCCAGAAGGCAACTCGGTCCGGGCGTCTCCGCAAGCCATGTTGAGCTGCCACTGGGACAGACCCGCCGAATTGGAAAGGTCGACGCCCTCGACACGGGTCAGAAAGAAAAAGGCGCGGTCAAAGTCTATCGACGCGGTGAACGTCGCTCCTCGGAAGTCCGCCCGTGCGAGATTGGCAAACGAGAAGCGGCTGCCGCTGATATCGGCGCCATGGAACTGCGCACGCCCCAATTCTGCCTTTGTGAAATCAACGTTGGTCAGATTGGCGTCCTGGAAATTCGAGCGCTGCAATTCCGCGCTCGCAAACACAGCGCCCTGCGCGTCCATACGGCTGAAGTCGGTCCTGTAGGCCTCGATTCTGTCGAACCGGGCGCCTTTGGCGATGGAGTCGGCCAGGGAAGCACGCACAAGCGTTGCCTTCTCAAGATTTGCCGCAAGGAGATTGCTGTTCCTGAGGTCGGTCGAAGTGAAATCAACACCGAACAGGTTCGCCCCGCTCAGGTCCTGTCCTTCTAGGATGAGAAGCTTCTTGCCACACTCGTGCCAATTGACGCCAGGCGTCGCGGCTGCGTGGCAATTGTGAGCAGCAGTGGCGTTCTGCCAAGCAAACACAGTGCAAATCGCTAGAACCAAGCCGGATGCGGCGTAAGCTCTGGTTCGCCTCAAAGTCATGGTTGCTGGACCTCTGCTACTCGCCGACACTCAACCTGACCACATCTGCTGACACTCGAGAGTGCTCCTCGTCTACACCACCGTCAACCCGGGAGCAGAGGACCTGGCGACGGTCGCCGCAGATGCGCAGCGGACGTCAACAATGGGAAGCCTGCTCGGGTGCTGACCGCCACCGCCGGCGTCCGCCGCCGACAAGCGTGAATCCGCTTGGGTCCGCACCGATCGGTACTTCCCGACGGCGAGGTTGACCCGGCACGGGGTGCTAGTCGCGTATCCTGATTCCGCTGTCGCTACCCCACGACTTCGCTTAGCGAGGCCGAAGTTGATCTCTGCCATCTATCAGGTCGAAGCGTGAACCCCGCATATTTGTGTCGTAAGCTGACGTGCCGCGAATACGCTGTTTTCGGTAGGCGGGCTTTATGGCGGGCGCGCAACCTATTCTTTGATTTTTATCAATGTAAACAATGTCGTATGGCGGAGAGGGAGGGATTCGAACCCCCGATGGGCTTGCACCCATGCCGCATTTCGAGTGCGGTGCATTCGACCACTCTGCCACCTCTCCGCGGTCATGGTCCGCCGTTGCCGGCGCGGCGCACTAGATAACGGCTGGACGGACAGGTTACAAGGGCCAATCTGCCTGATATCAGGCTTCTCTCCGGGCCGTATGGCTCGTCCCTCGATACCTCCGCCGCCTGTGCCAACGGCACCGTCTTGCTTTCGGCCGTTTGCCTTGACTCGCGCTGCACCTTCGGCTAGGGACAGCGCGCAATCGGCGTGGAGGGCTCTTCCGCGCCGCTTGCTTTTTGAACCCGCAGACTGACAAAAAGACGGCCGAACCGCCTGAAGCGGTTCGTCAAGGCCGACCGAACAGCGAAAGGCAAAAAATGTTCGCAGTCATCAAAACGGGCGGCAAGCAGTATCGCGTCGCCGCCAACGATCTCCTGAAGATCGAAAAAGTCGAAGGCCAGGTCGGCGACATCGTCGAGATCGGCCACGTGCTCGCGCATGGCGAGGGCGAGAATGTCACGTTCGGCGCGCCGTTCGTCGACGGCGCTTTGGTCACCGCCGAAGTCGTCGAGCAGGGCAAGAACCGCACGGTCATCGCTTTCAAGAAGCGCCGCCGGCAGAATTCGCGCCGCAAGATCGGCCATCGCCAGCTGTTGACCACCGTGCGGATCGCCGAGATCCTGCTGGGTGGCGCCAAGCCGACGAAGAAGGCCGCGGCCAAGGCCGAAGCGAAGGCCGAGGCGAAGGCTGAAGCTTCGCCGAAGATCGAAGCGAAGCCAGAGGCTGCGCCGAAGAAGGAAGCCAAGGCAAGTGAAACCGCCGCCGCGCCGCTGTTCAAAGCGCCGAAGGGCGAGCCGGACGATCTGACCGTGATCAAGGGCATCGGCCCGGTTGCGGCCGGCCAGTTGAACGAGCAGGGCATCACGACCTTTGCCCAGATCGCCAAGCTGTCGGACAAGGATATCGCCAAGATCGACGAGCATATGCCGTTCAGCACCGACCAGATCACGGACTGGCGCGAGCAGGCCAAGGAATTGGCGAAGAAGTAAAGCGGACCGGCGCGATCGTCGCCGGTTCGGACTTGAAACGGAACGCGAACGCGTTCATAAGACCCTTTAAGCGCCTAGCGGCGCATCGGAGTTAGTTAGATGGCACACAAGAAAGCTGGCGGTTCGTCGCGCAATGGTCGCGACTCCCATTCCAAGCGGCTCGGCGTGAAAAAATTCGGCGGCGAAGCCGTGATTCCGGGCAACATCATTATTCGTCAGCGCGGCACGACGTGGCATCCCGGCACCAATGTCGGCATTGGCACGGATCACACGCTGTTTGCGCTCGAAGCTGGCGCAGTCACCTTCAACAAAAAAGCCAATGGCCGAACCTACGTATCGGTGAACCCGATGACGAAGGCCGCGGAGTAGCCGGTTCCGCACGAGAACACCGGCACCCATCTCGGGAACCGGTGTCTGGCCAAGCCAGGAAATGGATCAGGGGAGATGGGTTTCCATCTCCCCTTTTTCTTGCCTGGAGGACTGACATGGTTGCCGAAGCAGATGACACAGACGGTGAAAGTTACGCGATAGATTGCCCGGTCCTGGTGACCGAGCGGCTGGTCCTGCGGGCGCCGCGCGAAAGTGATATCGAACAGCTGGTGGTGCTCGCCGACAATCGCCATGTCGCCGAAATGCTGGCCCGCATGCCGCACCCCTATGGCGAGACCGAGGCACGCGCCTTCCTCGCGATGACGGCATCGCGCCGGGCCGGCATTGCCTATGCCTTGACCCTGGCCGGCACCGAAACCTTCGTCGGATGCGCCGGCCTCAACACCACCGATCGCGGGCTGGAGCTCGGCTACTGGATCGGCGAACCCTACTGGAAGCGCGGCTATGCGACGGAGGCCGCGCATGCGCTGGTCGACCTCGCCTTCCAGAAGACGGCGATCCAGGTGCTGCATGCCTCGACGCGGGTGATCAATCCGGCCTCGCGCCGGGTCATCCACAAATGCGGCTTCCAGTATGCCGGCCAGGGCATGCTGAACTCGATCGTTGCCGGCCAGGTGCCGGTCGAGCGTTACCGCCTCGATCGCAGGACCTGGACCAGCCTGCGGAACTGGGTCCATTTCTAGGCATGTCGATCTTCAGGTGAGGCCGGCCTGCGAATGGCGGCTTCCTGCGCTTCCGGTGCTCACGTACCAAAAGTACGCTCCGCTCCGGTTCTCGGAAGCCACCACTCTCGGCGCGGCCTGACCTGAATCTCAACACGCCTAGGCGCGAAGGTTGCGGACCGAATTTGGGTTCAAACCATCTCGACCCAGACCGGCAGGTGGTCCGAACCGACTGCTTGCCGGTCGACCCACAGGCGCTTCAGCGATTTGGCCAGCGAGGCGCTGGTGAAGACATAGTCGATGCGCTTGTGGCGGCTGGCGTCGCCAGGCCGCCTGGGGTCGATCCAGGTGACGAGGTCGGCGCCTGCGGCGGCAAGGCGCGGTGCGGCATCGACAGCAAGATCGGCGGTCACCGGCATGCCGAATTCGTGATCCAGGCGGCCGGCGAATTCGACATATTCCGGCGATCCGGCCAGCATGTTGAAGTCGCCCATGACGACGAATCCTTCGGGACAAGGCAGGTCCGGCAAGCCGACCTCGGCGACGCCCGACAGCGCGCCGCCCTCGATCGCATAGTTCAACAGGCGCCGGCGCAGAAACCGGATCTGGCTGGCGCGTTCGACCGGGCTGCGATGGTCGAGATGGGTGGAATAGAAGCGGATAAAACCAAGCGGCGTCTCGATCAGCGCCTCCAGCGCGCCGCGCTGGAAATTCATCACTTCGAAACTGCGGCTGCGCGGCAAGAGGAGATTGCGCGACAGATGAACGGGGGTTTTCGACAGCACCATGTTGCCGAGCTGGAAGGTGGTGGTGATGGCGCGGCCGTTTTCCAGCCGCGAGCCGACATTGGCCTCGAAATTGCTGCCGTAGACGGCGAAATATTCGGGCAGCGCCTCGCCAAGCTCGGCCACCATGTCGCGGCCGCCATTGTTGGGGTTGTTGCGCGAGACCTCCTGCAGCGCGATCACGTCGGCGCCGCGCACGGCATCGGCGATGCGGCCGACATCGTAGCGGCCGTCAAGACCGATGCCGTAGTGGATGTTGTAGGTTACAAGCTGCATTGCGACTCCGGCGATGTTCAGACTCGGCGATGTTCAGACTCGGACATGTTCAGACTCGGACATGTTCAGACTCGGACCATGTCAGACTGGGGCCATGTTGATAAACAGCCTCGCCCTTCGCCCCGCCTTGGTTTAGAGCAGTGCCAAACGTTAGAGCAATGCCGCAAGGCCGATAGCAGAAACTCAGCAATACGATGAAATTTCTCGATCAAGCCAAGGTCTATGTCCGCTCCGGCGATGGTGGCGCCGGATCGGTGTCGTTCCGGCGCGAAAAGTTCATCGAATTCGGCGGTCCCGACGGCGGCGACGGCGGCCGCGGCGGCGACGTCTGGGTGGAGGCGGTCGATGGGCTGAACACGCTGATCGATTATCGCTACCAGCAGCATTTCAAGGCCAAGACCGGCACGCACGGCATGGGCCGCAACATGACCGGCGCCAAGGGCGCCGACGTGACGCTGAAAGTGCCGGCGGGAACGCAGGTCTTTGCCGAGGACAACGACACGCTGATCTGCGACCTGACCGTCGTCGGCCAGCGTTTCCTGCTGGCCAAGGGCGGCAATGGCGGCTTCGGCAACCAGCATTTCAAGACCTCGACCAACCAGGCGCCGCGCCGCGCCAATCCGGGTCAGCCGGGCGAAGAGCTCAACATCTGGCTCCGGCTCAAGCTGATCGCCGATGCCGGCCTGGTCGGCCTGCCCAATGCCGGCAAGTCGACTTTCCTCGCCGCCGTCACCGCAGCCAAGCCGAAGATCGCCGACTATCCCTTCACCACGCTGCATCCGGGCCTCGGTGTGGCCCGCATCGACGGGCGCGAGTTCGTCATCGCCGATGTTCCCGGCCTGATCGAAGGCGCGCATGAAGGCGTCGGCATCGGCGACCGATTCCTCGGACATGTCGAACGCACGCGGGTCCTCCTGCACCTCGTCTCGGCGCAGGAAGAAAATCCGGGGAAGGCCTACAAGATCGTGCGCGCCGAACTCGACGCCTATGGCCATGGGCTGGTCGAGAAGGTCGAGATCGTGGCACTTTCCCAGGTCGACACGCTCGATGCCGACGCGCGCAAGAAGAAGGTCGCTTCGCTGAAACGCGCCGCCGGCCGCGCGCCGATGCTTTTGTCCGCGGTCACCGGCGAAGGCGTCGAAGCCGTTCTACGCGCGCTGATGACGGTCGTCGCCGAGGCGCGCGAAGCTGTCGCCGCTCCGGTCGAGACGCGCTGGAGATAGCGATGGCCGCGCAGTCGCTGAAAAAATACCGGCGCATCACCGTCAAGATCGGCTCGGCGCTGCTTGTCGACCGCACGGCGGGGCTGAAGCGCGACTGGCTGGCCTCGCTTGCCGACGACATTTCAGTGCTGGCCGAGAATGGCGCCGAGATCCTCGTCGTGTCGTCCGGCGCCATCGCGCTTGGCCGCACCATTTTAGGCCTCGGCAAGCGGGCGCTGAAGCTCGAGGAAAGCCAGGCGGCGGCGGCGGTCGGGCAGATTGCGCTGGCCGGCGCCTGGTCGGATGCGCTCGGCAAGGGCGGCCTGAAATCGGGCCAGATCCTGCTGACGCTCGGCGACACCGAAGAGCGCCGCCGTTATCTCAATGCGCGCGCGACGATCTCGACGCTGCTCAAGATGAAGGCGGTGCCGGTCATCAACGAGAACGATACGGTGGCGACCTCCGAAATCCGCTATGGCGACAATGACCGGCTGGCGGCGCGGGTGGCGACGATGATGGGCGCGGACCTTTTGGTGCTGCTCTCCGACATTGACGGGCTCTACACGGCGCCGCCGGCGCGAGACCAGCATGCCAGGTTCGTCGCTGTGGTCGACCGCATCACTCCTGACATCGAGGCGATGGCGGGTGCGGCCGCTTCGGAGTTTTCACGCGGCGGCATGCGCACCAAGCTCGACGCCGGCAAGATCGCCACCGCCGCCGGCACTGCCATGATCATCACATCAGGCACGCGGCTGTCGCCGCTGCTGGCGATCGAGCGTGGCGAGCGGGCGACGTTCTTCCGGCCGAGCGCCAATCCGGTCAAGGGCTACAAGACATGGATCGCCGGGCAGCTCGAACCGGCAGGCCGGCTGACAGTCGATGCCGGCGCCATCGGCGCGCTGCTGTCGGGCAAATCGCTGCTGCCGGCCGGCGTCAAGCTGGTCAGCGGCAATTTCTCGCGCGGCGACACGGTGGCGATCCTGTCGCCCGAAGGCCGCGAGATCGCGCGCGGACTGGTTGCCTACGATGCCGCCGATGCCGTAAGGATCGCTGGCTTGAAAACAGCCGAGATCGAAACGGTGCTCGGCTATGAAGCGCGATCGGCGATGATCCACCGCGACGACCTTGTGGTGAGCCATTCCAGTGACCAAGTACAGGCCGGCGACCAACCGGTCGGTGACGAGGTGCATAGCGGAGGATGAGCCATGCTGAAGCTGCATGAAAAATCCCGGGACGATACGGTGGCGCTGATGGCCGATATCGGCCGCCGCGCCCGCGCCGCCGCCCGACCGTTGGCCGTCGCCACAGCCGAGCGCAAGCACGCCGCGTTGATCGGAATGGCGCAGGCGATCCTTCGCCACGAGCAGGATATTCTCGACGCCAACGCCATCGACATCAAAAATGGCGAGCAGTCCGGGCTTTCGGCTTCTTTCATGGACCGGCTGAAGCTTGATCCGGCGCGCATCCGTGCCATGGCCGACGGCATCAGTGAAATCGCCGGGCTGCGCGATCCGGTCGGCGATGTCATTGCCGCATGGGACCGGCCGAACGGCCTGCATATCGAGCGCGTGCGCACGCCGCTCGGTGTTGTCGGCGTCATCTACGAAAGCCGGCCGAACGTGACCGCCGATGCCGGCGCGCTGTGCCTCAAGGCCGGCAATCCGGTTATCCTGCGCGGCGGCTCGGATTCGCTCAACTCCTCGGCGGCGATCCATGCCTGCCTGGTCGAAGGGCTGAAGGCGGCCAAGCTGCCGCAGGATGCCATCCAGCTGGTGCCGACCGCCGACCGCGTCGCCGTCGGCGAGATGCTGAAAGGGCTTTCCGGCAATATCGACGTCATCATTCCGCGCGGCGGCAAGAACCTGGTCGAACGTGTCCAGAACGAGGCGCGGGTGCCGGTCTTCGCTCATCTCGAAGGCATCTGCCATCTCTATATCGACGGCTCGGCTGATCTCGACATGGCGGCCAGGATCGCGGTCAACGCCAAGATGCGGCGCACCGGCGTCTGCGGCGCGGCCGAGACGCTGCTGGTCGACCGCGCTGTTGCCGCCACCCATCTGGTGCCGATCCTCGGGGCGTTGCGCGCGGCAGGCTGCGAAATCCACGCCGACGCCGAGGTGCTGAAAGTGTTTGCCGACGCCCAGCCTGCGACCGACACCGACTGGGTGAGCGAATATCTCGATGCCATCATCGCGGTAAAACTGGTCGATGGCGTTGCCGGTGCGATCGAGCACATCGAGACTTTCTCCTCGCACCACACCGAGGCGATCGTCGCCGAGGATGCGAACGCCGTCGAACGGTTCTTCAACGAGATCGATTCGGCGATCCTTCTGCACAATGCCTCGACGCAATTTGCGGATGGCGGCGAATTCGGCATGGGCGCCGAGATCGGCATCGCCACCGGCAAGATGCATGCGCGCGGCCCGGTCGGTGTCGAGCAACTGACCTCGTTCAAGTACCGCGTGCGCGGGACGGGACAGGTGAGGCCTTGAGCTTATTCGCGGTTAGAGCCTGAGAGGCGTGCGCCCAGCCACCCCCCTCTGTCCTGCCGGACATCTCCCCCTCAAGGGGGGAGATTGGCTGTCGCATGGACTTTCGCCAACCTCCGGCGTCGCAGTAAGGGCGCCAGGGATGAAGCCGCCAATCCCCCCCCTTGAGGGGGAGATGCCAAGTTTTGGCAAAGAGGGCAGGGCAGAGGGGGGTGCCTGACGCATGCTATCCCCGTCCGAACAACCCGTCCCCTCTCGCTACCTTCATATGCCGCATGCCGAAAAGGGCCTGGCCGTCGGGTTGTTCGGCGGCTCGTTCAATCCTGCCCATGCCGGCCATGCGCTGGTCGCCGAGATCGCGCTCAGGCGCCTGGCGCTCGATCAGTTGTGGTGGATGGTGACGCCGGGCAATCCGCTCAAGATCGCGCGGGAACTGGCGCCGCTGGCCGAGCGGCTACGCCTGTCCGAGCAGATTGCCCGGAACCCGAAGGTCAAGGTCACCGCCTTCGAGGCGAGCCATTATGTCCGCTTCACCGCCGACACGCTGGCCCTGGTCAAGGCGCGCAACCCGGGCGTCGACTTCGTCTGGATCATGGGCGCCGATTCGCTGCGCGATTTTCATCGCTGGCAGCGCTGGCGCCAGATCGTGATGACGTTTCCGATCGCGGTGATCGATCGCCCTGGCGCGACGCTGTCGTTCCTGTCGTCGGTTGTCGCCAAGACCTTCGACTACGCGCGTGTCGACGAGGGCGACGCGCCGCGGCTCGCCCGCATGAAGGCGCCGGCCTGGACCTTCATTCACGGCCCGCGCTCGTCGCTGTCGTCGACCGCGATCCGCAAGATGGCGCAGGGATAGGATGAGCGCTGGTCTTCCCTTCTCCCCCTGTGGGCCCTGTAGGGGAGTAGGGGAGTAAGGGAGTAGGGCAGTATGTTATGCTGCTCGCCGACCCAGCCATTTTTTTCTTTTCCCTACTCCCATACTGCCCTATTCCCCTACTCCCCTGTCGGGCGATGTCGCATTTGCGGCTGCCTTTCCTCGGTCCGTGAGCGATCCTGCGCGGGCATGGCGATTCTCGAGCGAAACCAGACCAGACGCGACCCGGCACAGGGCAGCCCGCCGGCCCCGGCGATCGCCATCGCCAGCGTCGTCCTGTCGATGGCGCTGGTAGCGGTCGGCAACGGACTGATGTTCGCCTATATCCCGGTCCGGCTCGGCGCCGAGGGCTTCGATCCGACCTGGGCCGGGCTGATCGTCACCGGCCTCTCGGCCGGCGGCCTGGCAGGCTGCATCCTGACCGGTCCGCTGGTACGACGCGTCGGCCATGCGCGCGCATTCATGGTGCTGTCGGCGTTGATCGTGCTGTCGAACGCCGCCGTCGGGGCCGGACCGCACCCGCTGTCGTGGATCGCGGCACGCGCGCTCTACGGCTTTGCCATATGCGGCCTGTTCATCGTTGCGCAAAGCTGGCTGAACGACGTCATCGCCAACGCCATACGCGGCAGGGTCATGGCCTTCTTCTACGTCGCCTATGTCGCCGGGCTCGGTGTCGGCTACTCCACACTGGCGCTGATCGACATACGGGCAGCGGACGCGCCGCTGGTCGGCATCGCCTTCACCGCGCTATCGATCCTCCCCGTCGGGTTGACGCGGCTCGCACAGCCGCGGCCCCCCCCCGCGGCGGGGGGGGGGCGTGGGCGGGGCGGGGGGGTTTTGCCGGTGGGGGGGGCCCGCCGGGGTTGCGGGGGGGGGCCGGGGGTGAG
>NZ_JBVVQB010000002.1:10485-104081 GCF_055811775.1 Mesorhizobium sp. WSM4844 | reverse complement strand
AAAAACGGGCCCGGGGCCGCGCGGGGGGTGGCCACCCCCTACCCCGCCCCCTCCCCCCCCCCCGGGGGGGGGCGGCGCCCCCCCCCCCCCCCCCCCCCGCGGGGGGCGTCGGTGGCGCTTGGCCGGGCCTGGCGGATTTCGCCGGTCGGCGTCGCCGGCATGCTTGCCGTCGGCGGCCTGTCGATGACGATTTCAGGCTTTGCGCCGATCCATGCCACGGCCAAGGGCTACAGCCAGGCCGATGTGGCACTGCTGCTGTCGGCGATGCCGATCGGCACATTGATCCTGCAGATCCCGCTCGGCTGGATTTCCGACCGCACCGACCGCCGCTTTGTGCTGGTCGCCGCTTCGGCGCTTGCCATGGTGGCGGGCCTGTTCGCGCTGGGCTTCGATGGTGGTGCGCTGGCGGCGCTGGTCGTCATCTATGTGGTCTGGGCCGGCGCGTCGGAATCGATCTATTCGCTGGCCAGCGCACATGCCGCCGACCGCGCCGGCAAGGACGACATGGTGGCGCTGTCCAGTTCGCTGCTGTTCGCGTGGTCGCTGTCCGGCTTCATCGTGCCCGGCATCGTGACCGGGCTTTCCGCCGTCTACGGGACCCAGGCCTTCATCCATGTGGCCATCGTCATTGCCACCGTTTTTTGCCTGTTCGTGCTGTGGCGCGTCGTGGCGATGTCGCCTGTTCCCGCCGCCGAGACCGGCAATTTCGCGCCGATGAGCGCGCAGGCACCGCTGCCCGTCGATCTTGCCTTTCCGTCCGAAGAGCAGCGCCGCGCGGATAAATAGCTATGCCGGGAATCGATCGTCTCACTGTCTGGTGACGGCTTCCTGCCGCGGTGCATCCGGTGGTGGCGCGGGTATAGAAATGCCTTCGCTGTCGAAGGCCTGCTTGGCGCGTTTGGTGAGATCGATCTGGGTCGCGAAGAAATCGGCAGCCGAGGTCCAGTAGCGCAAGGTTATGGCGACGTTGCTGTCGCCGACGGTCGCCACAAAGGCAATCGGCGCCGGCTCCCGCCTGACGCGTCGCTCGGTGGCGGCGACGCCCAGCATGGTCTTTTGAGCGAGATCGATATCGTTCCACGAGCCGATGGTCAGGGTGATATCGGCGCGGCGGACGCCGTTGCGTGTATAATTGCGGACGGGCTGGTTCCACAGCGTCGAATTGGGAGCGAGCACGTAAACGCCTTCGACCGTTCGCAGCGTGGTGGCGAACAGTCCGATTTCCTCGATGGTCCCGGAAATGACCCCGACCTCGACATATTCGCCGATGCGGAATGGCCGCAGCGCCAGCAGCATGATGCCGGCGGCAATGTTCTGCAGCGTGCCCTGCAGCGCCAGGCCGATGGCCAGGCCGATGGCGCCAATGGCGGCAATGATCGAGGTCGTCTGGACGCCGAACTGGCCGAGCACCATGACGACGACGAGGATCAGTATGGCGTAGCGGACGATCCGCGAGAAGAAGTGGCGCAGCGTCGTGTCGAAGCCATGGATATGGCCGAGGCCGGCGTAGATCGAGCGCTGGGCAAGGCCGGCGACGATATAGCCGAGGACCAGCAGGATGACGGCGCCGATGGCCGAGAACGAGTACGAGACGATCAGAGCGCTGAGCTGCGCAAGGCCGGACTGCACGGTGAGGAGAGCGTTCTGAGGGTCGACAGGCATGAGGGGGATCCGATTGGTCAATGCGCCGATAACCCTCGCCAGGCGGCAAGAGTTCCGATTTTTCTTCAACTGCGGAACCGGAAGAACGGTTCTTCGTTGGCTACGGTAGGGTTGCCGTCTTGAAACTGCAACGCAACTCTGCCTATCTAAGGGTGTCACCTGCTTTGAAGGGTGATTTGGTTGTTCTTGCTGCGAAAGGAAATACACTGAGAACAGCACTTTGGAAGAAGGCCGACATCGTGCCTTCGCCGGCCGGGATCAGCGTAAACGACGCCGTGTCCCGCGCCATCAAGACAGTCCTTGCCAGTCTGGAAGACTCCAAGGCCGAAAACATCGTCTCAATCGACATTCAGGGAAAATCGAGCCTCGGTGACTATATGGTCATCGCGTCCGGCCGATCGCACCGTCATGTCTCGGCTGTCGCCGATCATCTCCTCAAGGCGCTCAAGGATGCCGGGCTCGGCACGGCGCGCGTCGAGGGACTGGCCGGCGCCGACTGGGTCCTGATCGATTCGGGCGACATCATCGTCCATGTCTTCCGCCCCGAAGTCCGCGACTTCTACAATCTTGAAAAGATGTGGCAGGCGCCGGACCTCGAGGAAGAGACCCTCCACTGAGCCGTATCGGTTGATGCATGTCGTTTACCAAAAACGGTGACCACTTTTGGTGACATGCATTAGCGGCTCTTCGAGGCAGGGATGAAAATCACCGTTCATGCCGTGGGCCGGATGAAAGCCGGCCCCGAGAAGTTGCTCGCCGACCGATATTTCGAGCGCTTCGCCAAGAGCGGGCCGGCCGTCGGGCTCGAATTCTCAGGGGTCGTCGAGATCCCGGAGGGCCGCGCCCAGACCGCCAACGAGCGTCGCCGCGAAGAGGGCCAGAAACTGCAGGCGCAGTTGCAGCCTGGCACCGCGCTGATGCTGCTCGACGAGCGCGGCAAGAGTTTTTCCTCCGAGGATTTCGCCGGGCGCATCGGCCTGCTGCGTGATAGCGGCCGCAAGGCGCTGGTCATCGCCATCGGCGGTGCCGACGGTCACGACCAGTCGCTGCGCGATCAGGCCGACCTGATGGTGTCGTTCGGTGCGCCGACATGGCCGCACCAACTGGTCCGTGTCATGTTGGGCGAGCAGCTTTACCGGGCGGCTACAATCCTGTCCGGTCATCCCTATCATCGCTCGTGAGCCGTTGCAGGTTCAACCGAAACCGGTGGATTGGCGTCAGCCGCCCGGATTTTCGCCTCAATGCGTCACGAGGCTGTTTTCGGTCGGCGGGCTCTCGAACATGGTTGATTGTTCGTTAACGAAGCCACGCATAGAGTCGGGCTTCAATGGCTGAAGGTTGGAAATCGCGAACGGGCTTTTGGCGCGCAGGCTGCGGCTTGGCAGCGGCGGTGCTTATGCTGTCGCTCGGTGCCGCGCGGGCGCAGAGCAGGCTCGACATGGCGCCTGACCCGGACCAGAGCCGCGCCGAATACGAACGGATATCGCAGGAGATCACGCTGTCGTCGGAGCGGCTGGCCAGGCTCGCCGCCGACATGGCGACTGTCAAGAAGGACCATGCCTCGATCACCGCGGCTCTGATCCAGTCGGCGATGACCGAGCAGAAGCTCGGCCAGGACATCGAGGACATCGGTGCCAAGCTGGAAGGGCTGAAGGGCGACGAGCAGAAAATCCGCGCCTCGCTGGCTGCCAGGCGCGACGTTCTGGCCGAGGTGCTGGCCGCGCTGCAGCGCATGGGGCTCAATCCGCCGCCGGCCATCCTGGTCAAGCCTGAGGACGCGCTGTCGTCGGTGCGCAGCGCCATCCTGCTCGGCGCCGTGGTGCCGGAACTGCGCCAGCAGACCGAGATATTGCTGGCGGAACTCAAGGAGCAGTCACGGGTGACGGCCTCGATCGAGGCGGAGCGGGCGCGGCTGACGGCGGCAGTCGCCGAGCAGACGGCGGAAAAGAAGCGGCTCGGCATGCTGCTCGAAGCCAAGCAGAAGCTCGAAGCCGAGACGCAAACGGCCTTGGCGGCGGAAAAGCAGCGATCCGCGGCACTGGCGGCCAAGGCCGGCAGCCTGAAGGAACTGATCGCCTCGCTCGAGGCCGACAAGGCCCGCAAGGCTGCGGACGCGGCGAAGGCAGCCGAGCAGAAGGCCGCCGAACAGAAAGCCGCGGAGCAGAAAGCCGCGGAGCAGAAGGCAGCGGGCGCCGACAAGGCACCGGCGCAGACGGCTCCGGCACAGAAGGCCCCGGAACAGACGGAACTGGCGGCCCTGCCGGTGCCGGAAGCCAACCGGCTCACCGCCGCGGCGCCGTTTTCGGCGCTTCAGGGGCAGATCGCGTTGCCGGTCACCGGCAAGATCAAGCGGCGGTTCGGGGCCAGCGACGGTAACGGCGCAGTGATGCTCGGTGACATGGTTGCGACACAATCGGGAGCCATCGTCACCGCGCCGGCGGACGGAAATGTACTTTATGCAGGACCTTTTCGCTCTTATGGTCAACTCTTGATCCTGAACGCAGGAGACGGCTATCATGTCGTTCTCGCGGGGATGAGCAGAATCAGCGTCGCGTCTGGCCAGTCGGTGCTCGCAGGAGAGCCGGTCGGCGCGATGGGAGAGGCCCGGGTGGCGAGCACCTCGGCATCGAAGAATGGAAATGCCACGCCGGAACTCTATGTTGAGTTCCGCAAGGATGGAAAACCCGTCGATCCGACCCCATGGTGGGCGGACCGTTTGTCTGGAAGGACGTGAGATGATGCGGAAACTGTCGCTTCTGTTTGCCGGTGCGCTGATGGGCGCATCCGCGATGAGCCTGGTCTATGGCGCGCCCGGCTCGACGGCGAACGCTGCGGGCTCCGAGACCTATAAGCAACTGGCGATCTTCGGTGATATTTTCGAGCGGGTGCGGGCGCAATATGTGACGCCGCCCGACGACAAGTCGCTGGTCGAAAACGCCATCAACGGCATGCTTACCTCGCTCGACCCGCACTCCTCCTATATGAACGCCGAAGAGGCGCAGGACATGCGCGTGCAGACCAAGGGCGAGTTCGGCGGTCTCGGCATCGAGGTCACCATGGAGAACGACCTGGTCAAGGTGATCACGCCGATCGACGATACGCCGGCTGCCAAGGCGGGCGTGCTTGCCGGCGACTATATTGCCAAGATCGACGGCGAGGAGGTTCGCGGCCTGAGCCTCAACGATGCGGTCGAAAAGATGCGCGGGCTGGTCAACACGCCGATCAAGCTCACCATCCTGCGTCAGGGCGCCGACAAGCCGATTGAACTGACGGTGGTGCGCGACATCATCAAGGTCAAGGCGGTCAAGTTCCGGGTCGAGAACGACATCGGCTACATCAAGATCACCTCCTTCACCGAAAAGACCCATGATGATCTCGAGAGCGCCATCGATACCATCGAGAAGCAGGTGCCGAAGGAAAAGCTCAAGGGCTACGTGCTCGATCTGCGCCTCAATCCGGGCGGGCTGCTCGATCAGGCGGTGAGCGTGTCCGACGCCTTCCTCAACCGTGGCGAGATCGTCTCGACGCGCGGCCGCGATCCGAAGGACGTCACCCGCTTCGATGCGCGGCCGGGCGACGATATCGACGGCAAGCCGCTGGTCGTGCTCGTCAATGGCGGCTCGGCCAGTGCGTCCGAAATCGTCGCCGGCGCGCTGCAGGATTTGCGCCGTGCCACGGTCGTCGGCACGCAGTCGTTCGGCAAGGGTTCGGTGCAGACCATCGTTCCGCTCGGCGAGAACGGCGCGCTGCGCCTGACGACGGCGCTCTATTACACGCCGTCCGGCAAGTCGATCCAGGGCAAGGGCATCACGCCCGACATCAAGGTCGACCAGCCGTTGCCGCCGGACCTGCAAGGCAGGGATCTGACGCGCGGCGAGTCGGACCTCAAGGGCCACATCAAGGGCAGCGAGGAGGGCGATGCCGGTTCAGGCTCGGCAGCCTATGTGCCGCCGGAGCCGAAGGACGATCTGCAGCTCATCTTCGCCCAGCAGTTGCTGCGCGGCGAGAAGACCGATCCGGCGTTCCCGCCGAATCCGGACAAGGCTGTGCTGAACCAGTAGGGGCCGTGCTGAACCAGTAAACGTCGATCAGCCGGACAACAGGTCTGGCTGCCTGATCGAAGCGATGTAATGCTGCCGGGGCCGCAAGGCCTCGGCAGTTTGATTCGGGGGAACCGCGGCTGGGGATGCGGCTTGGCTGACATCGGTAGTGACATCGAACGCCCACTCGGGCAGGCCGTCCGGCCGCCACGCGCGGCCCGCAGGATCAGCGCTGGCGTGGTCGCGGCCACTGTCGTGGTGCTGGCCGTGATCGGCGTCTCCGGGGCGATTGCGCTGCGTGAAAGGCCGTTTCGAAAGCCGGAAGAAGTCGCCGTTTCGACGCCGAAGGCGACAGCCGTGGTCGAACCCGCAGCGCCGGTCACTGAGCCGGCGCCGAAGGCCGAAGCAGCGCCCAAGGCGAGCACATCCAAGACAGACGGATCGAAGACGGGCGGGCCGCAGATCATCCACATGCAGGCCGAAGCGGGCGACGGTCCACCCGGGGCCATCGTCATCCACGACCCTTCGACGACCGGCCAAAACCTGAGGATCGCGCATATTCCCGACAGGGCGCTGGTTGAGTCCGGCGAAACCGGTCCGTTGCCGGTTCGTGCTGCCGACGGCAGGCGGCCGTTCGATGTCTATGCGCGACCGTGGTCCGGTGCGCGCGGTGCGCGCGTGGCGATCGTCATCGGCGGGCTTGCCGTGTCACAGACCGGCACGCAGGCGGCGATCGCCAAGCTGCCGGCCGAAGTGACGCTGGGCTTCGCGCCGCAGGGCAACAGCATCGGCCGCTGGATGCAGGCGGCGCGGCAGAGCGGCCATGAGATCGTCATGCAGGTGCCGCTCGAACCGTTCGATTATCCGAATGTCAATCCTGGCCGCAACACGCTGACGGTCGTAGCGACACCCGGCGAGAATTTGGAGAATTTGCGCTGGGCGCTGTCGCGGACGACCAATTACACCGGCGTCATGAACTATATGGGCGCTCGTTTTTCGGCCGATGCGGCGGCGATGGGGCCGCTGATGGCCGAGCTTGGCAGGCGCGGCCTGGCCTATGTCGACGACGGTTCGTCGGCACGCAGCCTGGCGCCCGAACTGGCGTTGAAGAACGGTGTGCCGTTCGCCGCCGGCGACACGTCGATCGACGCCGTGCGCGACCGCGGCGCCATATTGAAGAAGCTGGACGAACTGGAAGCCACCGCGCGGGCGAAAGGCTTTGCCGTCGGCATCGGCTCGGCCTTCGACCTGACGGTCGATACCGTGTCGTCCTGGGTGATCGAGGCCAAGAAGCGCGGCATCGAGATCGTGCCGATTTCGGCAGTGGCGGTGGATCCGGAAAAAGGTTGAGCATGGCGAAGAAAAAACCGGTCGACCCCGAGACGCTGCCCTATCGTCGCTGCGTCGGAGCGATGGTCCTCAACGGAGACGGGCTGGTCTGGGTCGGGCATCGCATTGCCGAGCCGGACAGCGAATTCGCCGGCACGACGCAGCTCTGGCAGATGCCGCAGGGCGGCATCGACAAGGGCGAAGAGCCGCTGCAGGCGGCACAGCGGGAACTCTACGAAGAAACCGGCATGCGCAGCGTCTCGTTGCTGGATGAGGCGCCGAACTGGATATTTTACGACCTGCCGGCCCATCTGGTCGGCGTCGCCTTCAAGGGAAAGTATCGCGGCCAGACGCAAAAATGGTTCGCCTTCCGCTTTCACGGCGATTTGAGCGAGATTGAGATCAATCCGCCGCCGGGCGGCCACACCGCCGAGTTCGACAGATGGGCCTGGCGGCCAATGGAGGAATTGCCCGACCTGATCGTGCCGTTCAAGCGTCAGGTCTATGAGGATGTGGTTGCGGCATTCCGGCACCTGGTTGCGTAGCTTGGCGCAAGCCGAGCTCGCGCCGACCACGGTTGCCGCGTCGGCGCGGTGGCCTTATTGATGGCCAATCCGCTGCAGACGGGATTGGCATGAACGGCATTTCCAAAAAATCTCTTTCTGAAAGGGTCGCCGTCAAAGCCGCGCCGATCAGCGAAGCGGCGGCCGGCGCCATATTGACCGTCGATCTCAGCGCCATCCGCGAAAATTACCGGCGGCTCAAGGCGCGGTTGGGCGGTGTCGGCTGCGCCGGTGTCGTCAAGGCCGACGGCTACGGGCTCGGCGGGCCGCAGGTGGCGGCCGCGCTGGCGGCCGAAGGCTGCGCTGTTTTTTTCGTCGCGCATCTGGCCGAGGGTGCCTTGCTGCGCCAGGCGCTCGGCGCACGGGCGGCGATCCATGTGCTGAACGGCATTCAGCCGGGCGCCGAAAGCGAAGCCGTCGCAGCGGGACTGGGCGCGGTCATCAACAGCGCCGGCCAGCTCGCCGCCTGGCGCGTGGCGGCGCAGCGGGCTGGCCGCAAGCTCAGGGCTGCAATCCAGGTCGACAGCGGCATGTCGCGGCTCGGCATGGCGGCAGCCGAGGTGGAGGCCGTCGCTGCCGACCCGCAGGCTTTCGACGGTATCGACGTCACCTTCGTGATGAGCCATCTCGCGCGCGCCGACGAGCCCGGACATCCGGCCAACGAGCAGCAGCGGCTGGAATTCGAGCGGCTGCGAAGGATGCTGCCAAAGGCGCCGGCCTCGCTCGCAAATTCCTCCGGCATCTTTCTTGGGCAGTCCTTTCACTACGACCTTGCCCGGCCCGGTGCGGCGCTCTACGGCATCAATCCGACGCCAGCGCAGGAAAATCCGATGCTGCCGGTGGTGCGGCTTCAAGCAAAAATCATCCAGACGCGCAGCCTCGAGAGGGGAGCCGGCGTCGGCTATGGCCATATTGTTCACGTCACCGATTCGCTGATCGCCGCAACGATCTCGCTTGGCTATGCCGACGGCTGGCATCGACGTGCGGCCTCGGCCGCCTGGTTCGAAAATGTGCGCTTGCCGTTCCTGGGCCGTGTGTCGATGGATTCGATCGTCCTCGACATTTCGGCCCTGCCGCCCAGCAGGCTGAAGGCGGGCGACCTCGTCGAACTGATCGGCCCGTCGCAGACGGTCGACCAGGCGGCCGGCCACGCCGGCACCATCGGCTATGAAATCCTGACCAGCCTCGGACACCGCTTTCACCGGCGCTATTTGAATGGATAGCGCGCGGGCTTTTTTTTAGGCATGTGTCGTCGTCCCAAAACCTCCTGCGTACTTTTGGGCGACATGCTTGGGCACTTGGCGGACGCGGCAAAATCCGGCAGACAGAAAGCCACGATGCCGCCAGCTGACAAGACATCGTTCTGGAGAACTATGCGATGAAGATCTTCGTGCTGGGCGGCGGCGTCATCGGGGTCACCACTGCTTATTACCTGGCCGAGGCCGGCCATGAAGTGACGGTGATCGACCGCCAGAAGGGCCCGGCGCTGGAAACCAGCTTTGCCAATGCCGGCGAGATCTCGCCAGGCTACGCCTCGCCCTGGGCCGGTCCCGGCGTCCCGCTGAAGGCGATCAAATGGCTGCTGATGAAGCATGGGCCTCTGGTGGTGCGGCCGACTCTCGATCCACATATGTGGGTATGGCTGGTCAGGATGCTGCGCAACTGCACCGCCGAGCGCTATGCAGTGAACAAGGCGCGCATGGTGCCTTTGGCCGAATACAGCCGCGACACGCTGAAAGCGCTGCGCGAGGCGACCGGTATCGCCTATGACGAGCGCAGCAAGGGAACGCTGCAGCTTTTTCGCACGCAACAGCAGCTCGATGGCACAACCGGCGATGTCGAGGTGCTGAAGACATATGGCGTTCCCTACGAGATCCTCGATCCCGACGGCTGCATCGCGGCCGAGCCGGGCTTGGCAGGGATCCGTGAAAAGTTCGTCGGCGGCCTGCGGCTGCCGGGCGACGAGACCGGTGACTGCAAGATGTTCACTGACCGTCTGGCAGAGCTCTGCGCAGCGCGCGGCGTCACCTTTGAATACGATACGTCGATCAGGCGCATCGCGCGCAAGCGCAACCAGATCGCCAATATCAATACGAGCAAGGGATGGAAGGCCGCCGACGCCTATGTGATGGCGATGGGCAGCTATTCGGCAAAGTTCATGCGCTATCTGAAACGACCTATCCCGGTCTATCCGGTCAAGGGTTATTCGATCACCGTGCCGATCAAGGATGCTGCCGCAGCACCGGTCTCGACGGTGATGGACGAGACTTACAAGGTGGCGATCACCAGGCTCGGCGATCGCATCCGCGTCGGTGGCACCGCGGAGATTTCCGGCTTTGACCTGACGCTGCATGAATCGCGGCGGCGCACGCTCGAACATTCGCTCGGCGACCTTTTTCCAGGCAGCGGCGACATGCGGTCGGCGACCTTCTGGTGCGGGTTGCGGCCGATGACGCCGGACGGGCCGCCGCTGATCGGCCGCACCGAGTTTTCCAACCTCTATCTCAACACCGGCCACGGCACGCTCGGCTGGACCATGGCCTGCGGCTCGGCCAAGGTCTTGGCCGACATCATTTCCAGCCGGGTGCCGGACATCGATGTCCGCGATCTCGGACCGGAGCGATACCAGCGGTAGGATCGGAAGGCTTCTTCACGCATTTGAGCGGAGGAACTTGCCGCGTGACTCGGCATCAGTCTCCAGCACACCTCGCCGCGTCAGAGAAAATATCGTCAGACGAACAGGCTCCGCTCCCGTTCCACCGCCCTGGTGATGAAGCTCGCGACGATCTGGACGCGGCGCAGCGGCCTGACCGATTCGTGATAGACCAGCCAGTAGGCGCGGCGAATGGGCGCGACGATGTCGACGGCCACCAGTTCCGGCATCGAGTGGGCGACAAAAGTGTGCAGGATGCCGATGCCGGCGCCGGAGCGCACCGCTTCGGCTTGGCCGAGCGCCGAGGAGATGGCGAAGCTCGTGCGCCAGTCGGCACTGAACTCGGCCGCATAGTCGAGCGAGGGGCTGACGATGAGGTCCGGCACATAGCCGATCAGCGTGTGCCGGCCAAGCTCGGCCGGCGTCTGCGGCAGGCCATGCGCGTCGGCATAGGCGCGGGACGCGAACAGGCCGAGCGTGTAATCGACCAGCTTTCCCGCCACCAGCCTGCCTTCGGTCGGTCGCTCCACGGTGATGGCGATGTCGGCCTCGCGCCTTGACAACGAGAAGGAACGCGGCACCGGCACCAGCTGGATGGTGAGTTCGCGGTGAAGCGCCGTCAGTGCGCCGAGTCGTTTGGCCAGGAAGGCAACGCCGAAACCATCAGGGGCGCCGATGCGCACGGTGCCGGAGACGTCGTCGCCTTCGCCCGCCACGGTCGCGCGCGCGGCGATCATGTCGCCTTCCATGCGCTCGGCGATGTCGAGGAAACGCTCGCCCGCCGGCGTCAACTCGCTGCCGGTGGTCAGCCGGCGAAAGAGTTTTGTGCGCAGCGCATCCTCGAGCGCGGCGACGCGGCGCGAGACAGTGGCGTGGTTCAGCTCCAGCCGCTTGGCCGCGCCAAGTATCTGGCCGGCACGCGCCACCGCAAGAAAGATGCGGACGTCATCCCAGTTCATGAGGAGGGTCCGGATGACAATCGTCGACGTTGCGTTCCGTGGCACCCCCCTCTGTCCTGCCGGACATCTGGGGAGATTGGCAGCTCCGCTGACAGCTCTTCCTTAACAGCGTCGATGTTTGGCGAAGGCAAAGATGACGGCGCAATCTCCCCCCTAGAGGGGGAGATGCCACGTTTTGGCAAGGAGGGCAGGACAGAGGGGGGCGCGAAGGAACTCAATTTCTCAATCCTTGCCGCTAGGACCTGCACCCTATCATTTGCGGCAATTGATGCACAGGCGTCGCTCGCACTCTATTTTCTGCACAACGGTTGCGTTTCCGCTCACGTTGCCATCGGCGGCGCAAAGGCGGACAATGCCGCATCACAAATACAGGGAGAGAAAACCATGATCGACTACGGTCATTTCATCGGCGGCAAGCGTGTCGCCGGGACCAGCGGCCGCAAGCAGGACGTCATGCAGCCGATGGACGGCACGGTGCGCGGCACCGTGGCGCTGGCTTCGCAGGCGGAGCTGCGCGCAGCCGTGGAGAACGCCAAGGCGGCGCAGCCCGGCTGGGCGGCGACCAATCCGCAGCGGCGCGTGCGCGTCCTGATGAAATTCCTCGAATTGGTCGCCCGGGAATATGATGCGCTGGCCGACATTCTGGCGCGCGAGCACGGCAAGACCATCGCTGACGCCAAGGGCGACATCCAGCGCGGCCTGGAAGTGGTCGAGGTCTGCATCGGCGCGCCGCACATGATGAAGGGCGAGTTCACCGACGGCGCCGGCCCCGGCATCGACGTCTATTCGATGCGCCAGCCGCTCGGCGTCGTTGCCGGCATCACGCCGTTCAATTTTCCGGCGATGATCCCGTTGTGGAAGATCGCGCCGGCTATCGCTTGCGGCAACGCCTTCATCCTGAAGCCTTCGGAGCGCGACCCGGGCGTGCCGATGCGCATCGCCGAACTGTTCATCGAGGCCGGCCTGCCGGCGGGCATTCTCAACGTCGTCAACGGCGACAAGGAGGCGGTCGACGCCATCCTCGACGATCCCGATATCAAGGCCATCGGCTTCGTCGGCTCGACGCCGATCGCCCAGTACATCTATTCGCGCGGCTGCGCGGCCGGCAAGCGCGTGCAGTGCTTCGGCGGCGCCAAGAACCACATGATCATCATGCCCGACGCCGACATGGACCAGACCGTCGACGCGCTGATCGGCGCCGGCTACGGCTCTGCCGGCGAGCGCTGCATGGCGATCTCGGTGGCTGTCCCGGTCGGCAACGATACCGCCAATCGGCTGATGGAAAAGCTGGTGCCGCGCGTCGAAAGCCTGAAGGTCGGCCCATCGACGGATTCGTCCGCCGATTTCGGCCCGCTGGTGACGGCGCAGGCGCTGGAGCGGGTCAAGGGCTATGTCGACATCGGCGTCAGGGAAGGCGCCAAGCTGGTCGTCGACGGGCGCGGCTTTTCCATGCAGGGCTATGAGAACGGCTACTATATGGGCGGCTGCCTGTTCGACAACGTGACCGCCGATATGCGCATCTACAAGGAAGAGATTTTTGGGCCGGTGCTCTCGGTAGTGCGTGCGCCGACCTACGAGAACGCGATCAAGCTCGCCAACGATCACGAAATGGGCAACGGCGTCGCCATCTTCACCCGCGACGGCGATGCCGCCCGCGATTTCGCCTCGAGGGTCCAGGTCGGCATGGTCGGTATCAACGTGCCGATCCCGGTGCCGATCGCCTACTATACGTTCGGCGGCTGGAAAGCGTCTTCCTTCGGCGACCTCAACCAGCACGGACCGGACGCATTCCGGTTCTACACCAAGACCAAGACGGTGACCTCGCGCTGGCCGTCCGGCGTGAAGGACGGCGCCGAATTCGTCATCCCGACGATGAATTAGCCGGACGGTTGCTTGTCCTGCGCGTCCTCGCCTTCGGCTGCGGGCGCGCGGGCAGGCGTGAAGGACGGCGCCGAGTTCGTCATCCCGACGATGAATTAGCCAGTCGACAAACAGCTCCAGATTTTATGATTGAAGACGAAAAAGGCCCGGCCAGAGACCGGGCCTTTTTGCCGACTGGTCGCGGCCGCGTGTATGCCTGAACGCTAATGTGATGGAACCAGGCGGACAGCAGAAGCCTTAACTTGCAATCCTGCCGCAAAGGAGACGCGGCAGATCGACCAACGGCGCTGGCGACAGCTTCGGGGGGTACGGCCGGCGCAAGGAGGTGTGAGATGACACGTCTCATGGTGTCGATACTTGGCGCGGCGGCCGCCGCGTTTTCCGCGGCCCCGGCAACAGCAGCCGAACAATGCGCGCCACGAGCCGACATGATCAGGGCGCTCGGCGAGAAGTTCCGGGAAAATCCAACCGCGATCGGCGTCGTCAATCCGAATGTGATTGTTGAAGTCTTCGTTTCCGATCAGGGCACCTGGACCATCCTCGCCAGCGACACACGCGGTCAAAGCTGCGTGGTTTCGGTGGGTGAAGGCTGGGAGAGCGCTGTGAAGACAGCGGCGCTGCCAGGGACCTGAGCCGCCTAGCGGGCGGCAGCCGCCTTAGCATAGCCGCGCGCGCGCAGGCCGCGGTTCTCGGCGACGACCATGAAACGGATCCACAGGCGCCCCAGCGGGCGCCTGCTTGCGCTTTTTTGTTGCCGACACCATATATGGAACATAGTGGGAACATTTTGATTCGTCCCCGCTGATGACAGACCGGAACACGGAAAGGAACGACGCGATGATGATGACGTCGGGACCGGCCTGGATCGTTCCGGCAAAATGAGGGCTCTTCCTTTGCCGGACGTGATGGCAAAGGAGATGCCCTATGGCGCGCAAATCGCTGTTGGTTGGGTTGAAAACCCTCATTCTTGCTGGCGCATTGGCGGTGGGTACCAACGCCGCAAGCGCCCAATATCAATACTGCGTTGAACATCGCGATCTCGTCGCCCACCTGAGCGAGCAGTTCCAGGAAAGACAGTTTGCTTTCGGGCTGATCGGTCAGATGGCGATTATGGAAGTCTATGTCGCCGACAGCGGAAGCTGGACGATCATCGTCACCGACGTCGCCGGCAGAAGCTGCATTGTCGCGGCCGGCGAACATTGGGAAAACGTGGTGGTCCCGACCGACCAGGACGCATGACGAATTGAGCGATGCTCAGCGCCTGTGGGCGGAACTCAAAGAGCCTGCCGAAGCTTGATGCCGATCTCTAGCGCGTGGCAGCCGCCGCGGCATGGCCGCGCAGCAGCGCCATCAGGCGCTTGGCATCCTTGGCGGCGGCGTCCTCGTCGCCGTCGAGGATCGAGCGGATCAGCGCGACATGGTGCTCGGCCGATTCGGCAAGCCCGGTATCGGCCTTGTAGCGGAACCAGAAGCGGCGGCTGTGGGTCTGCAAGGGAGCTGCCAGCCGCGCGGCGAAGGGATTGTCGGCCGCCAGCGCCAGCGCCTCGTCGAGCGCCTTGTCGGCCTGAATGAAGGCCAGCACATTGCCCGATATCACCGCCCTCTGCATGGCCAGTGCCGCGTCGTGAAACAGGTCGGCGGCCTCGCGGGTGACGAAGCGGGCGGCCGAGCGGGCAAGAACCACCTCGACGCCACGCCGCGCATCGAGAACGCGCAACCAGTCGCCGGGATGCAGCGGGGCAATGGCGATGCCGGCACGCGGCCGGACATCCAGCAGTCCCTCCCACGCCAGCCGCTGGATCGCCTCGCGCACCGGCGTGCGGCCGAGCCCCAGCCTGTCGATCAGCGCGCCTTCGGTGATGAAGCTTGCAGGCGCCAGTTCGAGCGTCACGATCATGTGCTCGAGCACGCGGTAGGCTTTCGCCGCCACTGGCTCGAATGCGGGGCTTGTTTCATTGAATATCAAAGGCGAGCTCCTGATATATTTTTGGTATATCATACCGAAATCCGTGTTGACAGTCCGTTTCCTAATAAATATACGACTGATATATCAGATGGAGCACCGCTATGTGGACAGGAGTTCTCCCCGCCGTCACGACCAAATTCACTGAGGACGACCGCCTCGACCATGCCGAGATGGAGCGCTGCTTTGCGCTGCAGATGGAGGCTGGCTGCGACGGCATCATTGTCTGCGGCTCGCTCGGCGAGGGGCCGATGCTCTCGCATGACGAGAAGATCGACGTGCTGAAGACCGCGCAGAAGATCGCCGGCGGCAAGCCGGTTCTGCTGACGGTTAACGAAGCCGGCACCCGCGAGGCGGCGGCGATCGCGCGCCGCGCCGCCAGAGAGGGCGCCAACGGGCTGATGGTGGTGCCGAGCCCGATCTATCACACCAATGCGGAGGAGACGGTTGCCGCACTGCGCGCCGTCGCCGAGGCCGGCGACCTGCCGGTGATGATCTACTCCAACCGGCTTGCCTACCGCGTCGACGTCACCGTCGATCAGATGGAGGAACTGGCGAAGGACAAGCGCTTCGTCGCCATCAAGGAATCCTCCGACGACATCCGCCGCTCGACCGAAATCATCAACCGCTTCGGCGACCGCTATGATTTGTTCACCGGCGTCGACAATCTGGCGTTCGAGGCGCTGTCGGTCGGCGCCATCGGCTGGGTGGCCGGGCTGGTCACCGCGTTTCCGCGCGAAACGGTCGCGATTTACCAGTTGATGAAGCAGGGCCGCCGCGAGGAGGCGCTGACAATCTACCGCTGGTTCCGGCCGCTGCTCGACCTCGACGTGTCGACCTATCTGGTGCAGAACATCAAGCTCGCCGAAGTCCTGGCGATCAACACCAACGACCGCGTGCGCATGCCGCGCCAGCCGCTGTCGGGCGAGCGCCGCAAGATGGTCGAGAAGATCGTCCGGGATGCGCTGGCGGCGCGGCCGGAGCTGCCGAGGTTTTGAGGAAGGTCTTATGCCGTCTCGGATCCGTCTCAAACGTGTCGAAAGCGATGGAGATTGGGCGGCATATCACCGTATTCGTAAGCGGGTTCTTTGGGAGAACCGGGGCCTGGATGGATATGACGAACAGCATCCCGACGACCGTCTTACGAGCAATCACCCACTGCTCCTCATGCACGATGGCAAGCCGGTAGGCACTGCCAGACTAGACGTTGCTGGTCCGCGCCTCGGCGTTGTCAGGCTTGTTGCCATCAAACCGAATCTGCAGCGGCGTGGCCTAGGCCGGATTCTCATGCAGGAAGTCGAGAGCTATGCCCGCCACGTTGGTTTGGAGCGGCTTGAAGTCAATGCCGCTAAGGAGGCAGAGGGGTTCTATCAAAGCCTCGGCTGGGTGGCCGTTCAGTCCGACCGGAAAAACCCATTGATGACAAAGTCCCTCAGTCCTGGAGAAATCCAATAGTGGCGGCGCCAAACCAGACGGTCGACATCGCCATTGTCGGCGGCGGCATCATCGGCATCTGTGTCGCCACCTATCTGGCCGAGGCGGGGCGAAACGTCACGATCTTCGATCGGACGGGGATCTGCGAGGAAACGAGTTCCGGCAATGCCGCCGCCCTGGCCTTTTCCGATGTGCTGCCGCTGGCCCACAAGGGCATGATCAGGCATCTGCCGAAATGGCTTGCCGATCCGCTCGGCCCGCTCAGCATCCCGCCCGCCTACCTGCCGAAGCTGCTGCCCTGGCTTGTTCGCTTCTGGCGCGCCGGGCAAAGCGGCCGCTACGAGGCCAGCCTCGCGGCGCAGGCCGCGATGATGCGGCTCGCCGAGGCCGAATGGGCCGGGCTGATGGCGCGCTCAGGCACCGAAAATATGCTGCGCGAGGACGGCTCGCTCGAACTTTACGAGAGCGAGGCCGAATACAAGGCGTCGCTGCCCGGCTGGGCGGCGAGGCAACGCTTCGGCATCGGCTTCAGCCATGTCGAGGGCGATGCGCTCGCCGCCTTGCAGCCGGGCCTGTCGCCGCGATTCGTCAAGGGCACTTTCGTGCCGGGATGGAAGACCGTTACGGATCCGAAATTATTGGGCAAAGCGATCTGGGCCTATGCCGAAACCAAGGGCGCGCGTTTCGAAAAGGCTCGGATCGACCACGTCGGGGCGGGACAGGACGGCGCGACATTGACGCTGGCCGACGGCACGGTGCGGCAGGCAAAATGCCTCGTCATCGCCGCCGGCGCCTGGTCGCATCTCCTGGCGAAACATATCGGCGACCGCATCCCGCTCGAGACCGAGCGCGGCTACAACACGACGCTGCCGAAGACCGCCTTCGACGTGAAGCGGCAACTGATCTTCTCCGGCCACGGCTTCGTCGTCACGCCGCTTGAAACCGGCGTGCGCGTCGGCGGCGCGGTCGAGCTCGGCGGCATCGAGCGGCCGCCCAACTACGCCCGCTCGAAAGCGCTGCTCGACAAGGCACAGAAATTCCTGCCGGGGCTTGACCCGGCCGGCGGCCGCGAATGGATGGGATTGCGGCCATCGCTGCCGGATTCGCTGCCGGTGATCGGTGGCGCCAGGCGGGCCGGCACGATAGTCTATGCCTTCGGCCACGGCCATCTCGGCCTCACCCAGGCGGCTGCCACCGGACGCCTGGTTCGCGATCTCATTCTCGGCCAAAATCCGGTGTTTGATCTGTCTCCGTTTTCTCCGAACCGCTTCTGACGGGATCTAGAAATGGCGCGCCACTCCTTCTTCTGCATCGACGGTCACACCTGCGGCAATCCGGTGCGGCTGGTCGCCGGGGGCGGACCGCAGCTCAACGGCGCGACGATGATGGAGCGGCGCGCGCATTTCCTGGCCGAATATGACTGGATCCGAACAGGGCTGATGTTCGAGCCGCGCGGCCATGATTTGATGTCCGGCTCGATCCTCTATCCTCCGACGCGGCCCGATTGCGACATCGCCATCCTGTTCATCGAAACCTCGGGCTGCTTGCCAATGTGCGGTCACGGCACCATCGGCACGGTGACGATGGCCATCGAGCACGGGCTGGTCAAGCCGAAGACACCGGGCTTGCTCAGGCTGGACACGCCGGCCGGCCTGGTCACCGCCGAGTACAGGCAGGTCGGCGACTATGTCGAGGAGGTGCGCATCACCAACGTGCCGTCCTTCCTCCATGCGGAGGGTCTGACTGTCGAATGTCCGCAGCTCGGCGAGATCAGAGTCGATGTCGCCTATGGCGGCAATTTCTACGCCATCGTCGAGCCGCAGAAGACCTTTCGCGACATGGCCGACCACTCTGCCGGCGACCTCATCGCCTGGAGCCCGGTGGTGCGGCAGCGGCTCAACGAAAAATACGCCTTCGTGCATCCCGAGAATCCCGGCATCGGCCGGCTGTCGCACATACTGTGGACGGGCGCGCCGACCGACAGCCAGGCTGATGCGCGCAACGCCGTCTTCTACGGCGACAAGGCGATCGACCGCTCGCCTTGCGGCACCGGCACCTCGGCGCGGATGGCGCAGCTTCACGCCAAGGGCAAGCTTGGGACCGGCGACGAATTCGTCCACGAATCGATCATCGGCTCGCTGTTCAAGGGCAGGGTCGAGAAGGAAGTCACGGTGGCGGGCAAGCCGGCGATCATCCCCTCGATCGGCGGCTGGGCGCGCATGACCGGATTGAACACGATCTTCATCGACGATCGCGATCCGTTCGCGCACGGATTCGTCGTCAAATAGAGAGAATCCTGACGCAGGGGAATCGAACAGAATGCAAGGATCGATTGCCCAGACGGCGCAACGATCCCGCTCATCAACTTATTTTTACGGCGATTCCTTCGAAGCATCGTGCAGTTTGACGACGAATCGCCAAAGACATTGCGTTAGGCCAATGATAGGGTCGGCGATAGTCCAGAGGCCGGGAAGGGAAGAACGGGCAATCCGATTGCGTGCTTCAAAATCACGCATGCCGATTAAAGAATGACGTTGCAATCCGGGCTCGAAACTTTACGACTAGGGGAAATACGAAAAGGAATGCGTCTGCATGGGCGACATTCCAGGGGAGCCACGACAGCATGCAGTATTTTGTCCAGCAGCTTATCAATGGGCTGACGCTGGGATCGATCTATGGACTGATCGCGATCGGCTACACGATGGTCTACGGCATCATCGGCATGATCAATTTCGCCCATGGCGACATCTTCATGGTCGGCGCCTTCGCCGCCCTCATCGTTTTCCTCATCCTCGGCGCGATGTTCTATTCGGTGCCGGTGGTGATCGCGCTGCTGGTCATGATGATCGTCGCGATGCTGTTGACCAGCCTGTACAACTGGACGATCGAAAAGGTAGCCTACCGGCCGTTGCGCGGGTCGTTCCGGCTGGCGCCGCTGATCACCGCGATCGGCATGTCGATCGCGCTGTCGAACTTCGTCCAGGTGACGCAGGGGCCGCGCAACAAGCCGATCCCGCCGATGGTGTCCAAGGTCTATAATATCGAGGGCGTCAGCGTGTCGCTGAAGCAAATCGTCATCGTCATCGTCACCGCGCTGCTGCTGGCGCTGTTCTGGTACCTGGTCAACAAGACCTCGCTGGGTCGAGCCCAAAGGGCTTGCGAGCAGGATCGCAAGATGGCGGCGTTGCTCGGCATCGACGTCGACCGTACCATCTCGATCACCTTCGTCATGGGTGCGGCCCTTGCCGCCGTCGCCGGCACGCTGTTCCTGATGTATTATGGCGTCATCGCCTTCTCCGACGGTTTCACGCCCGGCGTGAAGGCGTTCACCGCGGCCGTGCTCGGCGGCATCGGCTCGTTGCCCGGCGCCGTGCTCGGCGGGCTTATGATCGGCTTCATCGAAAGCATGTGGTCGGCTTATTTCTCGATCGACTACAAGGACGTCGCGGCCTTCTCCATCCTGGCGATCGTGCTGATCTTCCTGCCTTCCGGCATTCTCGGCCGGCCAGAAGTCGAAAAGGTCTGAGTTCATGGCGGTCACCACGTCTCCGGAGCGCGACATCGTCGCCACTCCCATGCAGCGCGCTACCCGCGAAGCGCTTTATGCCGGCGCCATCGCGCTCGGCCTGTTCGTGCTGTTCATCGGCCTGAGGACCGATCAGAACATCTCCAACGAGCTGATACTTGTACAGCGCTGGTGGCTTCTTGCAGTCGTGGTCGTGCTGACCATGGCTGGCCGTTTTCTCTATGTCGCCTACGGACAGCCTTTCCTGGCAAATCAGAAGATCGTCGACGTCGCCACCGGCCTGCTACCGCAGAGCATGGCGGCGCGGTTCTTCCGCCTGCCGTATTTCATCGCTGCCATCGTCATAGTGGCCGTGCTGGTTTTCCTTGCCGGCTCCCTTGACGGATTGCTGGGCCCCGGCCTGGCCGGTTATGCACGGTTCCTGAGAGCGCTGGCGACCATCTACGCCCTCGCCTCGGTGATGTTTTATTTCCGCACCTTCATCCATGCCCATTTCTCGGCATTGGGCATAACCGCACTGGCGCTCTACCCAATCATCGTTGTGCTGGTGCTTGCTGTGTATGGAGGATCGGTGGCCGCCGGGTTCCAGGGTTCTCTGAAATGGGTCGACAATTACGGCATTCAGATCCTGATCTATGTCATGCTGGCCTGGGGGCTGAACATCGTCGTTGGCCTCGCCGGCCTGCTCGACCTTGGTTATGTCGCCTTCTATGCCGTCGGCGCCTATGCCTATGCGCTGCTCGGCACGCAATACGGCCTGTCGTTCTGGATCCTGCTGCCTGCCGCCGGCGCCATGGCCGCCTTTTGGGGGGTGCTGCTCGGCTTTCCGGTGCTGCGCCTGCGTGGCGACTATCTGGCGATCGTGACGCTGGCCTTCGGCGAGATCATTCGTCTCGTGCTGATCAATTGGCGTGAGGTTACCAACGGCTCGGCCGGTATCTCCGGCATTCCCAAGGTCACGTTTTTCGGACTGATGTCGTTCAACGTCTCGGATCCGAACTATATCGCCAAGGTCTTGGACATCGCCACGTCGAGCGCCTATTACAAAATCTTCCTCTACTACCTGATCCTCGGGCTCTGCCTGCTCACCGCCTTCGTCACCATAAGGCTCAGGCGCATGCCCGTCGGCCGCGCCTGGGAAGCGCTGCGCGAGGACGAGATCGCCTGCCGCTCGCTCGGCATCAACACCACCACCACCAAGCTCACCGCCTTTGCCACCGGCGCCATGTTCGGCGGCTTCGCCGGCTCGTTCTTCGCCGCGCGGCAAGGTTTCGTCAGCCCCGAATCCTTCATCTTCCTGGAATCGGCCATCATCCTCGCCATCGTCGTGCTCGGCGGGATGGGTTCGCTGGTCGGCATCGCCGTCGCTGCCATGGTGATGATCGGTGGCACCGAGGTGCTGCGCGAACTCGATTTCCTGAAGCAGGTCTTCGGTCCCGACTTCACGCCGGAACTCTACCGCATGCTGCTGTTCGGCATGGCCATGGTCATCGTCATGTTGTGGAAGCCGCGCGGCTTCGTCGGCAGTCGTGAACCGACAGCCTTTCTCAAGGAGAGCAGGGCTGTATCCGGCTCCTTCACCAAGGAGGGCCACGGCTGATGAGCGATGCGAACCCATCCGTGAACGATGCCATCCTGCAGGTCGAACATCTGTCGATGAAGTTCGGCGGTCTGGTCGCCATCGGCGACCTGTCCTTCCAGGCCAGGCGCGGCGAGATCACCGCGCTGATCGGGCCGAACGGCGCCGGCAAGACAACCGTGTTCAACTGCATCACCGGCTTCTACAAGCCGTCTGAGGGCATGCTCACGCTCAACCGGCGCGACGGCTCGAGCTATCTGCTCGAACGGCTGCCGAACCATGAGATTCCGGCGCGAGCCAAGGTGGCGCGCACCTTCCAGAACATCCGCCTGTTTTCCGGCATGACGCTGCTGGAGAACCTGCTGGTGGCGCAGCACAACAAGCTGATGAAGGCGTCCGGCTACACTGTCCTCGGCCTGTTTGGCTTCAGCGGCTACCGGACGGCGTCGGCCGAGTCGATCGATCTCGCCAAGCACTGGCTGGAAAAGGCCGACCTCGTCGATCGAGCCGACGATCCGGCCGGCGACTTGCCCTACGGCGCGCAGCGGCGCCTGGAGATCGCGCGGGCCATGTGCACGGGTCCGGAACTGCTCTGCCTCGACGAACCGGCGGCAGGGCTCAATCCGAAGGAATCAATGGCGCTCAACGCGCTCCTTATGGACATCAAGGACAACACCGGCACCTCGATCCTGCTGATCGAGCACGACATGGCGGTGGTCATGCAGATTTCCGACCATGTCGTGGTGCTCGAATACGGGCGCAAGATCTCGGACGGCAGTCCGCATGCGGTGCGCACCGACCCGCGTGTCATCGCCGCCTATCTTGGCGTCGAAGACGAGGACGTCGAGACGGTGCTGATCGAGGTCGGCGACGAAGACGTCATCGAGCAACTCGACACCGGCCCGGATTCGACGCACGGTCCGGACTCGTCGTCCTCGTATTTCGCCGGGCCAGTGATCGACACCGTCGGACACAGTGAGGGCGAACGCGTCACGGTGTCGAAGGGCGCGTCGAAAGCCGGGCAGGTCGATGCAAGGTCGGGCGCGGCGGCAAGGCCCGCATCGCCGGCCGAAGCCAAACCGACGGAGAAACCTTCCGCGACAAAGCCGGCCGCCAAGGCTCCGGCAAAGCCCAAGACACCGGGCGACTCCAACCGGGGCGGAGGGAATGAATGATGGCCGGCACAACGCTGCTCGACATCAAGGGCGTCCAGACCTACTACGGCAACATCAGGGCGCTGAACGGCGTCGATGTCACCGTCAAGCAGGGCGAGATCGTGGCGCTGATCGGCGCCAATGGCGCCGGCAAGTCGACGCTGATGATGACCATTTTTGGTGCACCACGGGCGCGGGCGGGCACCATCACCTTCGCCGGCACCGACATCACCCAGTTGCCGACCCATGAGATCGCGCGCATGCGCATCGCCCAGTCTCCGGAGGGCCGGCGCATCTTCCCGCGCATGACGGTGATGGAAAACCTGCAGATGGGCGCCAGCCTCGACGACCTCAAGCACTACGACGAGGACGTCGAGAAGGTGTTCACGCTGTTTCCACGCCTGAAGGAACGCATTGCCCAGCGCGGCGGCACGCTGTCGGGCGGCGAGCAGCAGATGCTTTCGATCGGACGTGCGCTGATGGCGCGGCCGAAACTGCTCTTGCTCGACGAGCCGTCGCTGGGCCTGGCGCCGCTGATCGTCAAGCAGATCTTCGACGCCATCCGAGAGTTGAACCGCACGCAGGGGCTGACCGTGTTCCTGGTCGAGCAGAACGCCTTCGGCGCGCTGAAGCTCGCCACGCGCGGCTATGTCATGGTCAACGGCAACGTGACGATGAGCGGCACCGGCAAGGAGCTGCTCGCCGATCCGGACGTGCGCGCCGCCTATCTCGAAGGCGGCCATCACTGAGTTCAGGAGTCTTCATTATGCAGGGCATTCTCTATGAGGAACCCTCGGTCTGGCAGTTCTTCTTCGTCACCTGCCTGCTTGGCGGCTGGGCGGCGTGGATGACGGGCAAGGCCTGCGCCCAGACATGGCGCAGCGTCGTCCAATTGTTCGCCTATTTGCTCGGCCTCGGTATAGCCGTAAGGTTCATCCATCACGCGCTGTTCGGCGGCACGATGTTTTCGCTGCACTACTACATCGTCGACACCATCGTCCTGATGATATTGGGCTTCATCGGCTATCAATACACGCGCACCAACCAGATGGTGACACAGTATAGCTGGCTCTACGAAAGAGCATCGCTTTTGAGTTGGAAACCAAAAGGTTGACGTTCATCATTAACGCCTTTTCGCGGATGAATCGGCGTGACAAGTGCCTGAAAATCGGCAAAGTACGCTTTCTGCGAGTAAAGGTGGGCATCGCATGAAAGCATCATCCACGCCCACTCTGTAAATGGGAGCGTTTTACATGAGAAAATCACTTTTGTCCGCCGTCGCCCTGACCGCGCTCGTCGCGTTCAGCGGAAGCGCGTGGGCTGACGTCCTGATCGGCGTTGCCGGTCCGATCACCGGCCCGAATGCCGCCTTCGGCGCGCAGTTGCAGAAGGGCGCCGAACAGGCTGTCGCCGACATCAATGCGGCCGGCGGCATCAACGGCGAGCAGGTCAAGCTCACGGTCGGTGACGACGTCTCCGATCCGAAGCAGGGCATTTCGGTCGCCAACAAGTTCGTCGGCGACGGCGTCAAGTTCGTGGTCGGCCACTTCAACTCGGGCGTTTCGATCCCGGCATCGGAAGTCTACGCGGAGAACGGTATCCTCGAGATCACGCCGGCCGCGACCAACCCGCAGTTCACCGAGCGCGGCCTGTGGAACACGTTCCGTACCTGCGGACGCGACGACCAGCAGGGCAGCATCGCCGGCGCCTATCTCGCGGAGAACTTCAAGGATGCCAAGATCGCGGTCGTCCACGACAAGACGACCTATGGTCAGGGCCTTGCCGACGAGACCAAGAAGGCGATGAACGCTGCCGGCGTGACGGAAGTCATGTATGAAGGCGTCAATATCGGCGACAAGGACTTCTCGGCGTTGATCGCCAAGATGAAACAAGCCGGCGTTTCCATCATCTATTGGGGTGGTCTGCACACCGAAGCCGGACTGATCATCCGCCAGGTGGCTGACCAGGGCCTCAAGGCCACGCTGGTTTCCGGCGACGGCATCGTGTCGAACGAACTGGCCTCAATCGCCGGTGACGCGGTCGAGGGCACGCTGAACACGTTCGGCCCGGATCCGCGTCTGATCCCGGAGAACAAGGAACTGGTCGAGAAGTTCCGTGCGCAGGGCTTCGAGCCGGAGGCCTACACGCTTTATTCCTACGCCGCCATGCAGGCGATCGTGGGAGCCGCCACAGCCGCCAAGTCGAACGATCCGATGGAAGTTGCCAAGGCTCTCAAGGCCAATGGCCCGTTCAAGACCGTGCTGGGCGATCTTTCCTACGACGAGAAGGGCGATCCGACACTGCCTGGTTACGTCATGTACGAATGGAAGAAGGGCGACGACGGCAAATACACCTACGTCCAGAAGATGTAAGCCTGCCGACGACGACAATTTCGGAATGCCCGGCGCCTCGCGCCGGGCATTTTTATGTGTGCCGTTTTACCTTTCCTCGGGGCACCTTTGCGCATTCGAGGGAAGGCGCGGCGCTCTACCCAATGAGCGGATTTAAATCGGTTTAATGGCCGTCGCCCGATTTTGTTTGCGCTGCAGCATTTTCGCGTTAATCATGGCGCAGTTCCCCTTCCGTCAGCGTCCGGAGCCTTGTCCTTGGCAATCACGAAGATCCTTGTCGCCAACCGGTCCGAAATCGCCATCCGCGTCTTCCGCGCGGCCAACGAGCTCGGCCTCAAAACCGTGGCGATCTGGGCCGAGGAGGACAAATACTCGCTGCACCGCTTCAAGGCGGATGAAAGCTATCAGGTCGGGCGCGGGCCGCATCTGAACAGGGATATGGGACCGATCGAAAGCTATCTGTCGATCGAGGAAGTGATCCGCGTCGCCAGGCTTTCGGGCGCCGATGCCATCCATCCGGGCTATGGGCTGTTGTCGGAAAGCCCTGAATTCGCCGAAGCCTGCGCCAAGGCCGGCATTATTTTCATCGGACCCAAGCCGGATACGATGCGCAGGCTCGGCAACAAGGTCGCCGCACGCAACCTGGCGATCGAGGTCGGCGTGCCGGTAATCCCCGCCACCGATCCCTTGCCGGACGACATCGGGACGGTGAAGGCGCTCGCCAGGACGATCGGCTATCCGGTGATGCTGAAGGCGTCGTGGGGCGGCGGCGGCCGCGGCATGCGCGCCATCCGCTCGGAAGTCGATCTCGCCCGCGAGGTGACGGAGGGCAAGCGCGAAGCGAAAGCCGCCTTCGGCAAGGACGAGGTCTATCTCGAAAAGCTGATCGAGCGCGCCCGCCATGTCGAGGTCCAGGTGCTGGGCGACACACACGGCAATGCCGTGCACCTGTTCGAGCGCGATTGCTCGATCCAGCGCCGCAACCAGAAGGTGGTCGAGCGCGCGCCGGCGCCGTATCTCGAAATGTCGCAGCGCGAAGAGCTTTGCGGCTACGCGCTGAAGATCGCGCGCGAGACGAGCTATGTCGGCGCCGGCACGGTCGAGTTCCTGCAGGATGCCGACACCGGCACATTCTACTTCATCGAAGTCAATCCGCGCATCCAGGTCGAGCACACCGTCACCGAGCAGGTGACCGGCATCGACATCGTCAAGGCGCAGATTCATATCCTCGATGGCTTTGCCATCGGCACGGCGGAATCGGGCGTGCCGGCGCAGAAGGATATCAGGCTCAACGGCCACGCGCTGCAGTGCCGCATCACCACGGAAGATCCCGAGCATAATTTCATCCCCGACTATGGCCGCATCACCGCCTATCGCGGCGCCACCGGTTTCGGCATCCGCCTCGATGGCGGCACCGCCTATTCCGGCGCGGTCATCACCCGCTTTTACGATCCGCTGCTGGAGAAGGTGACGGCCTGGGCGCCGACGCCGGCCGAGACCATCGCCCGCATGAACCGGGCGCTGCGCGAGTTCCGTATTCGCGGGGTGGCGACCAACCTCACCTTCCTCGAGGCGATCATCAATCACCCAAGTTTCGCCGAAAATTCCTATACGACCAAGTTCATCGATACGACACCGGAACTGTTCGCGAGCGTGAAGCGGCAGGATCGCGCGACCAAGCTGCTCAACTACCTGGCCGATGTCAGCGTCAACGGCCATCCCGAAACCCGTGGCCGGCCGCAGCCTAAGGCCGATGCGGCGGCACCCATGGTGCCCTACCTCAACGGCAACGTGCCCGATGGCAGCAAGCAGAAGCTCGACGCGCTTGGGCCGGAGAAATTCGCGGCCTGGATGCGCGCATGCAAAGAAGTGCTGGTCACCGACACGACGATGCGCGACGGACACCAATCCCTGCTCGCGACGCGCGTGCGCACCTATGACATCGCCGGCATTGCCGGCACCTATGCACGCGCGCTGCCGCAGCTTTTGTCGCTCGAATGCTGGGGCGGGGCGACCTTCGACGTCGCCATGCGCTTTCTCACCGAGGACCCGTGGGAGCGGCTGTCGCTGGTGCGCGAGGCAGCGCCCAATCTGTTGCTGCAGATGCTTTTGCGCGGCGCCAACGGCGTCGGCTACACCAATTATCCCGACAATGTCGTCCAGCATTTCGTTAAACAGGCAGCAAGCGGCGGCGTCGACCTGTTCCGCGTCTTCGACTGTTTGAACTGGGTCGACAACATGCGCGTCGCCATGGACGCGGTCGGCGCCGAAGGCAAGCTGATCGAAGCAGCGATCTGCTACACCGGCGACATACTCGACCCGGCCCGAGCCAAGTACGACCTCAAATACTACGTCGCGCTGGCCAGGGAGTTGCAGGCGGCCGGCGCCCATATCGTCGCGGTCAAGGACATGGCCGGGCTCTTGAAGCCGAATGCCGCCCGCGCACTGTTCAAGGCGCTGCGCGAGGCGACCGACCTGCCGATCCACTTTCACACGCACGACACGTCAGGCCTGTCGGCGGCGACGGTGCTGGCGGCGGTGGACAGCGGTGTCGACGCCATCGACGCGGCGATGGATGCCCTGTCCGGCAACACCTCGCAGCCTTGCCTGGGCTCGGTCGTCGAGGCGCTGAAGGGCACTGAGCGGGATCCGGGCCTCGACCCGCAATGGATCAGGAACATCTCGTTCTACTGGGAGGCGGTGCGCAACCAGTATGCTGCCTTCGAAAGCGACCTGAAGGGGCCGGCCTCGGAAGTCTACCTGCACGAAATGCCGGGTGGGCAGTTCACCAACCTCAAGGAGCAGGCGCGCTCACTCGGGCTGGAGACGCGCTGGCACGAAGTGGCGCAGACCTATCACGACGTCAATCTGATGTTCGGTGACATCGTCAAGGTGACGCCGTCGTCCAAGGTTGTCGGCGACATGGCGCTGATGATGGTGAGCCAGGACCTGACGGTTGCCGATGTCGAAAATCCGGCCAGGGATATCGCCTTCCCCGACTCGGTCGTGTCGATGCTGCGCGGCGACCTCGGCCAGTCGCCCGGCGGTTGGCCGGAGGCACTGCAGAAGAAGGTGCTGAAAGGCGACAAACCGATCGCCGTGCGGCCCGGTTCGCTGCTGAAAGCTGCCAATCTCAAGGCCAGCCGCAAGGAGATCGAAGACAAGCTCGAACGCAAGCTCAGCGAGTTCGAATTCGCCTCGTGGCTGATGTACCCGAAGGTCTTCTCCGACTTTACCGCAGCGCAGGAAACTTATGGGCCGGTCAGCGTGCTGCCGACGCCGACCTATTTCTACGGCATGAAGCCGGAGGACGAGATCTTTGTCGACATCGAGAAGGGCAAGACGCTGGTGGTGCGCTGCCTGGCCATCGGCGATGTCGACGAGAAGGGCATGGTCACCGTGTTCTTCGAGCTCAACGGCCAGCCGCGCCGGGTCAAAGTGCCGGATCGGGCGCACGGCGCTTCCGCCGCCAAGGCGCGGCGCAAGGCCGAGCCCGGCAACGAGGCGCATGTCGGCGCACCGATGCCGGGCGTCGTCTCGGCGCTCGCCGTTGCCGCCGGCCAGGCGGTCAAGGCCGGCGACGTGCTTTTGTCCATCGAGGCGATGAAGATGGAGACGGCATTGCATGCCGAGCGTGATGGGGTTGTCGCCGAAGTGCTGGTCAAGACCGGCGACCAGATCGACGCCAAGGATCTGCTGATCGCCTTCGGATGAGACAGAAATGTTGCTCAGGCAGAGTTGTCTGCGTCTGGCGGCAGCCCTTCATGCCGCATCGATAACAGCTTGACCGGTCGCCTCCGGTCGGGCATCGAACCGCTGCAAATTCGCCGCGACGGTTCGTGAGTCGCGGCATGGAAAACGACGCGGAGAAAAAATGGCCGACGACATCACCGAGACCAGCCAGACTGTTGCCGCCGGCCAGCTGCGAGCCTTCATCGAGCGCATCGAGCGGCTCGAGGAAGAGAAGAAGACGATCGCCGACGACATCAAGGAAGTGTTTGCCGAGGCCAAGGGCACCGGCTTCGACACCAAGGCGATGCGGTCGATCATCCGGCTGCGCAAGAAGGACCAGGCTGAGCGGCAAGAGGAGGAAACCATCCTCGATCTCTACAAAGCCGCACTCGGCATGGTGTAAGGCTGGTACAGCCCTGGGCGCCGGTTGCGCCCGCAACGGGTCGAACCATGAGCGAATTCGACTTTGGCGGCCGCCGCGCCTCTGAGTTCCGCCAACGCGGCTTCTGGACGCTGTTCGCGGAACGGCATCCGGAAGAAAGGCCTCTGATGGCGCGGCGCGGACCCTGGTTCTGGCAGCGCGGGCTGCCCGACTTCGCCTTGGTCCTTTCCATGTATGTCGCGCCGGCGCAGAACCATGTCGGCGTCTTCTTCGGCCGCAACGAGAAGTTCGGTGCCACGCAAGCCTGGTCGCGGTTGAAGCCGTTCCAGCCGGCGATCGAAGACAGGTTGAAGCTCAGGCCGGAACAGAGCTGCGAAGGCCTCGGCATCAATTCGCTGTGGCGCGTGAACTGTTTTGCCGAGGACAATTGGCCGGCCATGGCCGACTGGCTGGTGACGGAAGCATCGCGTTTCGAGCGCGCCGTTGCCGAGGTGCTGGGCGAGGGTGGCGAAGCCGGTTCGTGAATTCGCGTCGCAGTGGCTTGAGTTAGTTCGGCTTCGCCGTGTCGCGGCCAATCCGATCGAGATGCTGTTGCAGCGCCAGATGGTCGAGCGCATCCATCCGCAGATTGGTGAACAGCGAGATGCGGTTGTTGAGCATGCGATAGGCATCGGCAAAGGCAAGATGCAGTTCGGCTTCGGTGCCGTCTGCCTTGGCTGGGTCCGGTATCGACCAGAGCGCGGTCATCGGATGACCCGGCCAGATCGGACAGGATTCATTCGCGGTGCTGTCGCAAAGCGTGAAGATGAAATTCATTTCCGGCGCGTCGGGCTCGGCAAACTCGTCCCAGCCTTTCGAACGGGCGAAGCTCGTATCGTAGCCGAGGCTTTCGAGCAGCTGCAGTGCGTAGGGATTGACCTCGCCCTTCGGTTGCGAACCGGCGGAAAACGCCTTGAACCTGCCGCCACCGATCCGGCTGAGAATGGCTTCCGCCATGATCGATCGCGCCGAATTGGCGTTGCAAAGAAACAGCACGTTGTAGACATTATCGCTCATCTCAAGACCTCCCTTGGCAGGCGACTGGATGATGGAGGCGGCAGAGTCCGGCAAGGTGTCTTTGCCGAAACGCCAACAAGGGCGACGTAGAAAGGTTTCACGACCGTTTGATGACAATTTGTCAAATCATACGCTTGCGTGGCGATGATCGATTTGCGTTGACAGGCTTGCTGCTTTGGAAATCTCTGCGGCTGTCGAATGAGGGAAAGCCGCATCGATGAGTGCGCCAGAGACTTTCGAAGGCGAAGACGGCAAGGCAGTCCGTGCGGCGGGTTTCTTCCGCTCGCGCTGGCAAGGCACGGCGCCGCTAGACCGGCTGTTCTGGCGCGACCTTGTCCTTGTCGGCACGGCGATCAACATCGCCGTGTCGGTGCTGGCGCTGATCCTGCTCGGGCTGAAGCTGCCGCTCGCTCTCGTTCTGGCGGTGCATTTCGCGCCGGTGCCGTACAATTTCTTCCTGACTTTTGCGGTGTGGCGGACCGCCGAGAAAACCGGCGGCGTCAAGGCTTCGCTGATGACGCTGGGGGCTGTGCTGTGGCTGATCCTGGTGGTGGTGATCTGACGAACAGTGCTGCCGGCAAAGGCCGGCGGAAGCCGTTGTTTGACAACGTCTGGATTCCAGTCAGGCAGCCGGCTCGAATTTCAGCGCGACCCCGTTGATGCAATAGCGCAGGCCGGTCGGCGGCGGGCCGTCCTCGAAGACGTGGCCGAGATGGCTGCCGCAGCGGGCGCAGTGGCATTCGGTGCGAACCATGCCGTAGCTGCGGTCGACGGTCGTCTCGACCGAACCGGGCACCGGATCGTTGAAGCTTGGCCAGCCGGTACCGCTCTCGAACTTCAGCTTGGATTCGAACAAGGGCTGGTCGCAGCCGGCGCAGGAAAATGTGCCGGCGCGCTTCTCGTGAAGCAGCGCGCAACTGCCCGGCCGCTCGGTGCCGTGATTGCGCATCACCGCATATTGCTCCGGCGTCAGCCGGGCGCGCCATTCGGCATCGGTGCGGGTAACAGGGTAGGTGTGACCATCCATTTTTGCCTCTTAGCTCATGCTGCTATTGGGCTGCTTTCCCAAGTTCGCCTAAAATAGGCATTTGTTACGGCGTTTGCCGGTATTTCCAATCCTGCGGCGAAGAATTCCTCAGGCCATCGCTGCCAGATAGCGCGCAACAGATCTTGCAAATGCCGTCTTTGCATCGCCGATGACGTTCTGGTTCCACCATGCGCCATAGATATGGTCGAATGCGAAAGGCTCCAGTGCCGACGCGATGTGGATTACCTTCTGCGCATTGAGCGGGATGTAGTTCGGGTAGCTGTACATGAAGCTGACATGGCGGCGGGTTGGCGTCACCTGCAAGATGTCACCGGCCAGGATGGCGTCGTCGCCGTCGCGCTTCCAGTGCAGCACCTGGCCACCGGCAAAGTGACCGCCGCAACGGATAAGTGTCAGCGAGGGGTTGAGGGCGCGCGTCTCGCCCTGCCAACTGACAACAGCCGGATGCGGCCGCATGATCCACTTGCGGTCATCGGCATGCAGATAGATTGGCACGCCGCCAAAGGCTTCGCTCCACTCGACCATCGCCGAATAATAATGGCAGTGCGAAATGGCGATCGCGGCCAGGCCGCCTCTTCGGTTGATTTCGGCCACCGCCTCGTCGCTGACCATCGAGATGCAGTCCCACAGCACATTGCCGTGCGGCGTCTGTGCCAGCAGCGCCCGCTGACCGATGGCGAAGCGCGGCTCGATGCCGAAGGCGAGCACGCCGGCGTCGTCCTTCATCACGATCCGATGCCCGGCGGCGAGCTCTTGCGGCGTGATCCAGGCCTGGCCCTCCCAGCGCACATATTGCCGCTCGTCCTCGCAGATCGGGCAATGGTCCGGCGGCGTCGCTGCCGCCGCGAACTGGACGCCACATTGCAGGCAGAGGAAACAGGTCGGCCGTCCTGTTTTGCGTGAATCCATTCAGTGCTTCCTTGAAAGCTGCTTCGTCGCGGCCCCGAGCCCGGCGAGCGTCAGCGGAAACATGCGGCCTCCGAAGATGTCGCGGATCATGGCGATCGAATGGGTAAAACCCCAGTGCTTTTCGCTTTCGGGGTTGAGCCATACCGCGTTCGGCCATTGCTGCAGCAGACGGCCGAGCCAGACGACGCCGGCCTCCGGATTCCAGTGCTCGACCGAGCCGCCGGGATGCGCAATCTCATAGGGGCTCATCGAGGCATCGCCAACGACGATCACCTTGTAGTCCGGACCGTATTTGTGGAGGAGATCGAAGGTCGGAATCACCTCCGCATGGCGGCGGCGATTGTCCTTCCACACGCCCTCGTAGAGGCAGTTGTGGAAGTAAAAATATTCGAGCTGGCGGAATTCGGCGCGAGCGGCCGAAAACAGCTCCTCGACGCTTCTGATGTGATCGTCCATCGAGCCGCCGACATCGAAGAACATCAGCAGCTTCACGGCGTTGCGCCGCTCGGGCCGTGTCTGCACGTCGAGATAGCCGTGCTCGGCCGTGGCGTGGATGGTGCCGGGCAGGTCGAACTCCTCTTCGGCGCCTTCGCGCACCCAACGGCGCAATCGCTTCAGCGCGATCTTGATGTTGCGGGTGCCGAGCTCGACGGCATCGTCGAAATTCCTGAATTCACGCTTGTCCCAGACTTTCACCGCACGGCGGTTGCGGCTTTCGTGCTGGCCGATGCGAACGCCTTCGGGATTGTAGCCATAGGCGCCGAAGGGTGAGGTGCCGCCGGTGCCGATCCATTTCGACCCGCCCTGGTGGCGGCCATTCTGCTCCTCCAGTCGCTTTTTCAGCGTTTCCATCAGCTCTTCGAAACCGCCCAGGGCCTCGACCAGCTTTTTCTCCTCATCGGTCAGGTGCTTTTCGGCAAGCCGCCGCAGCCATTCCTCCGGGATGTTTTCGACGTCGACCGGGTTTTCGCCAGCCAGCGCTTCGACACCCCTAAAGACGTGCGAAAAGACCTGGTCAAAACGGTCGATGTGGCGCTCGTCCTTCACCAGTGCCGAGCGGGCGAGGTAGTAAAAACCCTCGACGTCATAGTCGACCAGCCCCGCCTCCAGCCCTTCCAGCAGCGACAGATATTCCCGGAGCGAGACCGGAACCCGCGCAGCCTTCAGTTCGAGGAAAAAGGGGATGAACATCGTGCGACTTTTATCTGTGCCCTTCGATCTTCTCGCGAGCGGCGCTGGCGATGAAGGCGGAACGCGTGAGGCCGCGCCGGCTCGCTTCGGCATCGATTGCCGCCAAGAGACCTGCGTCGAGCGACAGATTGGCTCGGACAGGCCGTCCGGAATCGATCAGCACGGGGATCATCACGGCAGATTCTCCGGCGGCGCTGTCGATTTCGCCCAGTCGGAGCAGATCTGCCACCGTGCGCGCGTCGGGCAAGGGCAAGTGCTTCGCCATTCGTACCTCAGCCCATTCGCGAACGGCGGAGGTCGCATCGGCTATCGCCTCCTCGGGACTTGCGCCACCGCCGTGACATCCGGGAAGATCGGGCATCCGCACTCCCCAGACATCATCTGCGCCGTCAAGGATTCCGACATGGTGGGTCATGATTTGTCCTCAAATCCTTCCGGCAAGCCGGGCGATCGACCGTTCATCACATCAGATCATACTCGATGAAGCCGGTCCGCCGTGCCACGTGGTCGTAGAGCTTGCGCGCGGTGGTGTTGGTCTCGTGCGTCATCCAGTAGACGTTCTTGACGCCGATCTTGCCGGCTTCCTGCTTGACCGCCTCGATCAGGGCGGCGCCAACGCCTTTGCCGCGCACATCCGGGTCGGCGAACAGGTCCTGCAGATAGCAGTTGTTTTTTTCGGACCAGCAGGAGCGATGGTAGAGATAGTGCGTCAGGCCGACCGCCTTGCCGCCGAACGTGGCGATGAACCCTTTTGGTTCAAACTCACCCGCTGTGAACAGGCGCTTCCAGGTGACGGCGTAGACGTCTTCCGGCAGTTTGGTTTCGTAGAAGGCGAGGTAATCAGTCCACAGACGCTGCCAGTCGGCATGGTCGGATTGTGCGAGTGGGCGGACGGTGATCTCGGTCATTTCATTTCCTTCCGAAGCTTCGGGCCAAGGCTGCCCCGGTGCCCGGACGGCGGCAACGGTCCAGCAACGGGAAAGCGCTGTCCGCCGCATGCCCGGCCCTGCGCTATGGCTTCGGGCGTTCGTCGCTCGAAAAGCCAAATCGTTGGCTGTTCGTCGGCCTTTGCCGACCGCTCCTCACCCCTGCCTTCTCGCCATAAAGGCCAGCCGCTCGAACAGATGCACGTCCTGTTCGTTCTTCAACAGCGCGCCGTGCAGCTTGGGCAGTGCGTTCTTCGGGTCGCCGCGCAAATCCTCGGGCGCGATATCGTCGGTCACGAGCAGGCGGATCCAGTCCAGTGCCTCGGAGGTCGACGGCTTCTTCTTCAGGCCCGGCACGTCGCGGATTTCGTAGAACTGGGTGAGTGCGGCGCGCACCAGGTTCTGCTTGATGCCGGGATAGTGCACGTCGACGATCCGATGCAGCGTCTCGACGTCCGGAAAGCGGATATAGTGGAAGAAGCAGCGGCGCAGGAAAGCGTCCGGCAGCTCCTTCTCGTTGTTGGAGGTGATGATGACGATCGGGCGCACAGCGGCGCGGATCGTCTCGCCGGTCTCGTAGACGAAGAACTCCATTCGATCGAGTTCCTGCAGCAAATCGTTGGGGAACTCGATGTCAGCCTTGTCGATCTCATCGATCAGAAGCACGACCTTCTTGGCCGTCGCGAAGGCATCCCACAGCTTGCCACGCTTGATATAATTGCTGATGTCGTTGAAGCGCTCGTCGCCGAGTTGGCTGTCGCGCAGCCGCGACACGGCGTCATACTCGTAGAGGCCCTGCTGCGCCCTTGTCGTCGACTTGACATGCCATTCGATCAGCTCGAGGCCGAGCGCGGCCGCCACCTGCCTGGCCAGTTCGGTCTTGCCGGTGCCGGGCTCGCCCTTGACCAGCAATGGCCGCTCCAGCGCGATCGCCGCATTGACCGCCACCATCAGATCCTTGTCGGCGACATAGGCCGCCGTGCCTTCGAAACGCATTTTTGCTCCTCGGTTTTCATGGCAACCGTAAGGAGACAGCCCAGCCCATGCAAGGCGCAGCGGCGAGGGCGCGGTGAACCCATGTGCCGCGCAGTTCCCAGGCAGGGCCTTACGACGAATAAAGCCGCCGAACATGGCCGTCTCTCTGGCGCTTAGCCTGCCATCGGCCTATATTGGGCGTGACGGTCTGCGCTTCCCGGCAGGAGAACATTTTCCCCGGGGCCTTAATTATCCCTAGGGAGCTGTCCCTGGGAAGACCCGTGGGTTTTCTCATACGGCGCCCACCTACTTTGTAGGTTCCCGGGATCGCTCTCTCCACCGGTTGTGTGGATCGTCACTTGACGCAAAGGATCCACGCTTCGGTGGATCATGCGGTGGAAAACGTCGCTCCTAAAACTCCATCCAAATCTGACCTTTTCTATCGTCGGCGCATGACATCCTCGAAAGACCTGAAAAGACAGTTGCGACGCGAAGCACTCGGGCGCCGCGATGCGCTCGATCCGTTCTGGCGGGTGGAAGCAGCGCTCGAAATGGCCGAGACGGCGCGGGACAGCATTGCGATGGAACCGGGCCAGATTGTCTCCGGCTTCTGGCCGATGCGCTCGGAAGTCGACGTCCGGCCGTTGATGTTCGCCTTGCGCGAAAAAGGTGCACGGCTTTGCCTGCCGGCGATTCTCGACAAGACCACCATCGTCTTTCGCGAACTGGTGCGCGGCGCGCCGATGATCGACATGGGGTTCGGCACCGTCGGGCCGCATGAGGAGGCCGAGGTGCTCGATCCCCAGGTGATGCTGGTGCCGCTCGCGGCTTTCGACGCGCGCGGCCACCGCATTGGCTATGGCGCCGGCTATTACGACCGTGCCATCGCGCGGCTGGTCGACAAGGGGCAGCCGCCCAGGCTGATCGGCATTGCTTTCGACTGCCAGCAGGTGGCGCTGGTGCCGGACGAGCCGCATGACGTGACCATTCCGGAAATACTCACCGAGAGCGGGTTGCGCCAGTTCGCGCCGAAATTGTAGATAAGTTCCTGGACGCATGGTCTTTTCCGGAAGTCATGCAGCTTTTTGCTTCGCTGACCTTCGGTTCGGGATCATGTTTAGATGAGACTTCTCTTCCTCGGCGATATGGTCGGCAAGACGGGACGCACGGCGGTGTGGGAACAACTGCCCGGCCTGATCTCGGATTTCAAACTCGACTTCGTCATCGTCAATGGCGAGAACGCCGCCGGCGGCTTCGGCATCACCGAAGAGATCTTTCGCGAGACGATCTCGGCGGGCGCCGACGTCGTCACAACCGGCAATCATGTCTGGGACCAGCGCGATGCGCTGGCTTTCGCGCCGCGCGAGGAACGCTTTCTGCGTCCGTCCAATTTCCCCAAGGGCACGCCGGGGCGGGGCTCGGGCGTCTACATCGCCAGGAATGGCGCGCGCGTTCTGGTCGCCAACATCATGGGCCGGGTGTTCATGCATCCCGAACTCGACGATCCATTTCAAGCCGGCGAGCGCGAGCTTGCCGCATGCCCGCTTGGCGAACAGGCCGATGCGGTGGTCATCGATTTCCATGCCGAGGCGACCTCTGAAAAAATGTGCTTTGCGCACTTCGTCGACGGCCGCGCCAGCCTGGTCGTCGGCACCCACACGCATCAGCCGACCGGCGACCACCATATCCTCAACGGCGGCACCGGCTATATCTCAGACGCCGGCATGTGCGGCGACTATGATTCTTCGCTCGGCATGGACAAGGAGGAGCCGCTCAACCGGTTTCTGTCGAAGGTGCCGAAAGGGCGCTTCGAGGCGGCGAGCGGCCCGGCGACATTGTGCGGCGTCGGCGTCGACATTTCGGATCGCAGCGGCCTGACCGAGCGGATTGCGCCGTTTCGCCGCGGGCCGCGGCTCGAGGAAACGGCGCCCTCGTTCTGGTCATGACATTGATGTAAGCGATTGCAGTACCTAATTGCCGGCTACGCCTGCTTCAGATCGTAAGAGGGGACGACCTCCATGCAGCTCATCGAATTCCTGGCGCCGCATTTCGCCTTTGTCTCCGATCCGACCGCATGGGTCGCGTTGCTGACGCTGATCGTGCTGGAGGTGGTGCTCGGCATCGACAATCTGATCTTCATCTCGATCCTGACCAACAAATTGCCGGAGGCACAAAGAGCCCGCGCCCGGCGAATCGGTATTTCGGCGGCGCTGATCATGCGGCTGGTGCTGCTTGCCACCATCTCGATCATCGTCCAGTTGACGGCGCCGGTGTTCACCGCTTTCGGCCATGGTTTCTCCTGGCGCGATCTGATCCTGATCGCCGGCGGCCTGTTCCTCGTCTGGAAAGCGACCAAGGAAATCCACCACACGGTCGATCTCGAGGACCATCAGGACACGATGATCGGCGAAACGCTGCAGCTTTCGCTGGGCGGCGCCGTCTTCCAGATCCTGCTGCTCGACCTCGTCTTCTCGATCGATTCGATCATCACCGCAGTCGGCATGACCGACGAGATCGCCATCATGTACATCGCCGTGATCGTGGCAGTCAGCGTGATGATGCTGGCGGCCGGGCCGCTCGCCAATTTCATCGCCAAGAACCCAAGCATCGTCATGCTGGCGCTGAGCTTCCTGCTGATGATCGGCATGACGCTGATCGCCGACGGCATGGGCTTCCACGTGCCGAAGGGCTACATCTACGCCGCCATGGGCTTTTCCGCTCTTGTCGAGGGCCTCAACATGCTGGCGCGACGTCGGAGGAAGGCAAAGGCGGGCGCGGGGCACTGAGGTTGGCGGGGCGAAGCGACGGCGCGAAGGCCTGAGCTCTGCCTCAATTGTCGCGGCCATGCAGAACCTTTGAGACGTCGGAGGGACAGCACCCCCCTCTGTCCTGCCGGACATCTCCCCCTCAAGGAGGGAGATTGGCAGCTTAGCGCTCCGCTCGTCCTGCAGCGTTGGAGATTGGCGACATCCGCTCTCCCCCCTTGCGGGCCCTTGCGGGGGAGATGTCCGGTAGGACAGAGGGGGTGGGAAGGATCGCTGCAAAACGGCTTTTTGCACCCAGCGCCTTAAGCGGTCGGCGTGCCCTTCGGATGACGGTCGCCGATCAAGCCAAGCGTCAAGCCTTTCTCCAACCAGGCCTTGGCGCCGGCGAGTACCAGCGCGAAGCCATCGGTCGAGCCGATCGCCTGCTTGACCTGTTCATCGGGGCTGCCGGCAAAACCGAAATTGCGAACCTCGACAAAGGTGCCGCCCGGCATCTCGGTAAAAGTCCAGACCACCGTGGTCGGCGGATCGCTCCATTGCAGGACGACCTTTTCGTTGCTGACGAACTCGCTGACCGTGACCGGCGTCGAAACGCCATACATCCGCCATTCCCAGCGAACCTCGTTGCCGCTGTCGAGCCTGTCGCTGCCGTGGGTGAACCAGAATTTCGTCGTGATCGCCGGATCGACGATGGCCTCGAATACTTCTGCGACCGGTCTCCGGATCAGCATGCCGGATTCGGCGGTCGGTATCTCACGGAAGTCCATTTCGTCCTCCTTCCGTACAAGTTTCTGTCACCAGGCGTCGGGTTCGCGCACCAAGTGAATGATGTTGGCCGGATTGGTGATCCAGCCGCCACGAAAACCTTCGCCGAGCGCCTCGATGGCGTCGCAGCGCACAACACCGGCCTTGGCGAGATGATCGGCGGCGGCCGAAAAATCGTCGGTGAACAGTTCCAGCCAGACCTCGGCCTGGCTCAGCATCGGCGCCTCGTCGATCCACAGGCGATTGGGGCCGAGCTCGAATCCGATGGCCGGCGCCTTGGCCGTGAACGGTTTTAGGCCGACGACATCGCGGTAGAAGGCGATCGTCGCCTGGTGTTGGTGGGGCGGCACTTTCATGGCGATGTTGATGCCGCCGGTGATTTTCGCAGCCATTCTTTCCTCCGTCTTCTCAGATATTGTCTTCATTGGCGGGCTTGCCCTTCATCTCGCTGCGATAGTAGCCATCGCGCAAATTGATGCCGTATTCGACGTAGGCCTTCATGCAGGCCAGCATCTGCGACCAGCCCTCGCAATTGAGGTAGGACTTCTTCAGGCCGACCGCGTCCTCGTGCCAGCCGGCCTCGGCGATGGTGACGAAGGTGCCGCCGTCGTCCAGCGGCTCGAAATCCATCTCGATGCGCGTCTTGTAGGCCGGCTTGCCGTCGGCGTCGGTGGCGTCCCAGCGCAGCACGATGCGGTTGTCTTTCTCCACCTCGTCGACCTCGACCGGGACCTTGCCCCACCAGACGACCCTGGCGCCGGCCACCAGCGGGGCACTGGCGCCGCCGATGGTGGTGAAATAGCCGCTGAGCTTGTTCGGATTGACGACCGCATCGAAGACTTCGGCAACCGGTTTGCCGATGCGGCCCGAAACTCTGAATCCAAGAGACATATCCACAGCTCCTTCCTTGATCGGATCGATATTATGTTATAAGAATATAACATGTCAAGCAAGGCGCAGGATGACAATGTTTTCAAGGCGCTGGCGCATCCGCGCCGGCGCGCGCTGCTCGACGAGCTAAAGGACGCGCCGCGGACCACCGGCATGCTGTGCGATGCCTTTCCCGACATGGACCGCTGCACCGTCATGCTGCATCTGAAAGTGCTGGAGGAAGCCGACCTGGTGGTGGCGCGGCGCGAGGGGCGCGAACGCTGGAACCATCTCAATGCGCTGCCGATCAAGCAGATCCACGACCGCTGGATCAGCCAGTACGCCACGCATGCGATCAGCATTCTCGACCGGCTGAGATCCGATCTGGAGGAGTGAGCGTTCGCAGGAAAGCAGCTGGCGGTTACCTTGCCGCACCATCCTTACGGCGCGGCTGGACGAATTGAGCCGATTTATCTATAAGCCGGCCATTCCGAGATAGAGCGCCGTACGTCCATCCGGACGCAGCAGGGACGTTCTGAAATTTTGACTTCGAGCATTTTGTCAAAGGCGAGGTGACTACCTCGCTGCAGGATGTTCTGCCAAGAAGACGACAGGGGTGCCATGGCTGGCCATTCACAGTTCAAGAACATCATGCACCGCAAGGGCCGCCAGGACGCGGTGCGGTCGAAAATGTTTTCCAAGCTGGCGCGCGAAATAACCGTCGCCGCCAAGAGCGGCACGCCGGACCCGTCGATGAACCCGCGCCTGCGTCTTGCCGTGCAGAACGCCAAGGCGGTGTCGATGCCGAAAGACAACATCCAGCGCGCCATCAACAAGGCGTCGATGGGCGACGCCGAGACTTACGAAGCTGTGCGTTACGAAGGCTACGGGCCGGGTGGTGTTGCGCTGATCGTCGAGGCGCTGACCGACAACCGCAACCGCTCGGCGTCGAATGTCCGCGCCGCCTTCACCAAGGCCGGCGGGGCGATGGGGGAAACCGGCTCGGTGTCGTTCATGTGGGACCGTGTCGGCGAGATCTTCTATCCGGCATCGGTAGGCAGCGCCGAGAAGGTCATGGACGCGGCGATCGAGGCCGGGGCCGACGACGTCCAGTCGGACGAGGAAGGCCACACGATCTATTGCGCCTTCGAGAATCTTGGTGAGGTGTCGAAGGCACTGGAAGGCGCGCTCGGCGAGGCTGAATCAGTGAAGCCGATCTGGAAGCCGCAGACCAATATTGCGGTCGACGAGGAGCGGGCACAGTCGCTGATGAAGTTGGTCGCCACGCTCGAGGACGATGACGACGTGCAGAGCGTTTATGCCAATTTCGAGGTCGACGACGAGACCATGGCGAAACTCAGCGCTGCATGATCACAGTTCGGCCGGACATGAGCGGAACTCAGTCCGGCATGAGCACAGCTCAGTCCGAGATATGAGCGGAGCTTAATCTGACATATGAGCGGAACTCAATCTGACATGACCGAAAAGCCGTTGCCCCAGGTCCGCATCACCTATTGCGTGCAGTGCCACTGGCTGCTGCGGGCCGGCTGGATGGCGCAGGAGCTGCTGTCGACCTTCGCAACGGATTTGGGCGAGGTCACGCTGGTGCCCGGCACCGGCGGCATCTTCACCATTTCCTGCAACGACACGCTGGTCTGGGACCGCAAGCGCGACGGCGGCTTTCCCGATGCCGCAAGGCTCAAGCAGCTGGTTCGCGACGTGATCGATCCGGACCGCGATCTCGGCCATGCCGACCGCAAGAGCGACAAGTCAAAAGATACCCCGTCAAAAGACCCTGCCTGACGCAAGGTCTTTTAGACTTCTGCCCTCGTTCACCGCCACGCCACGATGAAGCAGGCCAGCGCGACGATGGCGGTGATGGTACGGACGTGGTTCCACATCACCCAGTCCCTGAGATAGGTGGCCCAAACGGCGGCGCCGTTGGCGCTTGCCGGATCGACGGCGGCCAGTGCGTTGTTGAGCGGCACGTTGAAAATCATCGTCACGATCAGGTTGCCGACGAGGTAGGTCAGGGCGCCGGCGAGAAGCCACAACGAGCCCGGTTGGCCCCAGCCGATGACAGCGCCGACGACGAGGACGAGGCAGATCAGCCCGGTGCCGAAAAGCGCGGTCATGAACAGCGGCGTCACCGCAGTGACGTTGATCGAATTCATGGCGGCGATACCGCCCACGGCAGGCATGCGGGCGAGGCCCGGCATGACGAAGCTGGAGAAGGCGAAGAAGACACCAGCGACGACGCCCGAGCCGAGCGCGGCGATGAAGGTGAGGCTGGGAAGCAGTTTCATGATCATGTCAGTCACTCCATATGCCCGTACCAGCGGTTTCGGTTGCATAGGCGGAAAAGTCCTTTGGGGCGCGGCCGAGCACGCGCTCGACGCCGTCGGTCAGCGCCTCGTTGCGACCGTCGAGCACTTCGGTGAACAGCTCGTTGAGCAGCCAGGCGAACTCGGCAGGCAACTCGTATCCGGCTACTGCGGCGGTGAACTCGGCATGCGAAATCCTGACAAAGCGGATGTCGCGGCCGGCCGCCTTGCCGATCTCGGCGACCGCGTCGGCGAAGCTCAGCAGACGCGGCCCGGTCAGCTCGTAAAGCTGGCCGACATGGCCTTGCCGGGTAAGCACCGTCACGGCGGCATCGGCAATGTCGTCGGCATCGACGAACGGTTCTCCGACAGTGCCGACCGGCAAAGCCACCTCACCGGCCAGCAGCGGATCGAGCAAAAAACTCTCGCTGAAATTCTGGGAAAACCAGGCGCAGCGCAGGATCGTCCAGTCGGCGCCTGAGGCTTTCAGCATCTCTTCGGCACGTTGCGCTTCGATCTCGCCGCGCCCCGACAGCAGCACCAGCCGGCGCACACCGCTTGCCACGGCAAGGTTGGCGAAGGCGCCGACCGCTTCGGCCGCGCCGGGCACCGCAAGATCGGGATAGTAGCTGATGTAGGCGGCACCGACACCATCGAGCGCGGGTTCCCAGGTCGTATCGTCTTCCCAGTCGAAGGGCGGGGTGCCCGAGCGCGAGCCGATCCGTACCGGCAGGCCCTGCGCCGTCAGCCTGTCCGCGAGACGACGGCCGGTTTTGCCGGTGCCGCCGAGGATCAAAATCGGTTTTGCTGCTGTATCGATCATGGCGATTTTCCTTTGCTCACAAATATGAGTAATCCTCACATTTGCAAAACGTGATAAACCCTCGTATTTTGTGAGTCAAGCCAGTTTGTTGATCATTCGCCAGGAGACAGTGATGGAAGGCTCGAGCGTAGCGGGTTCACAAGATGGCCAGATCGCATCGCCGCGCCGGGCGCCCAGCCAGCAGCGCAGCCGCGAGCGGGTCGAGCGGATGCTGGCCGCCGCCTCTGCGCTGATCGCCGAGCGAGGCAGCGATGTCATGCGCATGGGCGAAGTTGCGGAACGGGCCGGCGTGTCGATCGGCTCGCTCTACCAGTTCTTCCCGGACAAGCGGGCGATCATCTGGACGCTGGCCGAGCGCCACACCGCCGAAAGCCAGGCCTGCATCGCGGCAGCGCTTGCACAGGTCAGCGACGCCGAAGGGCTGCGGCGGGCATTTTCCGAGCTGGTGGATATCTATTACGGGCTGTTCCTGGCCGAGCCGGTAATGCGCGACATCTGGTCGGGCACACAGGCCGACAAGGCGCTACGCGAACTCGAGCTCGCCGACAGCCGGGCCAACGCCGAATTCCTCACCGCGGTGCTGAAGCGGCTGCGGCCTACCGCCGATCCGGCGGCGCTGGAAACGACGGCGTTTCTCATCTGGCAGATGGGCGAGGCCACCATGCGGCTGGCGATCTCGGTCGGTCGAAAGGAAGGCGACGACCTGGTCGCCGCCTACAAGCGCATGGCGCTGCGCGAACTGGTCGACGAATAGAGCCGCATTCCGGTAAGAAAAAACCCGCCACGAGGGCGGGTTCCTTCTGATCCGAAAAAGGCTTACGGCTTAGAGCCCAAAACCTTCGAAACGCTTCTTGAACTTCGACAGGCGGCCGCCGCGGTCGAGCAGGGTCTGCTGGCCGCCGGTCCAGGCCGGATGGGTGGTCGGGTCGATGTCGAGGTTCATCGTATCGCCTTCCTTGCCCCAGGTCGAACGGGTCATGTATTCGGTGCCGTCGGTCATGACGACCTTGATGGTGTGGTAGTCGGGATGGATATCGGTCTTCATTGTGCTATTCCTGGTTCGCTGGCGCCGCTGACGGGCGTAAAGCCTGCGTCGATGCGCCCCTTTTTAAAACTCGAAGCCGCAGCTATTGAGGAGCCACGGCTTTTAAAAACGGTCGGCGAGCCTATACATCAGCCGGAATTGAATCACAAGGCCGCGGTAAGCGCATATTGAGGCGCATGCCCAGAAGGCGGCCAGAGGAAACGGTCATGGCGCACACCAGCGGCGATGCAGACGAGCGTAGGCGCTCGCTCAAGCCGCTGCGGCGCCTGTTCCCCTACATCACCCGCTACCGGAAAATGGTCATTGGCGCGGTCGTCTCGCTGACCGTTGCTGCGGCGACGACGCTGGCGCTGCCGCTGGCCGTGCGGCGCATGATCGACCATGGCTTTTCCGCTTCCGATTCCATTTTCATCGCCGAGTATTTCGCCATGCTCGTGGTGATGGCTGCCTTGCTCGCCGCGGCGTCGGCCAGCCGCTATTATTTCGTCATCACGCTGGGCGAGCGCGTCGTCGCCGACATCCGCAGCGACGTGTTCCGCCATGTCACGACGCTGTCGCCATCCTTTTTCGATACCGCACAGTCGGGCGAGATCGTCTCGCGGCTCGCCGCCGACACGACGCAGGTCAAGTCGGCGGTCGGTGCCACCGCATCGGTAGCGCTGCGCAACGTCATTCTTGGGCTTGGCGCCGTGGCTATGATGGTCTTCACCAGCCCGAAGCTGTCGGGCCTCGTCATCGCCGCCATTCCGGTGATCGTGCTGCCGCTGGTCGCCTTCGGCCGCTCGGTGCGGCGAAAATCGCGGCTGGCGCAGGACACGCTGGCCGACGCCACGGCCTACGCCAGCGAGCAGATCGGCGCGGTGCGCACGCTGCAGGCCTTCACCAATGAGAAGCTGGTCACCGGGCATTTTTCAGCTGCCGTGGAAGCCGCTTTCGCGGCGGCGCGATCCTCGATCTTTGCCCGCTCCTTCCTCACCTTCTTCGCCATATTCATGATCTTTTCCTCGGTGGTGGCGGTGCTGTGGTTCGGTTCGCGCGACGTGCTCGACGGCACGCTGTCGCCGGGCACGCTCGGCCAATTCCTGCTCTATTCGGTGTTCGCCGCCGGCGCGCTTGGCGCGCTCTCGGAAGTGTGGGGCGAGCTTTCTCAAGCCGCCGGTGCTGCCGAACGGCTGACTGAGATCCTGGCCGAGACGCCCGCGATCCAGGCCCCGGCGCATCCGAAACTGCTGCCGGCGACGGCCAGAGGCGCAATCAGTTTCGACGATGTGTCCTTCTCCTATCCGGCCGGGCCCGACCGCGCTGCCGTCCACGGCCTGAGTTTCCAGGTCAAGCCCGGCGAGACGGTGGCGATCGTCGGCCCGTCGGGTGCTGGCAAGAGCACCGTCTTTTCGCTGCTTTTGCGCTTCTACGACCCCGAGACCGGCAAGATCATGATCGACGGCGTCAATGTGCGCGAGGCCGACCCCGTCGCCATCCGAGAGCGAATCGCCATCGTGCCGCAGGACGTCACCATCTTCGCGGCCAGCGCGCGCGACAATATCGGCTTCGGCCGTCCGGACGCCAGCCAGGCCGAGATCGAGGCGGCGGCCAGGGATGCACTTGCCGACGAGTTCATCCTGAAACTCGAAAAAGGCTATGACAGCCAGGTCGGCGAGCGCGGCGTGACCTTGTCCGGCGGCCAGCGCCAACGCGTGGCGATTGCCCGCGCGATACTGCGCCATGCGCCGATCCTTCTGCTCGACGAGGCAACCTCGGCACTGGACGCCGAAAGCGAGACGCTGGTGCAGACGGCGCTGGAGCGGCTGATGCAGGACCGCACGACGATCGTCATCGCCCACCGGCTGGCGACGGTGCTGAAGGCCGACCGGATCCTGGTCATGGATGGCGGCTGCATCGTCGAGGAAGGCACCCACCAGAGCCTCGTCGCCAAGGGCGGCATCTATGCGCGGCTGGCCAAGCTGCAATTCGAAACCGGGGCGAACGCTTTCAGGGGCGCCGCGGAGTAGTAGGACGACGCTGCCAAACGGCTTCGCCTTTTGCAAACGGCGCTGGTCGGCAGTGACGAAAGTGCCGCCGCGTTCGATGCGCTTAATGGTATGTCAGGCGCCCTTCAGCACCTCCCCATAGCGCTTGCGCAAATGCTCGGTGAAATGCGTGGCGTTGAGCTTCTCGCCGGTGGCGCGTTCGAGCAGGTCGGGCGTCGACCAGCGTGAGCCTTGCGACCAGATCTTTTGCCGGCGCCAGTCGTTGATCGCCGCGAAATTTCCCTTGGCGAGATCTTCGTCGGCGCAGGGATGGTCTCTGGTCAGGGCGGCCCATTGCTGCGCCGCCATCATCGCGCCAAGTGTATAAGACGGAAAATAGCCGAACGCAGCACCCGGCCAGTGCACGTCCTGCATCGGCCCGTCGGCCGGGTTGTCTGATGTCGACAGGCCGAGATAGTCGCGCATCCTGGCGTCCCAGGCCTCGGGCAGGTCGGCGGCCTCCAGCCGCCCCGAGACAAGCTCCTGCTCCAGCTCGTAGCGCAGGATGACGTGCAGCGGATAGGTCACCTCGTCGGCGTCGACGCGGATCAGCCCGCGCTCGACCCGGTGTACGTGCGGCAGGATGTCTTCGATCGACCACGCCTCGCCGAGATGCTTTTCGACCACCGGCAGCGCCCAGCGCCAGAATTCGGGGTTGCGGCCGATCTGCTTCTCGACGAACAGGCTCTGGCTTTCATGCACAGCCATGCCGCGCGCCTTGCCGAGCGGCCAGTGCGCCCACGCCTGCGGCAGGTTCTGCTCGTAAAGCGCATGGCCGGTCTCGTGCAGCACGCCCATCAGCGCCGACAGGAAATCGGAGGTCTTGTAGCGGGTGGTGATGCGCACGTCGCTCGGCACGCCGCCGCAGAACGGATGATGCGATACCGACAGCGAGCCGTGGGTGAGATCGAAGCCGACCGCCGCCATCATGGCGAGGCCAAGCTCGCGCTGCTTTTCGATCGCATAGCTGCCCGAAAGCGGTTTTAGCGGATGTTTCGCCAGCCGCTCATCCTGCACCGCCAATGCCTCCGGTACGAAATCCCGCAGGAACGTCTTCAACTCGGCGAAGACCGGCGTGATGTCGGCGGCGCGGTTGCCGGGATCGTACTGCTCCATCAGCGCGTCGTACGGATCAAGGCCGAGCACGTCGGCGCGAAGGGCTGCTTCCTCGCGCACCAGCGCGACGACGCCTTCGAGCGCCGGCAAGAACCCGGCCCAGTCGTTCTTTGCACGCAAGTCGCGCCACAACTGCTCGGAGCGCATCCGGGCGGTGGTTTGGCGCTCGACGAATTCGACCGGCAGGCAGGTCAGGTTGGTGTATTGCCGCCGGAATTCCTTGACCGCTGCCTGCTGTTCTTCGTTCAGCGTTTCCTGTTCGGCCGCTGCGATCCAGTCGGCGATCTCCGGCGCTGTCGCTCTGGCGTGATGCATGCCGGCCAGCGCCGACATCGCCTCGGCGCGCTTTTCGCCGCCGCCGACGGCCATGTGGGTCGCCTCGTCGGCGCCGAGAATGGCGAGCGCATGCTCCAGTGCTTCAAGCTTGTGGCCGAGGTCGTCGAGTTTTTGAAAGGACATGGTGGCTTCCGCTGAATTTGAACGGCGGGAAAAGATACCAATGCGCTGATATTGGCAACCCTGAAAGGCCGTCGGCGATGGGCACATGGTTGCTGGCCAGGATGCACGCTGCAATGGGTCTTGCGGGAGCGGTGGCGTGCGTGATCAATGTCGCGAGGCGGCGGCGCGTCGCATCGGGGAGACGAAGCATGATCGCCAATGTGCTGGTCGGGTTGGTGGCGCTGATCCACCTTTACATCGTCTATCTGGAGATGGTGCTGTGGGACACGCCGCGCGGCCACAAGGCGTTCAAGCTGACGCCGGAATTCGCCAGCGCATCGAAAGTGCTTGCGGCCAACCAGGGACTTTACAACGGCTTTCTCGCAGCCGGGCTGATCTGGGGGCTTTACCTCGGCGCGGCTGGTTTCCAGATCAAGGTGTTTTTCCTGCTCTGCGTCGCCATCGCCGGCCTCTACGGCGCGGCGACTGCCAGCAGGAAAATCCTCTACATCCAGACCGTGCCGGCGGCAGTTGCCCTGACCGCGCTCGCTTTGAGCCAGTAATCTGACGCTGAGGGCCGCAAGCCCGCTTAGGGTGGAAAGCAGTCGGTTGTCCTATCCCGTCGTCAGTTCCTCGATGCTCAGGATTTGAGGATTTCCACGCAGAAGTACCTCGCCATACCATGACATTTTATCATGTGATGGCAGAAGGAGGGGTGACGCCTTTCGGCCCAGCAGGGCGCGCTCCATTGCTTCGCCAAAAGTGCGGCCCATAAAGCCTATGCCGGCCATGTCAGGAAACACCACAAACACCCGGCCCTCTCTGTCGACATACAGGCTTTCGTGACGATTGTGAGCTGTGGCAAAGCAAGCCAGTTCCGTCTGTAGCAAGTCTCCAATTTCGAGAATTTCTCGGTAGCCTTCGTGTGGAGACCAGCAGAAGATGATATCGCTCCGGGCACATTCTATCCCAGGGCCGAGCTTGCCGACATTGAGGCCACCGAACTCGCTGAGAATGGCAGCCACCGGATGATTAGCCGGGACCGCTGGAGACACGGGCACCTTGCGCTCAGGAAACCATCCGCCTGCGGCAAAGATCGGCAAAACAGTGGTCGGTAGAGTTGCCATTCTGAATTTATGGTCGGTAGTTTCAAGGTCCGCAATGGGTCAATCCTTGCGGTTCCTCGAACAGGAAGGTCGCCCAGTGGTTCACCTACGACACAACCGTCGGAAATTCTGGTTCCAAACAAATCTCTGCCCTTCCTTCGAAGGAGGTTGTAGGGCAAGCCGTGGCCCGAACCGAACATCGACAGCGGAAGTCAGTGCAGTTCCCGTTGTGTTGCATATGCGAAACGCCGAGATCATAGTTACAATCGCGTTTCCAGAGCGCAATTAACCGCGATGACCTGATCATGGACCGGAAACTTGCAGCAATCCTGGCTGCGGATGTGGTCGGCTACTCGGCGCAGATGGAGCGCGACGAGAAGGGAACGTTTGCGCGGCTCAAGGCACACCGCACCGAGATCTTCGAGCCCGAGATAGAAAGGCACCAGGGCCGAGTGTTCAAGTTCATGGGCGACGGGCTTCTGGCCGAGTTTGGGAGCGTCGTTGACGCGGTTGAATGCGCGGTAGCGGTACAGAGGGAGATGGCCGGGCGCAACGGCGGGACGGCGGCCGACAAGCGCATTGAGTTCCGCATCGGAATCAATCTCGGCGATGTCATTGTCGAGGGTTCGGACCGTTACGGCGAAGGTGTGAACATCGCCGCTCGCCTCGAACAGCTTGCCGAGCCGGGCGGCATCTGCGTCTCGCGAACCGTCATCGATCATCTGGGCAACAAGCTTCCCGTCGGTATCGAAGCGATGGGCAAGCATCAAGTCAAGAACATTGCAAAGGCAGTAGAGGCCTATCGCGTGCGGATCGATGGCGCCCGTGCGCTTCCGACGGCCGCGCCGGCTACGAGGTCATTTCGCGCCCGTTACGCAGGAGCGGCTGTGGCCCTCTTCCTTCTTGTTCTGGGTGCGCTTTTGTGGTTCGGGCCGTGGATGTCGGCCACTGAGTCCGTAACCGCGACGGGGCCAATTGTCGAGGACACAAGACCTTCGCTTGTCGTCCTCCCCTTCGACAGCCTGAGCGACGACAAGCACCAGAGCTATCTCGCCGAAGGCATCACCGAGGACATGACGACCGCGCTTGCCCGCGTTCCGGGTCTCTTCGTCATCTCGCGTAATTCAGCCCTTGGCTACAAGAACAAGACGGTAGCGCCATCCCAGGTCGCGAAAGAGCTTGGTGTCCGCTACATTCTCGAAGGCTCGATCCGGCGCGCCGGCGACGGCATGCGCATAAACGCCCAACTCATCGATGCCACGACTGGCGGGCACTTGTGGGCCGAGCGCTTCGACGGTGCATCGGGCGATGTTTTCACGCTTCTGGACCAGGTCGTCAGCAATGTGGCTTCCGCCCTCAAGCTTCGACTCGTTGCCGGCCCGCGCATGGCTGAGACTCCGGGCGGAACGGCCGATACCGCCGCCTACGATCTCTATCTCCGAGGCCTGGCGATCAGCTATGCGATATCTTCTTCGCCGGCCGAAGCGGCAGCGTTCTACCGCCAGGCGACCGCGCTCGATCCGAATTTCGGGTGGGCCTGGGCTGAACTTGCCTGGCTCTATTGGAACAGCTCGGGTGACGCCAAGGCGCAGGAGGCGCTGGGCACCGCCATTGACGAGGAGACTGCGAGCAAGTTCAAGGAACTCGTCAAGGAGGCGGAAAAACATCCCTCGTCAACCTACTATCAACTGATGGCTTCCGTGCAGATCTATCAGGGGAATTCCGACGAGGCGATTACCGCTGCCGAGCATGCCATCGCGCTCGATCCAAGCGACTTCTGGGCCTATGAGCAACTTAGCAAAGCTTTAGTTTACAACGGGCGGAAGGCGGATGCGAAGGCTTATCTCGATGCAGCCTGGCGCGTCGATCCTCAGCCGACGGCGTTTCGATATCTCCTGGCGGGGCTTGTCGCATTTTCCCTGGACCAGTTTGAGGACGCTATTGCTTCACTCGACAAGGCCGACCCCCGACAGTTCACTATCGCCAACAAACGTCAGCGTCTGTTCTTGCTTGCCGCCGCTCACGCGCATCTCGGCCAGACGAAGGAGGCGGCTTCAACCAGGGCCGAGCTTGAAGCCTTCGCCAACGCCAACGGATTGCGGGCGATTGGAGACCTTGCCTTCAAGCAGCGCGCCGACATGGAGCGTCTGCTGGCTGGGTTAACCAAGGCGGGCGTGCCCGACCTTCCTTTCGGCTACAGCTTGGGCTCGAAAGATCGGCTTACCGGTGAGGAGATCAGGTCGCTCATCATAGGTCACGAACTCCGTGGCCGGGATATCAACACGGCTGAACCCTATGTGCGCAACACGGGAGCGGACGGCACCGTCAACATGGCTCTCGGCTCATGGTCCTCAACCGGAGCGAGCAAGGTCGACGGAGATTTTCTCATCACGCAATGGGACACTATCCTCGGTACAGGCCGTGCGGTCATCTTCCGCAACCCAGACGGTACCCGCGAAAAGCAAAACGAATATCTGCTGATGACAAATGGGCAGGGCGTCGAGTTCTCGGTCGTCAAGTGACGGTTAGCACCGCGGGCCGACATGAGGATCGCCGAGCCCGACATCCGCGCATTCTTGATCCACACATTCCAATCAAGGGAAGCGCCCTAAATGCGGCCGCCGCCTGGAGCCGGGCGATCAGCGCTCGGTTAGTTTCAGCTCGATGCGGCGGTTCTTGTTGCGCGCGTCTTCGGTGTCGGCGGGGTCGAGCGGCTGGAATTCGCCGAAGCCGGCGGCAACCAGGCGGTTGGCCGGCACGCCGTTCTCGATCAGGAACTTCACCACCGAGGTCGAGCGCGCCGTCGACAATTCCCAATTGTCGCGGTAGCGGCCGGTGCCCGACAGCGGCTTGTCGTCGGTGTGGCCGTCGACGCGCAGCACCCAGTTGATCTCCGGCGGGATCTCCCTCTGCAGGTCGATGATGGCGTCGGCGAGCTTCTTCATCTCGTCCTTGCCGGCATCGTTGATCACTTCGGAGCCTGTCGGGAAAAGCACTTCCGACTGGAAGACGAAACGGTCGCCGACGATGCGGATGTTCTCGCGATCGGCGAGGATTTCGCGCAGGCGCCCGAAGAAGTCGGACCGGTAGCGGTTCAGTTCCTGCACACGTTGCGCCAGCGCGACGTTCAGGCGGCGGCCGAGATCGGCGATCTTGGTGTTGGACTCGCGATCGCGCGCTTCCGACACGTTGAGCGCTTCTTCGAGCGCTCCGATCTGTCTGCGCAGCGCCGAGATCTGCTGGTTGAGGATTTCAACCTGGCTCAGTGCCTGCTGGCTGATCTGGCGCTGGTCGTCGAGTTCGCCCGAAAGCGCCGCTGCCCGCTGGTTTGCGGCGTCGCCGGCACCGGCGCCTTGCGCCAGCAATTGCTCGAGCCGGCTCTTTTCCGCCTCCGACGCCGACAGCGACGCCTGCAAATTGGCGAGCGAATCTTCCCTGTCCTGCGTCGTCGAGCGCTCCAGTGCCAGAAGCTGGGTCAGTTCGTTGATCTGCGAATTGAGGCGGTTGAGCACCGTGTCCTTGCCGGAGATTTCGCGGCCGAGCAGGAACTGCGCCAGCACGAAGACGGTAAGCAGGAACATGATCGCGAGCAGCAACGTCGACAGCGCGTCGACGAAGCCCGGCCAGTAATCGATACGGCGATCGGCACGCCGGCTCCTGGCGAGAGCCATGCTAATGGACTCCAGTCTTCTTCAGGGCGTCGGCGATCTTCTCCAGCGTGTTGCGCATCGCCTTCTGCTCGTCCGACTGGGCCTCGACCCAGTCGCGCATGATCTGCTGCTCCGAGCGCATGTTCTTGACCAGGCCCGAAATGCCGTCGGCAAGGTTGGCCATGGCGGTGGCGACACGCGGATTGGCGCCGCCGCCGTTCTCTTGCATGCTGCGCAGTCTTTCCGACAGGACGCGGATCTCGTCGGAGGACTCGACCTTGGGCGGTTCGGCGACGACGATGTCGGAGGATAGGTCGGTGACCGATGACAGCCAGTTTTCGAGCTCGGTGTAGAAGCGTGTCTGGGCGCGGCCAGCCTGCAGGTCGAGGAAGCCGAGCACCAGGGAGCCGGACAGGCCGAACAGCGACGACGAGAAGGCGGTGCCCATGCCGGCAAGCGGCGCGGCAAGCCCGGCCTTCAGAGATTCGAGCACGGCTGCGGCATCGCCGGTGCCGGGATCGAGCGAGCCGATGGTTTCGCGGATCGAGCCGATCGTGTTGAGCAGCCCCCAGAAGGTGCCAAGCAGGCCGAGGAACACCAGCAGCCCGACAAGATAGCGCGAGGTGTCGCGGCTTTCGTCGAGGCGGGTGGCGATCGAATCGAGCATGGTGCGCATCGAGCTGGTCGAGAAGGCGATCGTCGGCGAGCGGCCGATCATCGCCTTCATCGGCGCCAGCAGCACCGGTTCGGTGGTTTCGGAGCCGGCCCGAAAAGAGTTGACCCAGCGCACTTCGCGAAACAGCCGGCCGACCTGCGCGAAGGCCAGCAGGATGCCGACCGCAAGCACGCCGACGATCAGGCCGTTGAGACCGGGATTGGTGGCGAAGGCTGTCGAGATCTGCCGGGTCAGTATGGCGGCGATGAAAGCGACGATCATCAGGAAGATGACCATGGTCAGCAGAAAGACCTGCGGGCTCGACAATTTGTGCGGATCGTACATCAGCACGTCGGAGCGCCTGCCCATGCCGAAGGATTTGAAAAAAGCCATCCGTGCCCCGTTTCCGATGCCGCCGCCGCCGCCAATTCACGTTTGACGGCGACTCTAAACGCAATTGTGACCAAATTGAATGGCGCTTGGCAATATTGCCAAGCAGACCATTGCGTTAGGGTCGGTTGATGACCAGGCAGTCGACCATGGCGGCAAGATGCAGGCCGGCGCCGGTGACGACAAAGCCGTGCCACAGCGCATTGTGGAAGCGCAGGCCCTTCCAGGCGAAGAAGACGACGCCGCAGGAATAGACGATGCCGCCGGCGACGATCAGCGCGATCGATGTCGTCGGCAATGTCTCGACGAGCGGCTCGACCAGAACGATGCCGCTCCAGCCGATGGCGAGATAGAAGACGATCGCCAGCCGGTCGAAGCGACCGGGAAGAAGCACTTTGATGGCGATGCCGATCGCTGCCGCGGCCCAGACCAGGACGATCATTGAGATGGCCAGCGACGAACCGTCGAGCTGGGCGAGGAAAGGCGTGTAGGTCGCGGCGATGAGCAGATAGATCGCGGCATGGTCGAAGCGCCGCAATATCCACTTGGCAGGCGACGACACCGGCCACAGATTATAGGCCAGCGACACCGACAGCACGGCGAGCAGCGAAACCACGTAGAAAGCGGCGGCGATATATTCGCCCGGACCGGTATGGAAGGCAGCCAGCGCCAGCAGCGTCGAGCCAGCAGCAATGGCGAGCACGATGCCCACCGCATGGACGATGCCGTCAGCGATCATTTCGGCGCGCGAATAGTGCCAGCGTCCCATGAAGGGGATTTCGATCTGTATCTCGATCTGGGATTTCGGGCCGATACGCGTCATGAATGATCCTGCATCCGCCTATTTGGGCGCATGCCGGACAGCATTTCAAGCTTTCGTTGCGGTGTTGCGACTGCGGCGGTTCAGCGCGCCAAGTCCGGGTTCATGCTTTTTCGGGGATCATGGTCTAGCGCGGCGTCACCGGCTTCCTGACGGTCTTCAACAGCGCACGCTGGATGGTCTCGTTGCCGGCGACGATCGAGCCGCCATCCAGCATGTTCTGCCCGCCGGCGAAGTCGGAGATGAAGCCGCCCGCCTCGCGGATCAGCAGGATGCCGGCGGCGACGTCCCAGGCCGACAGGCCGGTTTCCCAGAACCCGTCCATGCGGCCGGCAGCGACGTAGGCGAGATCGAGCGAGGCGGAGCCGAGGCGGCGCACGCCCGAAACTTCGGCCATCACGTTGCGCAGCTCGATCAGGAAATTGCCATGTTGGCCGCGGCCGAGATGCGGCACGCCGCAGCCGATCACCGTGTCGATCAGCTTGGTGCGGCCGGCAACCCGCAGCCGGCGGTCGTTCATGAATGCGCCGCCACCGCGCTCGGCGGTGTAGAGTTCGTCCATCGCCGGATTGTAGACGACACCGGCGACGATCTGGCCCTGGCGCTCCAGCGCGATCGAGATGGCGAAGAGCGGAATGCCGTGCAGGAAATTGGTGGTGCCGTCGAGCGGGTCGACGATCCAGCGGTGCTGGCTGTCGTCGCCTTCGATCAGGCCGCGCTCCTCCATCAGGAAGGCATAGCCCGGCCGCGCCTTCGACAGCTCGGTGAAGAGGATTTCTTCTGCCTTGCGGTCGGCCTGGCTGACATAGTCGCCCGGCCCCTTCATCGAGACCTGCAGGTTCTGCACTTCGCCGAAATCCCGCGACAGCGAGCGCCCGGCCTTCATAGCGGCCTGGACCATGACGTTGAGGATCGCGGAACGCGCCATTGCTCTTCTTCCTGCCGCTGCGCCTATTTGCCTTGAGGCATGATCTTATCCAAAAAGTCTGCAACTTTTTGGGATGATGCTATTTGCTTTGAGACATGATCTTGTCCAAAAAAGTCTGCAACTTTTTGGGATCATGCCTTAGTCGGCGCGGCGCACATAAGTGATTTCGTTGGTGTCGACGATGATACGCTCGCCCGAGCCGATGAAAGGCGGCACCAGCACGCGAATGCCGTTTTCCAGCATCGCCGGCTTATAGGACGAGGCGGCGGTCTGGCCCTTCACCACCGGGTCGGCCTCGGTGATCGTCAGCGTCACCTGGTCGGGCAGCGAAATGCCGATCGGCCTTTCGTCATAGAGCTGGACCGTCACCATCATGCCGTCCTGCAGGAAGGCAGCGCGATCGCCGACGAAATCCTTTTGCAATTCAAGCTGCTCGTAGTTTTCGGTGTCCATGAACACCAGCGCTTCGCCCTGTTCGTAGAGGAAGGAGAAATCCTTCATCTCCAGTCGGATCTGCTCGACTGTCTCGGCCGAGCGGAAACGCTCATTGAGCTTGGTGCCGTTGATCAGGTTCTTCAGCTCGACCTGGTTGTAGGCGCCGCCCTTGCCGGGCTTGACGGTGTTGGTTCTAACAGCCACCCACAGGCCGCCATCATGCTCGATGACATTGCCGGGACGGATTTCGTTGCCATTGATCTTGGCCATGATGATGTGATCCGGAATGAGATTTTCGCCACGAAAGCGAATTGGCGCCTCCAAGACCACAAATTGCCTGGAGAGGCAAGGGAGTGGACAGGAGGGGGACTGGGCAAGAGAATGGCCAAGGGGATGGCTTGAGAGGGAGAGGGGGGCGGAGCCGCCCCCTCGCCAAGCATCCAACCCGCGCCACTGCCAAATAATTCACTGTCCGCGACGCGTTACGGCAGGCGGTTGGCCTTCTGCAGCACCTGCTTGGTCTGGTCGTCGGTCAGGCCCTGCAGAAAATCGTCCATCTGCGGGTCGATCAGCCCGGCGCGCCGTGCGACGACGTACCAGGCGCCGGCAAGGATCGGATCCGGATCGGTGCCGATGCCGGCCATGTAAAGCTTTGCGAGGCGGTTCTGGGCGGCGACATTGCCGCCCTCGGCGGCCTGTTTCATCCAGCCGAAGCCGGACTTCAGGTCGCGGGCGCCACCGCGTCCCTCGATCATCCAGGCAGCGAGATCGATCTGCGCCGTATCGTAGTTCTGCCTTGCTGCCTGCGCCAGCAGGCCGCGCGCCTGGGCATCGTCGCGCAGCTTGCCGCCGACGCCATTGGCATAGACCTGCGCCAACGCATATTGCGCGTCGGCAAGGCCGGTCGCGGCGGCGCGCTGATAATAGGACACCGCCTTTGCGATGCCGGCATCGCCGGGGTCCTGCCGCACCAGCAGCTGCGCGAAATTGAACTGCGCCAGACGGTTGCCGGCCTCGGCGGCGGCCTGCATCAGCGCGTAAGCCCCTTTCTCGTCCTTCTTGACGTAGCGGCCGTCGAGCAGCATCAGCGCATATTGGAACTGCGATTCCGGTATGCCCTGCTCGGCGGCAAGCGCGTACCACTTGGCCGCCTCCGCAGCGTCGACCGGCAGGCCAAGGCCGCGCGACAATATCTCGGCGATCAACGTCTGCGCCGCCGGATCGCCGTTCTGGGCGCGAACCAGAGCGAGGTTGTAGGCCGTCTTGTAAAGGCCGCGCTGGAAGGCGCCATAGGCAGAATCCGACGGCTTTGCACCGAAGCGGTCGGGATTAATGGCGTCGGCCGACGGCAGCGGCGCCGTGGTGGCGGGCTGCGGCAGCGGCGTGGCGATCGGCTTGTCCGTGCTTGCAGCGGTGTCGGGCTTCGGTTGCGGCAATGGGACGGTTTCCGCCACGGCGACCTGCACCGTGAGCTGCGCAAGCAAAGCACCGAAAAGGATTGTCGGCGCGGGCACGTCAGTCCTCGAAACGCGGCGCGGTTTCGTCGAGCAGCGCGTTGGCGCTGGCGACTGCCATCTTTGGGTCGATGCCCTCGGCAAAGACGGCGCTGGACAGCGCCACGAATTCGGCGCCGGTGGCAGCCACCGCTTCCACCGAAGTGATGTCGGACCCGGCCATGACGATGCAAGGGATTTGGATCACATCCGCCCACCATTGCCCCAGCGACAGGTTGCGTGGGTGCGGCTCCGGCTTGTTGTCGTAGCCGAAGCGGCCGAAGAAGATGTAGTCGGGCCTGAGTTCGCCGAGTTCCAGCGCATCGTCGCGAGTCTTGGCGCCGCCGGTGCCGACCATCATTTTTGCCTGGAAACGCTCGATCGTCTCGGCGAGTTCGGCCTTGCCGGCCTCGACATGAAGGCCATCGGCCTGGACGCGGCCGGCGATGCGGGTGTCGCCGGCAATGATGACAGCGATGCCTGCCGCTTGCGCCGCCGGCACGATCTGTTCGGCGAAGGCCTGGAAGGAGGCTTCGTCCATGTCGTTTTCGGGCAGGATCAGCGAGGCGACGTCGCCGCCCTCGAACGCCGCGCCGATGTGCTCAGCCGGCATGCCGGGCGGCGCGATCAGCACGATGCGGCAGCGATTTGGAGGCGTTGCGTCGTTCATTGGTTTTTGACCCCGGTTTTCGCCTATGCCGGGCGAAGATGGTTGCATTGCGGCATAGAGCAAAGTGCCGGCCTTGAACAGGCGGGCGGCCAGGACCGTTGGCGCATGATTGTCGCACGGCGACGTTGTTGCCTCACTTGATTGCCTGGGTGCTCTCGGCTGGGGTCTTCGATTTCCACAGCGTCCAGCCAAGATTCATGCCGGCGGCGGCGACTAGGATGGCGGCGCCGCCGACCATCTGGGCCGGATGCAGCCGGTGGCCGAAGGCGACGACATCGACCAGGATCGCGACCACAGGGTAGATGAAGGACAGCGACCCCTGCAGATAGGTTGGCAGCTTCTGGATGGCGCCGTACATCAGGATGTACATCAGGCCGGTATGGACGACACCAAGCGTCGCCAGCATGCTCCAGCTCCACACGTCGGCGGGAAGGTGGGAAAGGTTGGCGAAGGGTGCCAGGATGACGACGCCGACGCAGACCTGGATGAGGGCGATCAGGTGCGGCGACGTGCCTTTGAGCTTCTTGGTGACGATGGCGGCGACGGCCCAGAAGAAAGCCGCACCCAGCGCCATCGCGATGCCGATAAAATAATCCGTGCCCACATTACCTGTATTGGGGCCTGCATCGGAGCCGGCATCAGGCGAGCCTTGCACGATCAGCAGCATGCCGGCGAAGGCGATGCCAAGCCAGGCCAGCTTTGTCAGGGTCAGCCGCTCTGAGAAGAAGAGCGCGCCAAAGCCGACCAGCATGAAGGGCTGCGTGTTGTAAACAGCCGTGGCGATCGAGATCGAGGCGCGGGAAAACGAGCTGAACAGCAGCAGCCAGTTGATGACGATGGCCGCGCCGCCAAGGGCCGCAATCGCCACGATGCGCAGTGACAGCGTGCCGCGCAGCAGCCCCAGGGCAGCGCAGATGATCAGCAGCGTTATAGCGCCGAAGGCGCAGCGCCAGAAGACGACGTCCATGATGGGTTCGCCCGACATGACGACGAACCATCCGATCGTGCCGAGGATCACCATTGCGGCCGTCATTTCGACCGTGCCACGCACCGTGCTGTCCATGAATATTGCCTCTCGAAACGCTGATGGTTGATAATCCCATGCCACATCAGCGCTTTCAATAATTTGCGCCGGGTGATATGCCCGTTATACCTAATTAAATAAGGTGACGATGGCCTTTTCCTTGGGAATGTCAAATGCTGGACGATCTGGACCGACGCCTTCTCGAAAGCCTGATCAAGGATTCGCGAACCTCATTGAAGGAACTGGCCCAACAGGTAGGACTGTCATCGCCGAGTGTCGCGGAACGCCTGCGTCGGCTGGAGGATCGTGGCGTTATCAGGGCCTTCACCGTCGAAATCGATCCCCAAGCGCTCGGCTACACCTTGCAGGCGATCGTTCGCATCCGGCCCTTGCCGGGCAAGCTGCATATTGTCCAGAAGCTGATCGAGGAGATTCCGGAATTTGGCGAATGCGACAAGGTGACGGGCGACGACTGCTTTGTTGCCCGGCTGTTCGTGCGCTCGATCGGCGACCTCGACAAGCTTCTCGACCGTATCGCCGACAAGGCCGAAACGAGCACAGCCATCATCAAGGCGCAGCCGATCCGCAGGCGCCCGCCGCCACTCGGCGCAACTGCCTCCTCAAAACCATGACAGGCCTCAGCACGAACGACCACAGCTTCGTGTGCGCATTTGCAGTCGCGGCGCGAAGGTTTATCGGCTATTCCAGCGTCTGCACGCTTTCCCTCCAACTGCTCCCCGCCGATGTCAGGCCTTCTGATAGATCCCTGGTTCTATGTCGCCGCCATTCCAGCCGTCATCCTGGTCGGTCTGTCCAAGGGCGGCTTTGGCGGTGCGGTCGGATTCGTCGGCGTGCCGCTGATGGCGCTGGCCATGCCGCCGGTGCAGGCAGCCGCCATCCTGCTGCCCATACTGTGCCTGATGGACATCGTCTCGGTGTGGACATGGTGGGGGGTCTACGACCGCAAGATGCTTGCGGACATGATGCCGGGGGCAGTGATCGGCATCGGCCTCGGCTGGCTGACCGCGGCGCTGGTGACAGCGGAAATGGTGCGGCTGATCGTCGGCGCCGTGGCGATTATCTTCGTGCTTCGCTGGGTCTATCTACAAATGCGGCACGGTGCGAGCCATTCGGCCGAGCCCAACCGCGCGGCTGCCGCATTCTGGGGGACGGTCGCCGGCTTCACCAGCTTCGTCGCCCATGTCGGCGGCCCGCCCTTTCAGGTCTATGCGCTGCCGATCCGGCTCGATCCGAAAGTGCTGTCGGGCACCGCCGCAATCTTCTTTGCCGCCACCAACGCGTTGAAGCTCATCCCCTATTTTGCGCTCGGACAGTTCGACACCACCAACCTGACCGCATCGGCGGTTCTGGTACCGCTGGCGCCGCTCTCGACCATCGCCGGCGCCTGGCTGGTGCGGCGGATGCGACCGGAACTGTTCTACCCCTTCACCTATGCGACCGTAGCGGTCGTCGCGGTCAAGCTCCTGTGGGACGGGATTGCCGGCCTTCTCTAGATTGCGTCGCGCGGGAGACGGCATTGTTCGGCGTCCTGTGAGACACGGCCGGAAGGGAACCGCTCGAGGATTGCGCAAGCGCGTCACGCCGTTTTCGGCTATTCTGGCAGCGCCGGGGAAGGGTCGGGCGCGATGCGACATCGTCCAGAAACATTGCCGATGCTAATGCGCCGATGCCGGGGACCCGGTGGCGGGGCGACCGCCTGATCTCAACCCATTCCCATGACGGGAAAAGGCAAATCGGGGCACACAATGCAAAAGGTAGCACGAAACTTCTTCACACTGGCCGTTGTCTACGCACTGGTCGGGATGGCGCTCGGCCTGCAGATGGCGATCAGCAAAGATCATGCGCAGATGCCAACCCACGCCCACATCATGGTGGCCGGATGGCTGATGTCGGCGGTGTTCGCCTTCTTCTACCATCTGTTTCCGGCAGTCGCGGAAAAGACGCTTGCCACCGTGCATTTCTGGTTGACGGCAATCAGTGGCACTGGCCTGTTGATCGGCCTTTACATCATGCTTGCCGGCAACCCGGTGATCGAGCCGCTGGTGGCAACATCCTCGACGGGCTTTTACGCGGGGCTGCTGCTGTTCGCCTATATCGCGCTGCCGGTGGTGTGGAAGGCAGAGCGGCATGCTGAGACGCAAAAGGCCTGAGTCCAAAGGTCTAGGCCCCAAAAAGCCTGGAGTTGTTGTGCTGTTACGGCACAGGCGGGCGACGCTTGTTCAAAAAATATCCACGCTGTTAAGGCTTCATTAAGCTTTACGGGCGTTTACTATGCGCATCCAGTGATCTGGATTCTTACCGAGTGGTTGGAGCCACTTTGTTTGACGCCTCCCTGTTAAACTCCTGAGAGCCGCCTTATCCGCGGCTCTTTTTTTTCGGCGATCCGGATTGCCGGTCGCCCGTGCCGCTACGCCGCCGTTAACCGTTTGTTAAACATGTGCTTGCCTTCACCGCCGGCGAAGCGCATTTTCAAGCCTCGGTCATATAGGGTGCAGGCGTGACGGCGATGACGCCGATTCGGCCGGCTGTAAGGCAAGTGCAGGGCGTATCGATGAACGATCCTTCGATGGGAAGCGCGAAAACCATCAAGCTGGCGGAGCGCCGGGTTTTCTCCCAATCCTTCAAGCCGCTCTACCAGGAAGGCATGGGCCTGGTCGAGCAGGCGGCCGAATATCTGGACGGCAAGGGTCGGGCCGAGGCGAAGAAACTGTCCAGGCTGGCGGCGACGCTCTATGCGGCCGAGTCGATGCGACTGACCACGAGGCTGATGCAGGTCGCCTCATGGCTGCTTCTGCAGCGCGCCGCGAATTCCGGCGAGATGACTCGCGATCAGGTTGCTTCCGAAAAATCCAAGGTGCGTCTCGATACCGCTTCCGCCAACAACGATGCCGCAGGCTGGGTCGAGCTGCCCAAGGATTTTCTTGACCTCATCGACCGCTCGCTGCGCCTGCAGGCGCTGGTGCGTCGCATGGACGAGGAAATCTACGGCGGCGCCGTGGCCGAGGCCGCTCCATCCGGCCGCCGCATCAATCCGGTTTCCGACCAGATCACGCTGCTCAACACGGCTTTCGCCCGCGGCTGAGAGACTGCTCGATAATTCTCCGCTAAACGCCAGGAGCGTCCTTTTGTGGGCCAATCCTCAAATCGTGTTCGGGCCGAAATGGGGCCGCAAGCCGCCGGGTTGGCTTCGAGCATAATTGCGCAAACGCGCCATTTACGCGCTCACTAGTCCCCATACTGCCCAGGGGCAGGGTAGACAGGCACTAGATCTTGCATTGCCCGGTAGGATAGCCAAACCTGTGCCCGAGTAGCGCGACCGGTCATCCGTTGAAGGCAAGATCAATAACGACGGCCGGATCCAGTCGTCGCAGGATGCGATCGACGCGATCAAAGCATTGCCGAGGCGACGAGCACGGGTAGAATTGACGCGGACAGCATCGAACATCTGCGGCGCTGTTTCAAACCTCTGGTCCAGCCCGCATAAGGGGGTGCAATGACCGAGCATCGAATCTATTCCATGAGCTTTGCCAGCGTCTATCCGCACTATGTCGCCAAGGCGGAAAAGAAAGGACGCACCAAAGCCGATGTCGATGAGATCATCTGCTGGCTGACGGGCTACACCCAGAAGCGGCTGGACGCCCAGCTGAGGAAGAAAACCAGCCTGAAGGATTTCTTTGATCAGGCGCCTCAACTGAATCCTTCTCGGAATTTGATCACGGGGGTGATCTGCGGTGTCCGGGTGGAAGACATCGAAGACCCGCTGATGAAGGAAATCCGCTACCTCGACAAGCTGATCGACGAGCTTGCCAAGGGCAAGGCGATGGAGAAGATCTTGCGGAAATGACGCGATCGCACGATCGCATCGACCGCGATCCGTTTCAGATCGGATACCTGAAGAACGCCGTTGGCGAGGGTCGCGACGGCATCGACAACGATGGACACAACGAAATTCGACATCGACACAGGGCGGCTTCGGCCGCCCCGTTTGATGGCAACGGATGACGTTCACGGCTCTGTAGCACGGCGGCGACGAGCCCGACACGATGTCGCAGGCATATCCACGCGACGGGCAGCAAGGGCCGTCGCCGACTCTATGTTCCCTTTACGATTCTCGGCTTGATTGATCGGCGGGGTTGAGCCGCACTTTCAAGGGCCAAGGCCAGCCGTTTCTCGTCTTCGAGGGCGCGATCGACTGCCTCGATTTCCTCTTGGAGCTCCTTTAGCTTGGCTCCGTAGCTGGAGCCATCGCTGTCCCCGATCTGAAAGCCGCTTGCCCGCATTGCGTCGCGGGTATGGTGCACGTTACGGACTCCTTCGCGTCGAGTCGCGACCAGGATTTCCCTGAACTCTTCAAGACGTTCAACGTGATTGCGAGGCATTGCGTTCTCCTATTTCGTCGTCATCGGCGCTGGCGGCGATTCAGCAGGGTTACAACGTACGGCGCAGAAGGTTTAGGCGACTCTAAGAGATACGCTCGACAAAGCATGAATGCGAAAGCTCAAATTTGATCGTCTTGCCGGTCTTGCCACAAAGTGGAGCGGGAGGAGGAAATTGGCTGAAACCCGACCGATCACCGACCAGGTGCCAGACACTTCGGCCGAGCGCGTCAGCTACTCGGCGCGCTTGCTGGTCCATCCAGCTGCCGATTCTGGATCGCGAGGGTCCGTTTCCGAGGCGCGGCAGGGTCTTGATTGCGCGGCGTTCATCCATTGCGCGGTAGCCTTCCGATCTCAGGAAGAATTTCGACGCGCAGCGGATGCTCTCCGCGCACCAGAAGCGGCGCTGGCCCCTGGTCGAGGCGCCCGAGCCGGAGCAGGCCGCGCGACGACCGATAGGGACCATGAAACATCGCAAGATTGCCCCAAGGGGCGTAGTAGCAAAGATCGCCAACTGCCTCGTTCCCAAAGCGACCGCTGCCTTCCTCGGTGAGCTTGCGCGGCAGATAGGCGATCTTCTCGTTGGACGAATAGTCGTCGATCGTCAGGTCCAGCGGCAGCATCGAGACCAGATCGCGCGCGGAAGGGTTGTCGTCCAGCGTCACCGTGAAGTCCTGATCTGTAAAAACAAATCTCAGGCGCATTGATGCTCCTTTCTTGCCCGGGGTTGTGGAGCGCGCACCAAAGAGGGAAACGCGAAGCTGGCAGCACCTGCCAGCAAGCTGCGGCGCGAAAGCCATGCGGCGTCACGTGTCATTTCAGGGCTCCCGATTGGCGCAGCCATGCCCATGGTTTCTGGCCCACGGCCGCATCCTCGATGATACGGCCCTGCTAAGCGGCCAGATGCTGACCGAAGAAGCGCGTCAGCTTTTCGAAGGGAATGAGGTCGACACGGTCATAAAGGTCGACGTGACCGGCGCCCTGAACCCAGACCAGTTCCTTCGGCTCGGCTGCCAGTCTGTAAGCCTCCTCGCTGAACTCTTTCGAATGCGCCTGATCGCCGCTGATGAACAGCATTGGGCGCGGCGAGATCGTCTCGATGTCGTTGAACGGGTAGAAGTTCATGAATTTGACGTTGCTGGTCAGCGTCGGCTTGGTCGTTATCTGGTCGGAGACACCCGTCGGGGTAAACTCGCCGCGGGGTGTCCGATAAAAATCGTAGAACTCACGCTGGATGGGATGCGTCGACGCGGTCAGTTCGAGATCAGTTCCGCCCGTATACTGGATCTGGCCGCCTTCGAATTCGGAGTAGCGCTGCTCGGCGGCCGCCGCGATGATCTGCTTTCGTTGCTCGACGCTTAGCGAGTGATTGAGTGCGTTCCGGTTCGCCGCGCCCATGTCATACATGCTGACCGTGGCGATGGCGCGCATGCGCGGGTCGATCTTGGCGGCGCTGATGACGAAGCTGCCGCTGCCGCAGACACCGATCGCGCCAATGCGGTTGCGGTCCACGAACTCGCGTGTCCCGAGGAAGTCCACCGCCGCGCTAAACGCCTCGGCATAGACATCCGGCGAAACGATCTGGCGAGCTTCGCCCTCGCTCTCGCCCCAGAAGGGCAGGTCGATCGCCATGGCGACGAAGCCCTGCTCGGCCATCTTCGTGGCGTAGAGGGTCGCGCTCTGTTCCTTCACCGCGCCCATGGGATGGCCGACGACGATAGCCGGATGCTGCACTGCGCGGTCGAGATTCTTGGGAAGGAGCAGATTCCCGGCGACATTTGCCTGATATTGGCTTTTGAAGGCGACCTTTTCGAGAGTCACCTGACCGCTGGTATAGAAATTGTTTGCACTGTTTGACATGTGTTGAGCCTTTGCGAAGGGAAGGTTGAAGAGAGGCGCCGCACTGAAGGTGGCGACGCCGGCACCGGTCAGCTTCAAAAGCTCGCGCCGGTGGATTTCACGCACTGACGTTTTCGTATCAGGGCTATTCGCAGTCACTTCTGATCTCCTGTAAGTTTGGCTTGGAGTTGAGCCACTCGCTGCCTTGGCCAGTCCTCTTCGGGGCTTGAGCAGACGCCGCCCATTTCCGATCAGCATGATTCCGATGCCAGCCAGAATCACGCTGCCGACGAACGTGGCGGAGATCGTCAGGCCATCCAACAGCACCCCTCCGACGACCGCGCCCAGAAGGTTCGAAGCCTTTGATCGCCACGACCGTCAGGCTGCCGGCGGTCTCTGGCATCGTCCGCATTTTGCGACATCCATGTCATCCAGATCACCGACATGGCGGTATTCGTCGCTCCCCAGAGTGCAACCTAATGGCTTTGGAATATGTCGAGTAGCCCTCGAAATCGGCATGGACTTATCGATAGGGTCGAATAATCTGAGGCGGAAGGAGTCTCATGACCAGAACCGACCTCAACCAACTGACCTGGTTCCAGGCTGTCGCCGAGGAGCGCAGCTTCACCAGGGCTGCGGCAAAGCTGGGCGTGGCGCAGTCGACGCTCAGCCATACGATCAAGCAGCTCGAAGCGCGCATGGGCATCCGCCTGCTGACGTCGCAACGACGATCGCGGGCGAACGGCTGCTGCATGCAATTGCGCCGCGCATCGCCGAAATCGAAGACGAGATCGCGGCGCTGACGGCGCTCCGCGACAAGCCGTCAGGCTCGATCAGGCTGACCCTGTCCGACCATGCACTCGAAAGCGTGGTCTGGCCCAAGCTCAAGCCGGTGCTTGTCGCCTATCCCGATATCAGCGTCGAACTGATCCTGGACAGCACCTTCCGCAACATCGTTGAGGAAGCCTTCGACGCCGGCGTCCGGATTGGAGAGAGCGTTGAGAAGGATATGATCGCGGTGCGTATCGGTCCCGACTGGCGTCTGGTAGCCATTGCTTCGCCTGCCTATCTCGCCGCGCATGGTGTGCCCGAGCACCCGCAAGAATTGATCCGGCATCTCTGTATCAACATGCGTCATGAAAGCGCCGGCGGTCTTTACGCCTGGGAGTTCGAGAAGGATGGGCAGGCGCTCCGCGTTCGAGTGAACGGTCAACTGACCTTCAATAATACTTATGCCATGATCGATGCGGCGGCCAGTGGATACGGCGTCGCCTACGTCCCGGAGAACATCGTCGAGCAGCACATCGCACGTGGCAAGCTGGTTCAGCTCCTGGACGATTGGTCGCCGTTTTTTGAAGGCTATTTCCTCTACTATCCGAGCCGTCGTCAAAATCTTCCCGCGTTCAAGGTCATCGTCGATGCGCTACGACATCGGAATTGAAGCGAGGGGATCTACGCGCGGCTCACGGACCCAAATGTCCGCTCCGCTTCGGTTCTCGCAAACCACGCCGTCTGTCTCGTCAGAACGAATTCTCAAACAGCCTGTGGGACGCAGCGGAATCGTTTCTGGTTTGTTCACATTTCGCTGGCATCGCTGTCCGCCACGGGTAGACTTGGCGGATGGGGGAAACGATTCGCATCATCGGCATCGATCCGGGGCTGAGGCGCACCGGCTGGGGCATCGTCGAAAGCCTCGGCAACTCGCTGCGCTTCGTCGCCTCCGGCACCGTGCGTTCAGACGACAAGGCGGCGCTGGCGACACGGCTTTGCCAGTTGCATGACGGGCTTGCCGAGATCCTGCACGCCGCCATGCCGCACGAGGCGGCGGTCGAGCAGACATTCGTCAACAAGGATGCGGCCGCGACCCTGAAGCTCGGCCAGGCGCGCGGCATCGCCATGCTGGTGCCGGCGCTGGCCGGCCTGGTCGTTGCCGAATATGCGCCCAACGCCGTCAAGAAGGCGGTGATCGGCGTCGGCCATGGCGACAAGAAGCAGATCCACATGATGGTCAAGGTGCTGATGCCGAAGGCGACGTTCGACACCGACGATGCCGCCGACGCGCTGGCCATTGCCATCTGCCACGCGCATCACCGGCAGAGCGTTGTCTATAGGTTGGCGGCGCTGGCATGAAGGACCACACATGATCGGCAAGCTAAAAGGCACGCTGGACGAGATCGACGAGGATTTCTGCATCGTCGACGTGCACGGCGTCGGCTATGTCGCCCACTGCTCGACGCGCACGCTGGCCGCCTTGCCGGCCCCCGGCGAGGCGGTGGTGCTGTTCATCGAGACCTATGTCCGCGAAGACATGTTGAGGCTGTACGGTTTCCAGTCGGTTCTGGAGCGCGAATGGTTCCGGCTGCTGATGAGCAATGTGCAGGGCGTCGGCGCCAAGGTGGCGCTGGCCATTTTGTCGACGCTGGCGCCGGCCGATCTCGCCAATGCCATCGCGCTGCGTGATATTGCCATGGTCAGCCGCGCGCCCGGCGTCGGTAAGAAGGTGGCCGAGCGCATCGTCACCGAACTGAAGAACAAGGCGCCGGCCTTTGCAGGCGCTGCCTCCGGCACCATCGGCCTGAAGCAGGAGCTTGGCGAAGGCGTCGCGCCGGCGCCGATCACCGACGCCGTCTCGGCGCTGGTCAATCTCGGCTATTCGCGCGATACGGCCGCCAATGCGGTGGCGGCGGCGCTGAAAAGCGCCGGTGAGGACGCGGATGCGTCGAAGCTGATCCGCTTCGGGCTGAAGGAACTGGCGCGGTGAGACCGTTGCCCGAGAAATAAATTCCGACTAGGAACAAGAGCATGGGCAGATATGCGGGCTTGACCTCCAGGGGGCAGCTTACGATTCCAAAGAAAGTCCGGGACGCGTTGTCGCTCAAGGCGGGCGATACGGTTGCGTGGACGGTCATGGACGGTCTTCTGATAGGAACGCCGCGCAATCTTAGATTTGCCGACCTTGCCGGATTTCTGGGCAATCCGCCCGGCGGGCCTGCCACGCTGGAGGAAATCGACGCCGCGCTAGGGGATGCCGTCGGTCGCCACGCCGCCGGCGATCGCGATGGAAGTGGGCGCGCCTGATGAGCCTTTCGCCACGCCTCATTGCTCCCGACAAGCGCGGCGAGGACGCCGAGCAGACCTTGCGTCCGCAGACGCTCGGCGATTTTGTCGGCCAGGCGGCGGTGCGGGCCAATCTCAAAGTGTTCATCGAGGCCGCCAAGGGCCGCAGCGAGGCGCTCGACCATGTGCTGTTCGTTGGCCCGCCCGGCCTCGGCAAGACGACGCTGGCGCAGATCATGGCACGCGAGCTCGGCGTCAATTTCCGCTCGACCTCCGGTCCGGTCATCGCCAAGGCCGGCGATCTCGCAGCACTGCTCACCAATCTCGAAGACCGCGACGTGCTGTTCATCGACGAGATCCACCGGCTCAACCCGGCGGTCGAGGAAATACTCTATCCGGCGATGGAGGATTTCCAGCTCGACCTGATCATCGGCGAAGGGCCGGCGGCGCGCTCGGTCAAGATCGATCTTGCCCGCTTCACCCTGGTCGCCGCCACCACCCGGCTCGGCCTTTTGACCAATCCGCTGCGCGACCGTTTCGGCATTCCGGTCCGCCTCAATTTCTACTCGGTCGAGGAACTGGAGCAGATCGTGCGGCGCGGCGCCCGCATCCTTGCCATGCCGCTCGGTGACGATGGCGCGCTGGAGATCGCTCGGCGCGCGCGCGGCACGCCGCGCATCGCCGGCCGGCTGTTGCGCCGCGTGCGTGATTTTGCCTCCGTCGCCGGCGACGGTCACGTCGACCGCCAGATCGCCGACGAGGCGCTGACGCGGCTCGAGGTCGATGCGCTCGGCCTCGACGCGCTCGACCGCCGCTATCTCTCGATGATCGCGAGGAATTTTGGCGGCGGGCCGGTCGGCATCGAGACCATCGCGGCAGGGCTTTCCGAGCCGCGCGACGCCATCGAGGACATCATCGAGCCCTATCTGATCCAGCAGGGTTTTATTCAGCGCACGCCGCGCGGCCGCGTGCTGACTGCCAATGCCTGGCGGCATCTTGGCCTCGATGCGCCGAAGGACCTTGCGCAGCAGCAGATCAGCCTGTTCCAGGAAGAGTAGCCGCGCGGCCTTGCGGCTCCATTCCTGCGCAAAATCTCCTAATCCTAGTCAGCTTGCCGGCGCATTTGCGGGCTCTAACGCTTCGCTGTGGGGACCGTCGGTTCCACGAGTGACGGGGTTGAGCAATGATCACCAGACGCGGCTTCCTGCGACTCATCGGCGGTTCCTTTTTATCTGCCGTGTCGCTCAGTGCTTATGCGGTTGGCCTCGAGCCGATGTTGCTGACGCATGTAAAGCGCTATTCAGTGGCCCCGCCAAACTGGCCTGCAGGATTGCGGCTTCGCGTCGTCGCTCTCGCCGATATTCATGCCTGTCGGCCATGGATGACGCCGGAGCGGATCAGGTCGCTTGCCGAACGGGCGAACAGCCTGCAGCCGGATCTGATTGTCCTGCTTGGCGACTATGCAGCCGGCACACGCCTGGTTACCGACTGGGTGGGCTCCTCCGAATGGGCGCCGGCCTTGTCAGGCCTGAAGGCGCCACTCGGCGTGTGGTCCATCCTTGGCAATCACGACTGGTGGGAGGACCTTTCCGCGCAGAAGGCCGGGTTGGGGCCGACGGTGGCGCGCCGGGCGCTCGAGAGCGCCGGCATACCGGTCCTGGAAAACGATGTGGTGCGCCTGGAAAAAGACGGGCATGGCTTCTGGGTCGCCGGACTTGCCGACCAACTTGCGCTGCGGCCGGGCAAGGCCTGGGGCCGCAGCAGGTTCAAAGGACTGGACGATCTGCACGGCACGCTGGCAAAGGTAAGCGACAAGGCTCCTGTTATCCTGCTGGCACATGAGCCGGACATTTTCCCGAAGGTGCCGCCACGGGTATCGTTGACCCTTTCGGGTCATACCCATGGCGGACAGGTGCGGTTGCTCGGCTATTCTCCGGTCGTGCCGTCCCGCTTCGGCAACCGTTTTGCCTATGGCCATGTCGTGGAGGAGAACCGCAACCTGATCGTCTCCGGAGGTCTCGGTTTCAGCATCCTGCCGGTGCGTTTTGGGATGCGCCCAGAGATTCTCTCGATCGAATTGGGTTCGGCGCTTCAATGAAGTGACCTGATCGCATCCATCACATCCGGCTCGACCTTGTCGCCGTCGAAAGCGTCGACGATGCCGAAGGCGCCGCCATGGCTCCAGACCGACCATGCGAAGCCATGGCCTTCAGCGCGCGCGATCATGTCCCTGACATAAGCGGCACGGTATTCGGCCGGCATCACGTAGGCATTGCCGTATTCCTGGCGGATCATGCCGAATTCGCCGAGCGTGATGTTCTCCGGTTTGATGCCGTTGGCCTTTGCCCAGGCCTCGACCCTGGTGAACGGCGCATCCATCGTCTCGCGCAGCTCCTCGTCGGTGTCCAGGCTGGCGACCTGCTCGTCGAGATAGGCAAGCAGGCCGCTCTGGCGCGCCCATGGCGCTTCGGCCTTGATCCTTGCGCGGATCGTATCGAGCGCAGCATCCAGCTGGGCGCGCGGGACGGCGCTGAGCGGATAGGGCAGGCCGGTGACATAGGGGATGAAGTCGCCGGCCCAGGTCGCGCCCTGATGGGTCAGCAGGAACGGCTCGTAGGAGTGAAAGGTCCAGATGATGTTGTCGTCGGGGATCGCCTTCGGATCGATCTTTGCCAGCGATACCGCATTGGAATAGCAGGCGCCGGTCAGAATCAGGGTGAGCCTGGTGGCTGACGAACGCGCCGCCGCGAACAGTTTCTGCTGGCGCTCCGGCCACAGGCCGGTGCCGTCGGCGTCGCAGTCGATGACCGGCTCGTTCATCGGCTCGAAAGCGACTTGGCGCGGATCCTCATTGGCCAGCGTGCGCGCCATCTTGCGCACCATTTCGACATAGGCGTCGAACATTTGTGGATCGTCCATCACCTCGCCCATGCCGATCTTGCGGCTGCTGCCGCTGGGGATCAGGTGCATGTCGACGATCACCTTCAAGCCGGCGCGATTGATCATGCGCACCGAGGCCAGCACGCTGGCATAGAGCTCGTCGCGCAGCGTCAGCGTCTCGCCGGACAGGAACGGCGACGGATCGACGGGCATGCGCAGGAAATCGAAGCCGGCGCTCTTCAGCGCCTTGAGGTCGTCGTCGTTGAGGAATTTGCGCCATTCCGGATAGGGCAGGATTGCCCGCCGGTCGCCCCATTTGTCCTCGCCCGGCCATGTCGTCCATTGGTCGAGATTGAGGCCGCGCTTCATCGAAAAACTTGCCGCCTGGCCCGGCAGCACCAGCGCGGCCAGCACAAGCAGCGCCGCCACCAAGGTCTTGATCATCGCCGTCAACAGTGCCATCGGGTTCATGCGCCAAGTTAATGCGTGTCGCCCAAAACTGTGTAGCGGTTTTGGGACAACGACGCGCCCGCAAACACCACCTGAAGCGCGTCGCGCTTTAGGTGCCCGGCCAGGCCAAAAAAGGAAAGCGCGATGGACGATCATGGTGAATCGGCGGCGCTCTGCGCCGGGCTTTCCGGCGCGCTGACCGAATTCGGCCACCGGCTGATGGCGCGGGTCTACTATGCCGACACCGATTTCTCCGGCGTCGTCTATCACGCGCGCTATCTCGAATTCTTCGAGCGCGGCCGTTCCGATTATCTCAGGCTTGCCGGCGTCCACCACACCGAGCTTGCCGACGGCAAGCACGGCGAAAGAATAATCTGGGTGGTGCGGCGCATGGAGATTGACTTTCGCGGCTCCGCCCGCATGGACGATGTCTTGACCATCGAGACGCGCACCGAGGACATTTCGGGCGCCCGCATCTTTATGGCGCAGCAGCTGAAGCGCGGCGGCGAGGTGCTGGTCGAGGCGCGGGTCGAGGCGGCGATCATCGGCGAGAACGGCCGGCCAAGGCGCTTTCCGAAGGAATGGATCGCAACCTTCATGCCCAAGACAAATCGATAGTTCAAATCGGCAAGTTACCGATCCCAATGATCCGCTGACGATGCCAGGCGGCTCGCCCAAGGCGCGGCAATGCGCCGCGCTGTGCGTCCTAACCCATCCTTAACCATAACAGTTCATGAAGAGAGTGGTGAAGATTGGAGGAATCCAGCGCCTTCCTTTCACCAAGATTTGCCCTGAAAAGGCCGCCTACGGTGCATTTTGGGGTTATTCCGCAAGCTTTGCGCGAACGGATTACAAGGGATGCCTATGGGCCAGCCGCCAGCCGTGCCCGGAAAATTCTTAAGGACGTAACCATGGAAAATATCGCACTCGCCGAACCGGGCGCGCATTTGTCGATTTGGGCGCTGTTCACGCAGGCCGGCTGGGTGGTCAAGCTGGTCATGATCGGGCTGCTCTGCGCCTCGATCTGGACCTGGGCGATCATCGTCGACAAGCTCGTCGCCTATGGCCGCATGCGGCTCGCGCTCAATCGCTTCGAACAGGTGTTCTGGTCCGGGCAGTCGCTGGAAGAACTCTACCGCACGCTCGCCGACCGCAAGACGTCAGGCATGGGCGCCATCTTCGTCGCTGCCATGCGCGAATGGAAGAAGAGTTTCGAGAAGGGGGCGAAATCGCCGCTTGGCCTGCAGACCCGCATCGACAAGGCGATGGACCTGGCGCTGACCCGCGAAATGGAAAAACTGGAAGGACGGCTTGGCTTTCTCGCCACCACCGGCTCGGCGGCGCCGTTCATCGGCCTGTTCGGCACCGTGATCGGCATCATGACCTCGTTCCAGGCGATCGCGGCATCCAAGAATACCAGCCTGTCGGTGGTCGCACCCGGCATTGCCGAGGCGCTGCTGGCCACGGCAATAGGCCTGCTGGCGGCTATTCCCGCCGTCATCGCCTACAACAAGCTGTCGTCGGACGCGAGCAAGATCGCCGTGCGCATGGAAGGGTTCGCGGACGAGTTCTCCGCCATACTCTCGCGCCAAATCGATGAAAAAGTCGCGCAGAAGGCCTGAGGAACAATCATGGGAATGTCTGTAGGCGCGGGTGGCGGGGGACGCGGTGGTCGCGGCCACAGGCGGCGCGGCCGCCATCACGCCATGATATCGGAAATCAACGTCACGCCGATGGTCGACGTGATGCTGGTGCTGTTGATCATCTTCATGGTCGCCGCGCCACTACTGACGGTCGGCGTGCCGGTCGACCTGCCGGAGACGAAGGCCAAGGCAATGAACGCCGATACCCAGCCGATCACGATTACGATCGACGGCACGGGCAAGATTTTCCTGCAGGAGACCGAAATTCCGCAGGAAGAGCTGGTCGCCAAGCTGCAGGCGATTTCCAAGACCGGCTACGAAGAGCGCCTCTTCATCCGCGGCGACAAGACTACCAACTATGGCGCCGCGATGGAAGTGATGGGACTCATCCAGGACGCCGGCTACAAGAACATCGCGCTGCTTTCACTGCCGAAACAGGATCAGTAGACGCTAGATGAGAACCGGCCTCACCACATCGGTGATCTTGCATGCGGTCGCGATCGGCTTCGGCCTGTTCACGCTGTCGGCGCCGGCGGCGTTGCCGGCGTCCGATGCCGAGTCGCTGGCGGTCGAGATCGTGCCGATGGAAGCGATCGCGCAGCTACAGCAAGGCGACAAGAAAGCTGCGGTGAGCGAAAAGCCGGCGCCATTGCCGACCCAGCGCCCGGACATCGTGGCCGACGCGAAGACGGTCGGCGACGCCAGCGTCGATACCGACAAGCCGCCGACGCCGGATCCCAAGCCACAGCCCGTCGACAAGGCTGAGGCGCCGCCGCCGGCGCCGACGCCAAAAGAGAAGCCGAAGCCCGAGGACGTGCCGAAGCCGAAGGAGCAGCCGAAGCCTGTTCCGGCGACGGAGGTCGCACCGGCGCCGCAGCCGAAGGAAGAGGTCAAGCCGGAGCCGGTCAAGCAGGCGGAGGCAAAACCGACACCGGCCAAGGAGCCGGCGCCGACGCCGCCGCAGGACAAGACCGCCGCCATCGATCCGAAGCCTGAGGTCAAGCCGGACGCCGTCGCCGAAGCGATTGCCAAGGAACCGCCACCCGAGGAGACGCAGCTTCCGGACTCGGCGCCCGCCCCGCAGGCGCGGCCGAAGCCGCAGCCGGCCCAGGCCGAAAGCGCCAAGGCGCCGGAGCGCAAGGACGCCGACAAGCCGGTCAAGGAAGCCTCGTCCAAGCCGAAATCGGAAGACAAGCAGTTCAACGCCGACGAGATTTCGGCGCTGCTCGACAAGCGCAAGCCATCCGGCGGCGGCGCCAAGCGTTCGACCCAGCAGGCGTCGCTCGGCGGCGACAAGAATCAGGGCACAAAGCTCTCTCAAAGCGAGTTGGATGGGCTGCGTGAACAGATAAGGCGTTGCTGGAACGTGCCTACTGGCATGCTCGACGGCGAGAGTCTGAAAGTATCCATCAAAATGAAGCTGACCCAATCCGGGGAGGTCGACGGGGCTCCGGAAGTCGTGACCGGTGGCGGCAGTTCCATGATCGAGCGTGTCGCCACCGAAGCAGCGCGGCGCGCGGTACTGCGCTGTGCGCCCTACAATCTTCCCACCGCCAAGTTCGACGGCGAACTGGGATGGAACGAGGTCAAGGTCAATTTTGACCCAAGCGAAATGTACTGAACCCGCCGACAGTACCAGACGAGGCTGAACGTATGAAGAAATTCCTGACGGCGCTCATGATGATCGGAGCCATTGCTACCGGTTTGACTGGGCTCGCTACAGTACCGGCAAGCGCACTGGTCGAACTTGATCTGACCAAAGGCAACATCGAGCCGCTGCCGATCGCCATAACAGATTTCCAGGGTGGCGACGCGTTGGGCGCGGAGATCTCGAAGATCGTCAGCTCAGATCTGAAACGCTCCGGCCTGTTCGCGCCGATCGACAAGAGCGCCTTCATCGAAAAGATCGCCAATCCGGATGCCGCGCCCCGCTTCGAGGACTGGAAGGTGATCAACGCCCAGGCGCTGGTCACCGGCAGCGTCAGCAAGGAGGCCGATGGTCGCGTCCGTGCCCAATACAGGTTGTGGGATACGTTTGCCGGCCAGCAATTGTCGGGCGAGCAGTTCTTCGCCAACGACGCCAACACGAGGCGCGTCGCCCACATCATCGCCGACGCCATCTATGAGCGGCTGACCGGCGAGAAGGGCTATTTCGACACGCGCGTCGTCTTCATCGACGAATCGGGCGCAAAGAACGCTCGCAAGAAGCGCCTCGCCATCATGGACCAGGACGGCGCCAATATCCGCTATTTGTCGGATGGCAGGTCGATCGTGCTGACTCCCCGTTTCTCGCCGAGCCGGCAGGAAATCACCTACATGTCGTATGAAAGCGGCCAGCCGAAGGTCTATCTGCTGCAGATCGAGACCGGACAGCGCGAACTGGTCGGCGACTTTCCCGGCATGACCTTTGCGCCGCGCTTCTCGCCCGACGGCCAGAAGGTGATCATGAGCCTGCTGCGCGAAGACGGCAATTCCAATATCTTCGCCATGGATTTGAGAAGCCGCTCGACGACCAGGCTCACCAATTCGACGGCCATCGACACCTCGCCGTCCTATTCGCCGGATGGCAGCAAGGTGGTGTTCACCTCCGACCGCGGCGGCCGCGCGCAGATCTATGTGATGGGCGCCGACGGTTCTGGCCAGACCCGCATCTCCTTCGGCGACGGCGTCTATTCGACGCCGGTATGGTCGCCGCGCGGCGACCTCATCGCCTTCACCAAGCAGACCGCCGGCGAGTTCCAGATCGGCGTCATGCGCGTCGACGGTTCGGGTGAGCGCATCCTTTCAACCGGCTTCCAGCAGGAGGGCCCGACCTGGGCGCCCAACGGCCGGGTGCTGATGTTCTTCCGCGATTCTGCCGGCGGCCCGAAACTCGTTTCGGTCGATCTCACCGGCCGCAACGAACAGCCGATCCCGACCGCGAATTTTGCTTCGGACCCGGCCTGGTCGCCGCTGCTGGAATAGGCAGGAAGGGGAATTGAGGAATTGAGGAATTGACGAGTTGAAGAACTGAAGGATGGAGAAGGCAGCGGCCTACATCGAGCACGCGAGGGATTTGGAAGTCTATAAGCGTGCCTATGCAGTTTCCCTTGGGGTACACAGAGCCACGCTTGCTTTTCCGAAAATGGAGCAATACGCGCTCGCCGATCAACTACGTCGTTCCAGCAAGGCGATCTGCGCCAATTTGGCTGAGGGTTTTGCCAAACAGACCCGCTCCAAGCCCGAATTCGCACGGTTCATTTCGATGGCGATAGGGTCATGCAGTGAAGTGGAGACGTGGATTTCGTATGCGTTCGATCTGGAGTATATCACCCAGGCGCAACGCGACGAGTGGTTGCAATCCTATGCCCGCATCTACGGAATGCTGGTCAATCTCAGAGAGAAGCTGAGGTGACCTCTTTCCTCAATTCCTCAATTCCTCAATTCCTCAATTCTTCAATTCTTCAATTCCAATTTTCCACGGCTTGGTCGCGTTTCAGCCGCATTTCTGCCTACGGTCCGCGCGCATTGTTGCCTCCTCGGATTCCCCTTGGGCAAAACGGCTGTGGACGGCAGCCGAAACCAAATTTTAACCGTGTTTCTTGAACGCCGGTTAACCCAAACGTGGTTACTGGACGATCAACGAAATCACTCGAATTGCGAAGGAGAGGCGGCATGGGCCGTATCGCAGCACTTACCAGAAACCCGGCGATGATCGCGCTGGTGGCATTGCTCGCCATCGCCGGCTGCGCCTCGAAGAAGAACCTGAACAGCGCCGCCGATCTCGGTCTCAGCGGCGCCGGGGCGGCAACGCCCGGATCGGCCCAGGATTTTACCGTCAACATCGGCGACCGCATCTTCTTCGACACGGATTCGTCCTCGATCCGCGCCGACGCGCAGACGACGCTTTCGCGACAGGCGCAATGGCTGAACCAGTACAGGCAGTATGCCATCGTCATCGAAGGCCATGCCGACGAGCGCGGCACGCGCGAATACAATCTGGCGCTCGGCGCCCGCCGCGCCGCCGCCACCCGCGACTTCCTCGTCGCCAGGGGTGTTTCCGGCCAGCGCCTGAAGACCATTTCCTACGGCAAGGAGCGTCCGGTCGCGGTTTGCGACGACATCTCCTGCTGGTCGCAGAACCGCCGCGCCGTCACCACGATCAGCGGCGCCGGTTCCTGATCGGCAATTTTCCGATCGGCAGAAATGCAACACCTACGTGCGAAAGGCGGCTGCGGCCGCCTTTTTCATGTCCGGCGCCCGGATGTGGGACTTGAAACAAAATTTGGCCGAAGTCCTGCGTCCTTGGTAATAACCGAGGCGCCTGACGGTCCACTCCGATCGGAAGGCATGCAACAGGCAAACAATCCACGGCGAGAGGCACATGCATTTCAGATCGGTCTTGAGCGGCACGCTTGCGCTGCTGCTCGTATCAAGCGTCGCTGCACTGGCTGGCAGTACGGCGGCAGTAGGCAATGAGCAAGGCACAGAAAAAAGCGGTTTTTCCTTCCGCCTGCCAACGCTCGGCATTTTCGGTGACAAAAAGAAACCGGATCAGGTGCAATATGCACAGGATGGCACCGGATCTACCGCGCTGCAGGAACAGCTCCGGCAAATGAACGGCAAGATCGAGGAGCTCAACTTCCAGGTGCTGCAGATGCAGGAGCAGATCCGCAAGCAGCAGGAAGACAACGAGTTCCGTTTCCAGCAGCTGGAAGGCGGCTCGCAAGGCGCGCAGCAGCCACGCGAACAGAAGAAGTCGGACGCCACCACCGACACCGACCGCAGCGTCGCCGAGGCTCCGGCGACGCAGCCGCCGGCCGATGCCGGCACACCGCCCGCCGGCGGCCAGGAGGTGATCGTCGAATCACCGACAGGCGAACCCGGCGCGGTGATCCAGGGCACGCCGCCGAAGACGTTCGGCACCATCACCGTCGACAAGAACGGCAATGTGATCGAGGGCAACGCGCGGGCACATGCACCGGCGCAGAACACCGCCCCCGTCCCCGGCGACCAAGCCCCCGGCGACCAGGCTGCCGGCGACCAGGCCGGCAAGTCCGACGATACGGTGGTCGCAGCGCTGCCTGCCACCGACGACCCGGAGGAGCTTTACCGCAATTCCTATCAGTTCATCCTATCGGGCGACTACGGCACTGCCGAACAGGGTTTTCGCGACCACATCGCCCGCTTCCCCAAGGACGCCAAGACGGCGGACGCGCATTACTGGCTGGGTGAGTCGCTGCTCGGCCAGCAGAAGTACCGCGACGCGGCCGAGACTTTCCTCGCCGCCAGCAAGGACTATCCGAAGGCCAAGAAGGCTCCTGACATGCTGCTGAAGCTCGGTGTGTCGCTGGTCGGATTGAACCAGCGCGACGTGGCCTGCGCCACTTTCGGCGAGATCGGCAAGCGCTATCCGAACGTTTCCGGCACGCTCAAGGAACGCGTCAAGCAGGAAAGGGCGCTCGCGGCGTGTTAGTTTTTCTCCTGCACGTCGTTGCCCCAAGACTTGTTGCCCCAGATCCGGGGCCACTTTTGGGCGACATGCATTGACGCCCGAAACCGAGCCTGACCGTTCGGTTTTTTCGCAGATCGACTTTACCAGCGGCGCTGTTGCGGCCGTGTCCGGCGGCAGCGACTCGACCGCCCTCCTCCTTCTCCTCAAAGATCACCTCGACCGTACCGCGCCGGCAACGAAATTGCTGGCTGTGACCATCGATCACGCTCTGCGGCCGGGCTCGGCAGCGGAAGCGCAGGCCGTGGCCAGGCTTTGCGCCGGGCGCGGCATTGCCCACCGCATCCTGGTCTGGTCCGGACGCAAGCCGTCGACCGGTCTGCCGGCTGCCGCGCGAGAGGCACGCTACCGGCTGCTGGCCGAGGCGGCTCAGGCGGAAGGTATCGGCTTGATCCTGACCGGCCACACGGCCGACGACCAGGCCGAGACGGTGCTGATGCGGCAAGCTCGCCAGGAGGGGGCGCGAGAGCCAGAGCGAGGTCTAGCCGGCATGTCACCGGCCACCCTCTATGACTGGCGGATCTGGATCGCACGGCCGCTTCTCGGAACACGGCGTGCGGCGCTGCGCGAAGTCCTGCGGCGCGCGAATGTCGGCTGGGCCGAAGACCCGACCAATGAAGACGAGGCTTTCGAGAGGCCGCGTATCCGCGCAGCGCTTGCCGACCGCAATGGTGCGCGGGAAGAGGCGTTGGCGTTGGCCGCGCGGGCTGCGGTAGAGCGCGAGCAGCTTGGCCATCGCGCCGCCGCGCTGATCCGTGGCTTTGCCAGCAGGCCCGCAGCCGGCCTTGTCCGTCTCGATCCGGGCTTTGCGACAGCCGTCGACGAGGCGGCGGCCGTATACGCGCTGCGCATCCTGCTGGCGACTGTCGGCGGCGTTGCGTTTCTGCCCGGTCAGGCTCGCAGCGAGGCGCTGCTCAACCGGCTGAGGCCCGGATCTCCTGGCACAACCCCAATTTTGGCTGCCCCGTTTTGCGCTACTTTGTCGCGGACGGTGGTCGATGCGCGGCGTGCCGGCATCTTCCTGCGTCGCGAAACCCGCAACCTGCCGCCCGCTGCGCCTGCCGTGAACAATGCCCTCTGGGACGGTCGCCGGAGGATCACATTGGGCGACGAGCCGGATGCATTTTTGATCGCGCCGCTCGGCGCGGCTGGTGCCGCAAGACTGGCGATTGCCGAAAACGGCACGCAGCCAAGCCTTGTCCGCGCGGCTCTGGCGGCCGAGCCGGTGCTGTGGCGCGCAAGCGAATATCCTGGCGACAGCCCGGTCTTGCCAGGAATGGCGGTATGCCCGGTCGTCGCGCCCTTTGCCCGCTTCCTGCCGTACTTCGACTTGGCGCCGGCCGGAACTGTCGCCGCGCTGATCGGTGCGCCGCGACTTCCTGCCTCGCCTTTCGGCGGCCACACTGCAGGTTGATCATGGGCGAAAGCTTAACCGCGACATGCTGTTCTGCTTGGCAATGAAGGGCGCCATCCCTATGTTAGACCCAAGTTTCCTCTCACGACGCGTGTCCGCTGGCGGACACCAACGGGACAATTGATGAATCCGAATTATCGCAATCTCGCGCTCTGGGCGATCATAGCGGTCCTGCTCATCGCTCTCTTCAATCTGTTCCAGACGCCGCAGACGCGCGGAGCAGCGAGTGACGTCCCCTATTCGCAGTTCCTGCAGGACGTCGCGGCCGGCCGGGTCAAGACGGTGACCATCGCGGGCGCCCGCATCTCGGGCACCTATACCGACACCTCTACCGGCTTCCAGACCTATTCGCCGGGTGATCCATCGCTGGTTTCGAGACTCCAGGACAAGAACGTCACCATCAACGCGCGCCCCGAATCCGACGGTTCCAATTCGCTGTTCAGCTATCTCATCTCCTGGCTGCCGATGATCCTCATCCTTGGCGTCTGGATATTCTTCATGCGCCAGATGCAGTCCGGCTCCGGCCGCGCCATGGGCTTCGGCAAGTCGAAGGCCAAGCTTTTGACTGAAGCGCATGGCCGCGTCACCTTCCAGGATGTCGCCGGCGTCGACGAAGCCAAGCAGGATTTGGAAGAGATTGTCGAATTCCTGCGTGATCCGCAGAAGTTCCAGCGGCTTGGCGGCAAGATTCCGCGCGGCGTGCTGCTCGTCGGCCCTCCCGGGACCGGCAAAACGCTGCTTGCCCGTTCGGTCGCCGGTGAGGCCAACGTTCCGTTCTTCACCATTTCCGGCTCGGACTTTGTCGAGATGTTCGTCGGCGTTGGCGCTAGCCGCGTCCGCGACATGTTCGACCAGGCCAAGAAGAATGCGCCCTGCATCATCTTCATCGACGAAATCGACGCGGTCGGCCGCCATCGCGGCGCCGGCCTCGGCGGCGGCAACGACGAGCGCGAGCAGACGCTGAACCAGTTGCTGGTCGAAATGGACGGCTTCGAATCCAACGAAAGCATCATCCTGATCGCTGCCACCAACCGGCCGGACGTACTCGATCCGGCGCTGCTCAGGCCCGGCCGTTTCGACCGCCAGGTGGTGGTGCCGAACCCCGACATCGTCGGCCGCGAGAAGATCCTGAAGGTGCATGTGCGCAACGTCCCGCTGGCCCCCAATGTCGACCTCAAGGTGATCGCGCGCGGCACGCCGGGGTTTTCCGGCGCCGACCTGATGAACCTCGTCAACGAATCCGCCCTGATGGCGGCGCGGCGCAACAAGCGCCTTGTCACCATGGCCGAGTTCGAGGACGCCAAGGACAAGATCATGATGGGCGCCGAGCGCCGCTCGTCGGCGATGACCCAGGCCGAGAAGGAACTCACCGCCTATCACGAGGCCGGTCACGCCATCCTGGCGCTGAACGTGCCGTCGGCCGATCCGCTGCACAAGGCGACCATCATCCCGCGCGGCCGGGCGCTTGGCATGGTCATGCAGTTGCCGGAAGGCGACCGCTATTCGATGAGCTACAAATACATGATCTCGCGCCTCGCCATCATGATGGGTGGCCGCGTCGCCGAGGAGTTCAAGTTCGGCAAGGAGAACATCACCTCGGGCGCCTCCTCGGACATCGAGCAGGCAACCAAGCTGGCGCGCGCCATGGTCACGCGCTGGGGTTTTTCCGACAAGCTTGGCCACGTCGCTTATGGCGACAACCAGGAGGAAGTGTTCCTCGGCCATTCGGTGGCGCGCACGCAGAACGTATCGGAAGAGACGGCGCAGATCATCGACGCCGAAGTGCGCCGGCTGATCGACGAGGCCTATTCGACGGCGAAATCCATCCTGACCAAGAAGAAAAAGGAATGGATCGCGCTGGCGGAGGGGCTTTTGGAATATGAGACGCTGTCCGGCGACGAGATCAAGCAGCTGATCGCCGGCCACAAGCCGGCACGCGATCTCGGCGACGACACGCCGCCGAGCCGGGGCTCGGCCGTGCCGAAGTCCGGCAGCCGCCGCAAGAAGGGCCCGGAGCCCGAAGGCGGCATGGAGCCTCAGCCGTCAAGTTAGGGCTCGGCTCAGAAGATTGATTTCGAAAACGCCGCGGCCTGGACCGCGGCGTTTCTGTTTGAAGTTGGAGAGGGCTGCCGGAGTTGTCCGCGGCCTTGCACGCGCAGTTGGCGATTGGCGAAAGCCGGCATGGCGGCTAATCTCCCCCACTTGGGCCCACGACGGGGGGATTGGCAGCGTCGATGCTGCTCCTCGCAACGCAGGTAGCCTCTTGGAAAGTCGGCCAACAAAAAGGCCCGCGAAGCTTGCGGTTCGCGGGCCTTGCTATCTTCGAATGTTGATGCCGATCAGCTCTTCAGCGCGGCATTGCACAGGCTGTAGAAGCCGCCACCGGTCTGGATCCATTTGAGGCCGCCCAGCGTCCCGGCCCCCTTGTTGGCGTGGTACTGGTCGCGGCAGGTGTACATGCGGGCCTTGGCCGGAGTTTCGCTGCTATATTTGTCCGAGATCGCCTTCGGAAACGTCACTCCCTGGGGAGCGGTCACGGTCGGCTTTTTCGGCTGGCTGGTGAGGCTTGCCTGATCGGCTGCCGGCTTGGTGTCGTCGTCGAAGGCACTGGCACCGCACTGGCTCATGCGGAAGTCGTTCCACTTCATGCCGTTCAGCGTGTTGCCGGTCTTGGCCGCCCGATATTTGGCGCCGCACTCCGCCCTGCTGAGGCCGCTGCCTGCATTGGCAGTTGCCGCTGCCTTGGTCGTCGCTGCGGCGGCCGCATCGGGCGTTGCAGCGCTGGTGCTGTTCGCCTTGGCTGGTGTGGCGTCGGTTGCGGCGGCGACGGTGGCGCATTCTGCCTTGCGGAACTGGTTCCAGTTCTGCCCGCCAAGTGTTCCGGCGTCCTTTGCCGCGTTATACTTGGTGCTGCATTCAGCCATGGTCAGCGCATTGGCGGGCGCTGCCAGGAATAAAGTCACGACGGCAAGACCCGTCAAAGTTGCAAGTCGATGGATAAGCATGTGTCTTCTCCCTCTGATGTTCACGTTATGTACCAATCAAGCAATAGCACTCAACGAATGGTTGCGCCAGAGGCCAAATGGCGTAAAACCCTTCGGAAAGTGCATTATTTTGGATGAACTTGTTGCCAGCTCCTGCCCCCAGGCAATTTCCTGGGCGCATATGCACGGAAAACTTGTATAGAGCGGACCACTCTCCGGGAACTGCCTCGCATGACGGGCCGAGCGGGTCGGCCAGTGCGGCGGACCTGACTGCCCGGTCCAGAGCGACACGATTTGTGGGTTCCGAATTCAATGCCTATCGACTGACACTTGAAAGAATTCAGATGCGGTCTGAAGTCGCTGAAAGCTGCTGCTGCAACCAGGGCAGGCAAAATCACAGCACTGACGTGACACAAAACACACAAGACAACAGTTTTCTAAGGAATGGTGCCCTATAATCATGAATTGTGATGATAGGGCTCGGGCCAATGTGTGGCATGACGTGCCGGCAAATGAACCATCGGGAAGCTGACTAGCATGGCAGGAAGTTATTTCGGAACGGACGGCATTCGCGGCCGCGCCAATAGATTTCCAATGACGGCGGAGATCGCCATGAGGGTCGGCATGGCCGCCGGCCTTTCGTTCCAGCGCGGCAACCATCGTCACCGCGTCGTGCTCGGCAAGGACACCAGACTTTCCGGCTACATGATCGAGAATGCGATGGTGTCGGGCCTGTGCGCCGCCGGCATGGATGTGTTCCTGCTCGGCCCGATTCCGACGCCCGCGGTCGCCATGCTGGTGCGCTCATTGCGCGCCGACATCGGCGTGATGATCTCGGCCTCGCACAATCCTTACTACGACAACGGCATCAAGCTGTTCGGTCCCGATGGCTACAAGCTTTCCGACGAGATCGAGGAGCGCATCGAGGGCATGCTCGACAAGGATATCGAACTGGCGCTCGCCGACTCGGACGGGCTCGGCCGCGCCAAGCGCGTCGACGGCGTTCATGACCGCTATATCGAATTTGCCAAGCGCACGCTGCCGCGGTCGATGTCGCTGTCGGGCCTCCGCATCGTCGTCGATTGCGCCAATGGCGCCGCCTACAAGGTGGCGCCCGAGGCGCTGTGGGAACTCGGCGCCGAAGTTGTCGCCATCAACGTCGAGCCCAACGGCTTCAACATCAACAAGGAGTGTGGCTCGACCCATCCGGCCGGCCTGCAGAAGAAGGTGCATGAAGTGCGCGCCGATATCGGCATTGCGCTCGACGGCGACGCCGACCGCGTCGTCATCGTCGACGAGAACGGCGCGATCGTCGATGGCGACCAGATCATGGCGCTGATCGCCGAGTCCTGGCATCAGAGCGGACGGCTGGCCGGCGGTGGCGTCGTCTCGACGGTGATGTCCAATCTCGGCCTCGAACGCTTCCTCGGCGACATGAACCTGCAGTTGCACCGCACCAAGGTCGGCGACCGCTATGTCGTCGAGCACATGCGTGCGCACGGCCTGAATGTCGGCGGCGAACAGTCGGGCCACATCGTGCTGTCCGATTTTTCCACCACTGGCGACGGCCTCGTCTCGGCGCTTCAGGTGCTCGCCTGCATCAAGCGGCAGAACCGACCGGTCAGCGAATTGTCGAAGAAGTTCGCGCCGGTGCCGCAATTGCTGAAGAACGTTCATATTTCCGGCGGCAAACCGCTCGAGGAAGCTTTGGTCAAGGCGGCGATCGAAGATGGACGCCACCGCCTGGGCCAGGCTGGCCGCCTGGTCATCCGGCCGTCCGGCACGGAACCGCTCATCCGCGTCATGGCGGAAGGCGACGATCAGCAACTGGTCGAGGCCGTCGTCAACGACATCGTCGAGGTCATTTCGGAAACCCGCAGCGCCGCCTGATCCCCCAGTTTTTGCCAGGTGAAAAGCCCGCCCTCCGGCGGGCTTTTTCGTGTGTCCGCACGCCAAATCGTTGGCGGACAACGCGAAAATCCTGAAAGATTTAGAGATTCATGGTTAAGCGATAGGGTTAAACGGCTTTTAACTTTTCCAATTCATTATCCACGACTGAAACCAATCAGATTCGGACGCGTTCGCTGTGCCGAGGGTTCTCAGGGGTGACAAGCATGTTCAATACAGCAAGAATGGGCCTCTTTGCCGCGCTGCTCGCGGGCGTGGCCGGACCAGTGTTCGCCGCCGACTTCGTCGAGCCGCCCGTGGTCGAGCCGGCCCCGCCGCCGCCCGTCTACGAGCAGCCGGTCGAATATGGCGGCTGGTACATTCGCGGCGACATCGACTACCACTGGTCGAAGTTCCGCGGCGGCGACTACATCACTTATAGCGCGGTCGCGCCGCAGAATCCCGGCCGCTTCGACAGCGGCGAGCTGGAGGGCGCCTTCTCGGCCGGCGCCGGCGTCGGTTACCAGATCAACCGGCACTTCCGCACCGACCTGACCGCGGACTGGATGAGCAAATCCGATTTCCGCGGCTCGACCAGCGGCTTCTGCGGCATCAATCAGACGCCTTGCACTTCGACCGACCACTCATCCTATACGGCGCTGCTGCTCCTGGCCAATGCCTATGTCGATATCGGCACCTGGCACGGCGTCACGCCTTATGTCGGCGCCGGCATTGGCGGCGCCTGGGTCAAATGGGACACGCTGCACAACAATGACATCGACGGCGAGTTCGAGCATCATGGCGGCAAGGGCTGGCGCTTTGCCTATGCGGCCATGGCGGGCGCCTCCTACTGCCTGACCGATCGCGTCAAGCTCGATCTCGGCTACCGCTTCAGCCATATCGAGGGCGGCAAGATGTTCGACTACGCTTCAGACAGCAATGTCGGTCCTGGCCGTGACAAGGGCATCAATGTGCACGAAGTGCGCGGCGGCCTGCGCTACCAGTTCGGCAACTCGGACTGCGCCCAGCCGGAGCCGATCGCCTACGAACCCGAACCGGTTTACACCAAGTAATCGCTTCGAGAAGAGGTTTGCGGACCGCCCGGCAGAAGCCGGGCGGTTTTTTTCGTTGTGGCGGCAACGCGCATCAAAATCAATTCGCTAACGCCTTGTTATCCTTAACCGCCACTTAACCACTATGGTTAACAATGCCCTGAAACGGCGCTCGCGATCGCGAATGGCGCCACCTTCGGGAGCCGGGGATCATGACAGTCAAATCGCGCATAGCACTGGCGCTTGCAGCAATCGCCCTGACGCCGTTGTCGCAGGCGCTTGGCGCCGACTACGATCCGCCGATCTATGTCGACCAGGCGCCGGACTATGTGCCGGTCGAAGTCGGTTCGGGCTGGTATCTGCGCGGCGATGTCGCCTATCTGCCGGAAGAGAGCTACAGGAATGTGGACTTCGCTTTCACGCCGGCAAGCTATGAGGAGAGCGAGGATCCGGTTTTTGCCAGTATCGGCTTCGGTTATCATCTAAACGACTACCTTCGAGCCGAAGTGAATCTCGGCTATCTGCCCGGCAACAAGATTGACGTCAGATTTAACAACGGAATTGTTGCCGCTTCCGCGAATGTGGAAAACTCCGCCTGGACAGGGATGGTAAACGGCTATGTCGACTTGGGAACCTATGTCGGCTTCACGCCCTATGTCGGCGCAGGCGTCGGCCTTTATCGAAGCAAACGCAGCTTTTCGGCGAGCTTTGTCAACGCTCTAAACCCGGCAAGCAACTTCGATCTGCGTGACGACAAAACGCAGTATTCTTTTGCTTATTCACTAAATGCCGGTGTTGCGTACCAGGTTTCCAAGAATATCTCGGTTGATTTAGGCTACCAGTACCTGTCGGCGCCGGATGCCGAATATGCCACCCTGGCTGACTTGGATGACTCTCCAATCCGCAAAGGGATCGACTCCCATCAGATCAAGGTCGGGCTGCGCTACGATCTCTGGTAGGCACGGCGAAAGCCTTGGGAATGCCGGCGGCGGACTTTGGTCCGCCGTTCTGTTTTGTGCGGGGGACGCAACCAGTATCCCGTCAGCGACAAAAACTTTCCTCTTGACGCCGGAAGCCTGAACGCATATCGCCGTCTGTGGGCCACCCCTCCCCAACGAGGGGCCACTATCTGGAAGGATAGACCACGATGACGATCCATACGAAGCCCGGACTGCGCCCGGCAAATCCCAATTTTTCCTCAGGTCCCTGTGCAAAACGCCCCGGCTGGTCAGTCGAGGCGCTGGCCAATGCCGCGCTCGGACGCTCGCACCGCGCCAAGATCGGCAAGACCAAGCTCGAACAGGCGATCGAGCTGACGCGGGAAATTCTCCAAATTCCGGCGGATTATCGCATCGGCATCGTGCCGGCGTCGGACACCGGCGCGGTCGAGATGGCGCTGTGGTCGCTGCTCGGCGAACGCGGCGTCGACATGGTCGCCTGGGAGAGTTTCGGTTCCGGCTGGGTCACCGATGTGGTCAAGCAGCTGAAGCTCGCCGACGTGCGCAGGATCGAAGCCGGCTACGGTGCGTTGCCGGATCTGACAAAAATCGACTTCGACCGCGACGTGGTCTTCACCTGGAACGGCACGACCTCAGGCGTGCGCGTGCCGAACGGCGATTTCATCCCGGCCGCCCGCAAGGGCCTGACCATCTGCGACGCCACGTCGGCGGCCTTTGCGCAAGAGCTCGATTTTGGCAAGCTCGACGTCGTCACCTTCTCCTGGCAGAAGGTGCTGGGCGGCGAAGGTGCGCATGGCATGCTGATCCTCAGCCCGCGCGCCGTCGAGCGGCTGGAAAGCTACAAGCCTGGCTGGCCGCTGCCGAAAATCTTTCGCCTCACCTCGGGCGGCAAGCTCATCGAAGGCATTTTCAAGGGCGAAACCATCAACACGCCGTCGATGCTGTGCGTCGAGGATTATCTCGACGCGCTGCGTTGGGCGAAGTCGATCGGCGGTCTCGACGCATTGATTGCCCGCGCTGACGCCAACGCCGCAATTATCGACGGTTTCGTCGGTAAATCCGCATGGCTCGGCCATCTGGCCACCGATCCGGCGACGCGATCGAACACGTCCGTCTGCCTTTCCTTCACCGACCCGGACGTCGCCGCGCTCGATGCCGACGGACAAGCGGCGTTCGCCAAGGGCATCGTCTCGGCGCTCGACAAGGAAGGCGTCGCCTACGATATCGGCGCCTATCGCGATGCGCCGCCGGGCCTGCGCATCTGGTGCGGCGCGACCGTCGAGACTTCCGACCTCGAAGCGCTGCTGCCGTGGCTCGACTGGGCCTTTGCCGCGCAAAAGGCGTCGCTCAAGGCGGCCGCCTGATCCTCGAGGGAAGGGTGGCCGGAAGGGCCAGGTGGGGGCGCCTCCACCAACTCAACGATCCGCATTGCAGGAAGAAAAGATTTTGGCCGCGTCCGGCCGCAACGACCCCACCCCGGCGCTTCGCGCCGACCCTCCCGTCAGGGGAGGGGCGCCAATCGCAAAGGATGAAGCCCATGCCCCGCGTTCTCGTCTCAGACAAACTCTCCACCACCGCCGTGCAGATCTTCAGGGATCGCGGCATCGAGGTCGACTACCTGCCCGATCTCGGCAAGGACAAGGAAAAGCTGCTCGAAGTGATCGGCCAGTATGACGGCCTCGCCATCCGTTCGGCGACCAAAGTCACCGAAAAGCTGATCGACGCCGCCACAAGGCTCAAGGTGGTCGGCCGCGCCGGCATCGGCGTCGACAATGTCGACATCCCGGCGGCGAGCCGCAAGGGCATCATCGTGATGAACACGCCCTTCGGCAATTCGATCACCACCGCCGAGCATGCCGTCGCCATGATCTTCGCGCTGGCCCGACAGATACCGGAAGCCAATGCCTCGACCCATGCCGGCAAGTGGGAAAAGAACCGCTTCATGGGCACCGAGATCACCGGCAAGACGCTGGGCATCATCGGCTGCGGCAATATCGGCTCGATCGTCGCTACGCGCGGCGTTGGCCTGAAGATGCACGTCATCGCCTTCGATCCGTTCCTGTCGGACAGTCGCGCCGAGGAGCTCGGCGTCGAGAAGGTGGAACTCGACGAGCTGTTCGCCCGCGCCGATTTCATCACCTTGCACACGCCCTTGACCGACAAGACGCGCAACATCATCGACGCTTCGGCGATCGCCAAAATGAAGACCGGCGTGCGCATCATCAACTGCGCCCGTGGCGGGCTGATCGTCGAGGCCGACCTGATCGCGGCGTTGAAAAGCGGCAAGGTGGCAGGCGCCGGCATCGACGTGTTCGAGGTCGAGCCGGCGGAGAAAAGCGAGCTGTTCGGCATGGAGAATGTGGTGGCGACGCCGCATCTCGGCGCATCGACGATGGAGGCGCAGGAGAATGTCGCTCTGCAGGTCGCCGAGCAGATGGCCGACTACCTGATCAAGGGCGCCGTTTCCAACGCCATCAACATGCCCTCGATCACCGCCGAGGAAGCGCCGCGCCTAAAACCCTTCGTCAAGCTGGCCGAAGTGCTCGGCGCCTTTGTCGGCCAGGTCACCGAGGATCCGATCAAGGAGGTCGAGATCCTGTTCGACGGCTCGACCGCGACGATGAACACGCGCGCGCTGATCAGCGCCACACTTGCCGGGCTGATCCGGCCGCAGGTCTCCGACGTCAACATGGTTTCGGCGCCGATCATGGTCAAGGAGCGCGGCATCATCGTCGCCGAGGTCAAGCGCGACAAATCGGGCGTGTTCGACGGCTATATCAAGCTGACGGTCAAGACCGAGCACAAGACGCGTGCGATCGCCGGCACCTGCTTCTCGGACGGCAAGCCGCGCTTCATCCAGATCAAGGGCATCAACCTCGACGCCGAGGTCGGTCAGCACATGCTGTACACGACGAATGCCGACGCGCCCGGCATCATCGGCCTGCTCGGCACGGTCTGCGGCGAGAACGGCGTCAACATCGCCAACTTCCAGCTTGGCCGAAACCGGCCTGGCGGCGATGCCATTGCCCTGCTCTATCTCGATGCGCCGTTCCCGGAGAAGGTGCTGGAGCAGGTGCGGGCGCACAAGTCGATCGACTCCGCCAAGCGGCTGCATTTCGACGTCGGTGTGGCCTGAATCATGCGCGAGCGCCCCGCGGGCTTTACAAGCCCACGGGGCGTTTCGACAATGGCCCGAATTTCGACAGAGTCCATTCACGGCCCGTTACAGGATCGGGCTGTCAAATCGCCATTTTCCGTCCGCTGTATTCGGCCAGGCTGATGCCGCCGAGCACCAGCGCGAGGGCCACGCCCTGATAGAGCTGGAATGTCTCACCGACGATCAGCACCGACAGCAGCGTGCCGAAGATCGGCACCAGGTTGATGAATAGGCCGGCCCGGTTCGCGCCGATCAGTTCGATGCCCCTGATATAAAAAATCTGCGAGACGACCGAAGCGCCGATCGCAGTGTAGAACGCTATCGCCCAGCCACGCGCATCGGGGACGATGACCTTGCCGGCAGCCACCTCCCAGAGGAAGAAAGGCAGCGAGGTCACCAGTGCGGCAATCGACAGCGCCAGCATCAGGCTTTGCCAGCGTATGGCCGGCTTCAGCCGCAACCCGACCGAGTAGAAGCTGTAGCAAAGCACCGCGATCAGCATGATGGCGTCGCCGAAGTTGAGGTCCAGCTTGAGAAGCTGGCGCAGATCGCCGTGGCTGGCGGTCAGGGCGACGCCGATGATCGTCAGCACGACACCGGCGATCTGCACCCGGTTCACACGCAGGCGAAACAGCACGAAATTGGCGAGGATGATGACGACCGGGATTGCCGCCTGCTCGATCGAGACGTTGATCGCCGTCGTGTAGTTGAGCGCCGTGTAGAAGATCGCGTTGAAAAAGGTGAAGCCGCAAGCGCCGAGCCCGCCAAGCAGCAACCAATGCCTGCGCACCACCGGCCAGTCCTCGCGCAGCGTTCGCCAGCCGATCGGCAGCATGATCAGAACGGCCAGGACCCAGCGCAGGAAGACCAGCGTCATCGGCGAAATATGGTCGACTGCCAGCTTGCCGGCCACGGAGTTGCCGCCCCACAGCAAGGTGGTGAACAGCAGGAACAGATAGGCGGTTCGATGCATCGCGAAATTCCAGCCGGGGTGGGCAGGGTCATTGCCGACCTATTGTGGTGGTTCGCCCAAGTAAATGATGTCAAAGGCGAAAATTGTTGTGCCTGAGGGCGCTTTCGGCGGCAAAGAATGGTCGCGCTCGCCGGGTGTTGACGTTATAGAACGACGTACGTCCACCTGGACGCGCAAAAGTACGAGTCTCAAGGCTTTGAACGTTCGCGTCGTGCTTTCCGAAAATCGATTCCGATTTTCTGGCCGATGCGATAGAAGCCTGTCGTTTCGAACCATTCAAGCCGCTCGGAGCGGCGCCTCAAGGGAAAAGAAACATGGCCAATGTGGTGGTCGTCGGCTCGCAATGGGGCGACGAGGGCAAAGGCAAGATCGTCGACTGGCTGTCGGAACGTGCCGACGTCGTCGTGCGCTTCCAGGGCGGCCACAATGCCGGCCATACGCTGGTCGTCGACGGCAAGGTCTACAAGCTGTCGCTGCTGCCGTCCGGCGTGGTGCGGCAAGGCAAGCTGTCCATCATCGGAAATGGCGTCGTCTTCGATCCGCATGCCTTCGTAGCCGAGGTGACGAAATTGAAGGCGCAAGGAGTCGAGGTGACGCCGGAGCGCCTGAAAATAGCCGAAAACACCGCGCTTATCCTGTCCCTGCACCGGGAGCTGGACGGATTCCGCGAAGACGCCGCCTCCAATTCGGGAACGAAAATCGGCACGACCCGTCGCGGCATCGGCCCCGCTTATGAGGATAAGGTGGGCCGGCGCGCAGTCAGGGTGATGGATTTGGCGGATTTGGAAACGCTGCCCTTGAAGGTCGACAGGCTGCTGACGCATCACAATGCGCTGCGCCGCGGGCTCGGCCACTCCGAAGTCACGCATGACGCAATCATGAGTGAGCTGATTTCGGTCGCCGACGAGATCCTGCCCTATATGGACCGCGTCTGGAAGATCCTCGACGACAAGCGCCGTGCCGGCGAACGCATCCTGTTCGAGGGCGCGCAGGGCACGCTGCTCGACATCGACCACGGCACCTATCCGTTCGTCACCTCGTCCAACACGGTGGCTGGCCAAGCGGCCGCCGGGTCCGGCGTCGGCCCGGGTGCCATCGGTTATGTGCTCGGCATCACCAAGGCCTATACGACGCGTGTCGGCGAAGGTCCGTTCCCGACCGAACAGAAGAACGAGATCGGCGAGTTCCTGGGCACGCGCGGCCACGAGTTCGGCGTCGTCACCGGCCGCAAGCGCCGCTGCGGCTGGTTCGATGCCGTGCTGGTTCGCCAAGCCGTCGCCGTAAACGGCATCAAGGGCATCGCCCTGACCAAGCTCGACGTGCTCGACGGGCTGGACGAGATCAAGGTCTGCACCGGCTACCGCCTCGATGGCGAGGCGATCGACTATCTGCCGGCCAGCCAGGGTGCGCAGGCGCGCGTCGAACCCGTCTACGAGACGCTGGAGGGCTGGAAAGGCACCAGCGCCGGCGCCAGAAGCTGGAACGATCTGCCGGCCCAGGCAGTCAAATATGTCCGTCACATCGAGGAACTGATCGGCGCGCCGGTCGCACTCCTTTCCACCAGCCCTGAACGGGACGACACAATACTTGTGACCGATCCGTTTCAAGACTAGATTCCAAGCTGTTCCGGGCATCGCGGCCGATTTGCGGGGGCCGGCCCAGAAACGAAATGCAGGTCGACTGAAGCATGGCAGATTTTGTTGGTGCTCTGAAAAAGACGCTCGACGGCCTTGGCAATCCGACGCCGGAGATACGCGCCAGGGTCTATGACAAGGCCCGTTCGACAATCGCGGACAAGCTTGCGAAGAACATACCGCCGCTGGCGCCGTCGGTCGTTGCCCAGCATAAGCGCACTCTGGAAGATGCCATCGCCATCGTCGAGCGGGGCTACGCCAAGCCTGCGCCGGTATCCGATCCGCTGTCGGAGTTGGAAGACATTTTCTCCTCCATCGACCGCAACAAGAACCAACCCAGCCATGTCCGCCAGCCGGCGAAGGCCGAGCCGGCATGGCAACCGGCCAAGACCGAGCCGGAATGGCAGCCGGCACCTGCCGCCAAAGCGGGGCTGAATTGGCAAAAACCGCCTCCAGAGGACACCGATGCGGAGCCTTCGGACGCGGATCTTCCAGCGGCGTACGAGGGCAGCGATAGCTTTAGAGACGATGTCTTCCCCAACGACGAGGAGCCGGCGCCGGACACTTTTCAGCATCCTGCCGAGCGCAGGCGCAGCTATGGCGGGCTGATCGCCGCTGTCGTCGCCTTGCTCGTCATCGCGGGCGGCGGCTACGGCATCTGGCTGAACAAAGACGCGTTCAGCAACATGCTGGGTCTCAACAGCACGACGGTCGCAACCGTAGAACCGCTGGTGAAGCCGAGCCCGGCCGAGCGGCCGGCTGCCGATGCTGCGGCAAGGGCCCCGGCCGCAGCGGCTCCAGCCGATGCCGAGGGCACAAAGTTCACCCAGCGGCTGACACCGGAGGGCGGTGAGGTCGATCCCGGCCCCGCTTCAGGACAGGGCGGCATCGGAGAGGGCGAATCCGTCGCAGCACTGACCACGCCGCCGCCGGCCGCACCTGCGCCTGCAGCGCCGGCCGGTGATCCGCCAGCCACGACTGTGCCCGCAACGCCGGGTGCGGCCCCCGCAACACCGCCTGCCGACGGCGCGCCGCCGGCGCCGGCGGCGCCGCCCGATAGCGCCGCCCCGCCGGCCGCGCGGGCCCGGGGTGGCGCGCCGGGGGCGGCACCGCCCGCCGCGC
>NZ_JBVVQB010000002.1:0-10475 GCF_055811775.1 Mesorhizobium sp. WSM4844 | reverse complement strand
CGGCGCGCGCGGCGGGGGCGGTCCCCCCCCCCCCCCCGCGCCCCCCCCCCCGGGGGGGGGCCCCCCCCCCCCCCCCGCCGCGCGGGGGCGGGGGGGGGGGGCGGGCGGCGCCGACCGATAGCGCAGCCGCGCCGGCAGCGCGGGCCCTGGGTGCCGCGCCGGGTGCTGCACCGACAGCCGCGCCTGCGGAAACCGCGCTGGCGGTCGGCCAGAAGGCGATCTTCTACGAGGAGCGCACCAGCACCGCGCAAGGCTCGGCCGAGCCCGGCAGCATCGTCTGGTCGCTGGTGCAGGAATCTCCCGGCGGCAATCTGCCGCCCGAGCCGGCAATCCGCGCCGAGGCGAGCATTCCGGGTAAGGACGTGCAGTTGCGCATGACCATCCGCCGCAACACCGACCAGACGCTGCCGGCCAGCCACATCATCGAGATGATTTTCCTGACGCCCGATGGTTTCGACGGCGGCGGTGTCGACAACATCCTGCGCGTCGCCATGAAGGGCTCTGAACAGGATGCCGGCAGTCCGCTGATCGGCATCCCGGCCAAGATCGCCGACGGCTTCTTCCTGGTCGCGCTCAACGACACAAAGGCGGACGAAGACGCCAATCTGACCCTGCTCCGGGGCCAGAAATGGATCGACGTGCCGGTCGTCTACAAGACCGGACGGCGGGCGCTGCTCACCATGGAAAAGGGCATTCCCGGCGAGAAGGTGTTCGACGAGGCGCTGAAGGCCTGGCAAACAAAAGAGGCGGGCTGAGGCCGGCTCACCAGCCTCCCTTCGGCTCAGAAGCCCTGGAACAGCATGTCGAGCGCGGCCACGATGTCGTCGTGATGCCTGGAGATATTCAGTCGACTTTCGCCCAATTCCTTGGCTGGAACCGTGGCGATCAGATGGGTGGCCACAACCAATTTTCGCCCATTGATCTCGACGAGGGGATGGAGCTTTCGCATCGGCGGCGGCGTCATTGTTGTCGGAAGCAGCGGGATCACCACCCGTGTTTTAAAATCGTCGAGCAGGTCGGATTGGACGTCCAGCAAATAGCTGCCTTCGACCCGACCCGCGAAGACATCATAGCGTGCCATCAGAACTGCCGATGTTCTTCCAACGGAATACCGTGCTTTTCGACGTATTCGTTCCACGCTTCTATTGTGGCGCGATTCTCAAGTTTCCATAGTCGGGCTTTTTCTGCAGCCACCGCCTCTGCGATACCGGCTTCGGCGGCGCGCGAGACATTCACATCGAGTCCCTTGGCTTCCTTCATGAGCTTTGAGTCGATCGACAGATTTGCCGGCTGACGAACCGCATTCATAGCTATCTTTCGCATGATAACCTCCGCAGAATGCGCATAATGTATGCGCATTGTCGTGTTGGAGCAACGGCGAAGCGTCTAACCCTCCATCTCCTCGCGCAGCATTTCAAGTTCCAGCCATTCCTCCTCGAGCGCTGCCAGCGTGGCGCGCTCCTTGTCGAGCGCGGCGATGGTCTTCTGGAATGAGGCCGGGTCGCGCTCGTAATAGGCCGGGTCGGCGATATTGTCCTCCAGCCGTGATATCGAGGCGGTCACCGCGTCGATCTTCTTGGGCAGCGATTCCAGCGCGAATTTCTGCTTGAACGACAGTTTTTTCGCCGGGCCCTTCGGCGCAGTTGCCTCTGTCCTGGCTGCCGCCGCCACTTCACTCGTCTCGGCCTTCGGCCGTGCCTTGCGGTCGTCCAGCCTGGTGCCGCCGCGCTGCGCCAGCATGTCGGAATAGCCGCCGGCATACTCGATCCAGCGGCCGCCGCCTTCCGGCGCGATCAGGCTGGTCACCGTGCGGTCGAGGAAATCGCGGTCGTGGCTGACCAGGATGACGGTGCCGGGAAAACCGGCGACCAGTTCCTGCAGCAGTTCCAGCGTCTCCATGTCGAGATCGTTGGTCGGCTCGTCGAGCACCAAAAGATTTGCCGGCCGCGCCAGCACGCGGGCGAGCAGCAGCCGCGCCCGCTCGCCGCCCGAAAGCTCGCGCACCGGCGTGCGCGCCTGTTCCGGCTTGAACAGGAAGTCCTTCATGTAGGAGACGACGTGGCGCTGCTCGCCGTTGATGACAAGGTTCTCGCCGCGGCCGTCGGTGAGATATTGCGCCAGCGTCTCTTGCGGGTCGACCGCCTCGCGTTTCTGGTCGAGCGTGGCGATCTCCAGATTGGTGCCGAGTCGCACCGTGCCTGAGTCCGGCTTCAATTCGCCGGTCAGCATCTTCAGCAGCGTCGTCTTTCCGGCGCCGTTCGGGCCGACCAGGCCGACGCGGTCACCGCGCTGGATGCGGGTCGAGAAACCCCTGACCACGGTGAGGTCGCCAAAGCTCTTCTCGATGTTCCTGGCCTCGATCACCAGCTTGCCGGATTCGGCGGCGTCGCTGGCCACCATGGTCGCCGCACCCTCGGCGCCGCGATGGCCGCGAAAGCGCTGGCGCATGGTCTGTAGTTCGCCGAGCCGGCGCATGTTGCGCTTGCGCCTTGCCGTCACGCCATAGCGCAGCCAGTGCTCCTCGCGCACGATCTGGCGGCCAAGCTTGTGCTGCTCGCGCTCTTCTTCTTCCAGCACGGTGTCGCGCCATTCCTCGAAATGACCAAAACCCTTGTCCAGCCTGCGGGTCTGGCCACGATCGAGCCAGACGGTGGCGCGCGACACGCGCTCGAGGAAGCGGCGGTCGTGCGAGATGACGATCAGCGCCGAAGAGGTGCGGGCAAGCTCCTCCTCCAGCCATTCGATGACCGACAGGTCGAGATGGTTGGTCGGCTCATCGAGGAGGAGAATGTCGGGCTCCGGCGCCATGACGCGGGCCAGGGCAGCACGGCGGGCTTCGCCGCCGGAAAGATCGTTCGGCCGTTCCTCGCCGGACAGGCCGAGATGCTCCATCAGATAGGTGGCGCGGTAGGGATCGTCGGCGGGTCCGAGCCCCGCCTCGACATAGGCGCGGACGCTGGCGAAACCATCCATGTCGGGCATTTGCGGCAGGTAGCGCACTGTTGCCGAAGGCTGGCGGAACACCTCGCCATCCTGCGGCTCGATCAATCCCGCAGCGATCTTCAGCAACGTCGACTTGCCCGAGCCGTTGCGGCCGACCAGAGCGATCTTGTCGCCCGCCGACGCCGTCAGTTCCGTCCCGTCGAGCAGCGGCGTGCCACCGAAGGTCAGTTTTATCCCGTCGAGATTGAGAAGCGGCGGCGCCATGTCAGCTTTCAGGTAGGGGGAATGGATGGGCGAGCAACAGCGCGCGGCCGCTGCCCAGCGCGACTTCGAGCCGGCCCTTGACCTCGTTGGAAATGGTCAGCGACGAGCCGAACGCCACCTCGACATGATTCAGCGGCCATTTGGCGCCGGTCACGGTCAGACCGGCAAGGTCGGAGAAGCCGAGAATCGAAAACAGCGTGCCGTCGGCGTAGTCGAAGCCGGCCTTTCCGGGAAGCAAGGGCACGCCTTCTTGTGCGCCACTGGTCAAAAGCACCTCTGTCCCTGCCTCGGCCAGCCGGACGCCGAGCGCCAGGTGCAGGAAGGCGTGGTCGGTGCGCTTGCCGCCGAACGCGCCGGCGAGCACGAGGCTGGTCGCGCCGCGTTCGAGCGCGGCGGCGATAGCCAGTTCGCCGTCGGTCTTGTCCTTTTCTGCCGGAAACACCTGGCGCGGCACGGCGGCGAGCTCGTCCGGCAAATTCGCCGGCACCGAATCGAAGTCGCCGACCCAGAGTTCCGGCGTCAGGCGCAGAGTCCGGGCATGGCTGATGCCGGCGTCGGCGGCGATGACACGAGTGCCTTCGACCTGGCGGTCGAGCAGCGGCGTGCGGATAAGGTCGCCGCCAAGCAGGATGGTGAATTTGCTCATATGCGTGGCCCTTACCAGCCCTGCTTGCGAAACGGAAGGCCGCGGTCTGGATGCCCGGCAAACTTCCGCTTGCGCCGCAGATGGGCCGGGCCTATGTGTCGAAGCGCTCTAACGGGGTGCTGGACGCGATCTTCGCGGACCGGCTGAGAGGCAACCTGCCAACCCGCTGAACCTGATCCGGTTTGTACCGGCGGAGGGATTAGACGTTTCGGACAACCCGACGCCTCAATTCCCTTCAACGCCAACGAAGGAGGCGCCGATGCGCACGTTTTTATACACACTTGTTTCGGCAGTGCTGCTCGCGGCGACCGTTCTCGCCGGCACCGGGCCGGCATCCGCGCAGGAAAAACTCACCGTCTATACCTATGAGAGCTTCACCGCCGAATGGGGTCCAGGCCCGGCGGTCAAGAAGGCGTTCGAGGCCGAATGCGGCTGTATTCTCGAATTCGTCGCGGTCGCCGACGGCGTCGCCCTGCTCAACCGCGTCAGGCTGGAAGGGGCCGCGACCAAGGCCGACATCGTGCTCGGCCTCGACACCAATCTGACAGCGGAAGCCAAGGCCACCGGCCTGTTTTCGCCGCATGGTGCCGTCATCGACGTCAAGGTGCCGGGCGGCTGGAGCGACGATATTTTCGTGCCGTTCGACTATGGTTATTTCGCCGTCGTCTACGACACCGAAAAGCTGAAGACGCCGCCGAAGAGCCTGAAGGAATTGGTCGAGGGCAATGCCGATGAAAAGATCGTCATTCAGGATCCGCGCACCTCGACGCCCGGTCTCGGCCTGCTGTTGTGGGTGAAGTCGGTTTATGGCGACAAGGCGCCCGAAGCCTGGGCCAAGCTTAAGGCAAAGGTGCTCACCGTGACGCCGGGCTGGAGCGAGGCCTACGGCCTGTTCACCAAGGGCGAGGCGCCGATGGTGCTGTCCTATACCACGTCGCCGGCCTATCACATGGTCGCCGAAAACACCCAACGCTATCAGGCAGCGTCCTTCGACGAGGGCGCGTATCTGCAGATCGAGGTTGCCGGCATCACCAAATCAGGTGCGAAGAACCCGTTGGCGAAACAGTTCCTGACTTTCATGACCGGGCCGAAATTCCAGGATGTCATTCCCGAGACCAACTGGATGTTCCCTGCCGGCAAGACCGAGAAGCCGCTCAATCCGGCTTTCGACAAGCTCGTCAAGCCGACCAAGACGTTGCTGTTAAGCCCCGAAGAGGTCGCCGCCAACCGCAAGGCCTGGGTCGACGAGTGGCTGTCGGTGATGAGCAAGTAGGACTTAGATTTCTGCATGGTGTTCGCTCCACGCCACCCCCCTCTGGCCTGCCGGCCATCTCCCCCTCCAGGGGGGAGATCGGATGTCACTTCCGCTTTCGCCAATCGCAACAGTCGAAGGATTGAGGCGAGGGTGAAGCTTCCAATCTCCCCCCTTGTGGGGGAGATGGCCGGCAGGCCAGAGGGGGGTGGCGTGGAGCGAACACCATGCAGAAATCTAAGTCCTACTTGCTCATCACCGACAGCCACTCGTCGACCCAGGCCTTGCGGTTGGCGGCGACCTCTTCGGGGCTTAACAGCAACGTCTTGGTCGGCTTGACGAGCTTGTCGAAAGCCGGATTGAGCGGCTTCTCGGTCTTGCCGGCAGGGAACATCCAGTTGGTCTCGGGAATGACATCCTGGAATTTCGGCCCGGTCATGAAAGTCAGGAACTGTTTCGCCAACGGGTTCTTCGCACCTGATTTGGTGATGCCGGCAACCTCGATCTGCAGATACGCGCCCTCGTCGAAGGACGCTGCCTGATAGCGTTGGGTGTTTTCGGCGACCATGTGATAGGCCGGCGACGTGGTATAGGACAGCACCATCGGCGCCTCGCCCTTGGTGAACAGGCCGTAGGCCTCGCTCCAGCCCGGCGTCACGGTGAGCACCTTTGCCTTAAGCTTGGCCCAGGCTTCGGGCGCCTTGTCGCCATAAACCGACTTCACCCACAACAGCAGGCCGAGACCGGGCGTCGAGGTGCGCGGATCCTGAATGACGATCTTTTCATCGGCATTGCCCTCGACCAATTCCTTCAGGCTCTTCGGCGGCGTCTTCAGCTTTTCGGTGTCGTAGACGACGGCGAAATAACCATAGTCGAACGGCACGAAAATATCGTCGCTCCAGCCGCCCGGCACCTTGACGTCGATGACGGCACCATGCGGCGAAAACAGGCCGGTGGCCTTGGCTTCCGCTGTCAGATTGGTGTCGAGGCCGAGCACGATGTCGGCCTTGGTCGCGGCCCCTTCCAGCCTGACGCGGTTGAGCAGGGCGACGCCGTCGGCGACCGCGACGAATTCGAGAATACAGCCGCATTCGGCCTCGAACGCCTTCTTGACCGCCGGGCCTGGACCCCATTCGGCGGTGAAGCTCTCATAGGTATAGACGGTGAGTTTTTCCTGCGCGGATGCCGGCCCGGTGCCGGCGAGAACGGTCGCCGCGAGCAGCACTGCCGAAACAAGTGTGTATAAAAACGTGCGCATCGGCGCCTCCTTCGTTGGCGTTGAAGGGAATTGAGGCGTCGGGTTGTCCGAAACGTCTAATCCCTCCGCCGGTACAAACCGGATCAGGTTCAGCGGGTTGGCAGGTTGCCTCTCAGCCGGTCCGCGAAGATCGCGTCCAGCACCCCGTTAGAGCGCTTCGACACATAGGCCCGGCCCATCTGCGGCGCAAGCGGAAGTTTGCCGGGCATCCAGACCGCGGCCTTCCGTTTCGCAAGCAGGGCTGGTAAGGGCCACGCATATGAGCAAATTCACCATCCTGCTTGGCGGCGACCTTATCCGCACGCCGCTGCTCGACCGCCAGGTCGAAGGCACTCGTGTCATCGCCGCCGACGCCGGCATCAGCCATGCCCGGACTCTGCGCCTGACGCCGGAACTCTGGGTCGGCGACTTCGATTCGGTGCCGGCGAATTTGCCGGACGAGCTCGCCGCCGTGCCGCGCCAGGTGTTTCCGGCAGAAAAGGACAAGACCGACGGCGAACTGGCTATCGCCGCCGCGCTCGAACGCGGCGCGACCAGCCTCGTGCTCGCCGGCGCGTTCGGCGGCAAGCGCACCGACCACGCCTTCCTGCACCTGGCGCTCGGCGTCCGGCTGGCCGAGGCAGGGACAGAGGTGCTTTTGACCAGTGGCGCACAAGAAGGCGTGCCCTTGCTTCCCGGAAAGGCCGGCTTCGACTACGCCGACGGCACGCTGTTTTCGATTCTCGGCTTCTCCGACCTTGCCGGTCTGACCGTGACCGGCGCCAAATGGCCGCTGAATCATGTCGAGGTGGCGTTCGGCTCGTCGCTGACCATTTCCAACGAGGTCAAGGGCCGGCTCGAAGTCGCGCTGGGCAGCGGCCGCGCGCTGTTGCTCGCCCATCCATTCCCCCTACCTGAAAGCTGACATGGCGCCGCCGCTTCTCAATCTCGACGGGATAAAACTGACCTTCGGTGGCACGCCGCTGCTCGACGGGACGGAACTGACGGCGTCGGCGGGCGACAAGATCGCTCTGGTCGGCCGCAACGGCTCGGGCAAGTCGACGTTGCTGAAGATCGCTGCGGGATTGATCGAGCCGCAGGATGGCGAGGTGTTCCGCCAGCCTTCGGCAACAGTGCGCTACCTGCCGCAAATGCCCGACATGGATGGTTTCGCCAGCGTCCGCGCCTATGTCGAGGCGGGGCTCGGACCCGCCGACGATCCCTACCGCGCCACCTATCTGATGGAGCATCTCGGCCTGTCCGGCGAGGAACGGCCGAACGATCTTTCCGGCGGCGAAGCCCGCCGTGCTGCCCTGGCCCGCGTCATGGCGCCGGAGCCCGACATTCTCCTCCTCGATGAGCCGACCAACCATCTCGACCTGTCGGTCATCGAATGGCTGGAGGAGGAGCTTGCCCGCACCTCTTCGGCGCTGATCGTCATCTCGCACGACCGCCGCTTCCTCGAGCGCGTGTCGCGCGCCACCGTCTGGCTCGATCGTGGCCAGACCCGCAGGCTGGACAAGGGTTTTGGTCATTTCGAGGAATGGCGCGACACCGTGCTGGAAGAAGAAGAGCGCGAGCAGCACAAGCTTGGCCGCCAGATCGTGCGCGAGGAGCACTGGCTGCGCTATGGCGTGACGGCAAGGCGCAAGCGCAACATGCGCCGGCTCGGCGAACTACAGACCATGCGCCAGCGCTTTCGCGGCCATCGCGGCGCCGAGGGTGCGGCGACCATGGTGGCCAGCGACGCCGCCGAATCCGGCAAGCTGGTGATCGAGGCCAGGAACATCGAGAAGAGCTTTGGCGACCTCACCGTGGTCAGGGGTTTCTCGACCCGCATCCAGCGCGGTGACCGCGTCGGCCTGGTCGGCCCGAACGGCGCCGGAAAGACGACGCTGCTGAAGATGCTGACCGGCGAATTGAAGCCGGACTCAGGCACGGTGCGACTCGGCACCAATCTGGAGATCGCCACGCTCGACCAGAAACGCGAGGCGGTCGACCCGCAAGAGACGCTGGCGCAATATCTCACCGACGGCCGCGGCGAGAACCTTGTCATCAACGGCGAGCAGCGCCACGTCGTCTCCTACATGAAGGACTTCCTGTTCAAGCCGGAACAGGCGCGCACGCCGGTGCGCGAGCTTTCGGGCGGCGAGCGGGCGCGGCTGCTGCTCGCCCGCGTGCTGGCGCGGCCGGCAAATCTTTTGGTGCTCGACGAGCCGACCAACGATCTCGACATGGAGACGCTGGAACTGCTGCAGGAACTGGTCGCCGGTTTTCCCGGCACCGTCATCCTGGTCAGCCACGACCGCGATTTCCTCGACCGCACGGTGACCAGCCTGATCGCGCCGGAAGGCGGCGGCCGCTGGATCGAGTATGCCGGCGGCTATTCCGACATGCTGGCGCAGCGCGGCGGCACCAGGCTGGACGACCGCAAGGCACGGCCGAAGGCCGAGACGAGTGAAGTGGCGGCGGCAGCCAGGACAGAGGCAACTGCGCCGAAGGGCCCGGCGAAAAAACTGTCGTTCAAGCAGAAATTCGCGCTGGAATCGCTGCCCAAGAAGATCGACGCGGTGACCGCCTCGATATCACGGCTGGAGGACAATATCGCCGACCCGGCCTATTACGAGCGCGACCCGGCCTCATTCCAGAAGACCATCGCCGCGCTCGACAAGGAGCGCGCCACGCTGGCAGCGCTCGAGGAGGAATGGCTGGAACTTGAAATGCTGCGCGAGGAGATGGAGGGTTAGACGCTTCGCCGTTGCTCCAACACGACAATGCGCATACATTATGCGCATTCTGCGGAGGTTATCATGCGAAAGATAGCTATGAATGCGGTTCGTCAGCCGGCAAATCTGTCGATCGACTCAAAGCTCATGAAGGAAGCCAAGGGACTCGATGTGAATGTCTCGCGCGCCGCCGAAGCCGGTATCGCAGAGGCGGTGGCTGCAGAAAAAGCCCGACTATGGAAACTTGAGAATCGCGCCACAATAGAAGCGTGGAACGAATACGTCGAAAAGCACGGTATTCCGTTGGAAGAACATCGGCAGTTCTGATGGCACGCTATGATGTCTTCGCGGGTCGGGTCGAAGGCAGCTATTTGCTGGACGTCCAATCCGACCTGCTCGACGATTTTAAAACACGGGTGGTGATCCCGCTGCTTCCGACAACAATGACGCCGCCGCCGATGCGAAAGCTCCATCCCCTCGTCGAGATCAATGGGCGAAAATTGGTTGTGGCCACCCATCTGATCGCCACGGTTCCAGCCAAGGAATTGGGCGAAAGTCGACTGAATATCTCCAGGCATCACGACGACATCGTGGCCGCGCTCGACATGCTGTTCCAGGGCTTCTGAGCCGAAGGGAGGCTGGTGAGCCGGCCTCAGCCCGCCTCTTTTGTTTGCCAGGCCTTCAGCGCCTCGTCGAACACCTTCTCGCCGGGAATGCCCTTTTCCATGGTGAGCAGCGCCCGCCGTCCGGTCTTGTAGACGACCGGCACGTCGATCCATTTCTGGCCCCGGAGCAGGGTCAGATTGGCGTCTTCGTCCGCCTTTGTGTCGTTGAGCGCGACCAGGAAGAAGCCGTCGGCGATCTTGGCCGGGATGCCGATCAGCGGACTGCCGGCATCCTGTTCAGAGCCCTTCATGGCGACGCGCAGGATGTTGTCGACACCGCCGCCGTCGAAACCATCGGGCGTCAGGAAAATCATCTCGATGATGTGGCTGGCCGGCAGCGTCTGGTCGGTGTTGCGGCGGATGGTCATGCGCAACTGCACGTCCTTACCCGGAATGCTCGCCTCGGCGCGGATTGCCGGCTCGGGCGGCAGATTGCCGCCGGGAGATTCCTGCACCAGCGACCAGACGATGCTGCCGGGCTCGGCCGAGCCTTGCGCGGTGCTGGTGCGCTCCTCGTAGAAGATCGCCTTCTGGCCGACCGCCAGCGCGGTTTCCGCAGGCGCGGCTGTCGGTGCAGCACCCGGCGCGGCACCCAGGGCCCGCGCTGCCGGCGCGGCTGCGCTATCGGTCGGCGCCGCCCGCCCCCCCCCCCCGCCCCCGCGCGGCGGGGGGGGGGGGGGGGCCCCCCCCCGGGGGGGGGGGCGCGGGGGGGGGGGGGGGACCGCCCCCGCCGCGCGCGCCG
>NZ_JBVVQB010000001.1:175476-473651 GCF_055811775.1 Mesorhizobium sp. WSM4844 | reverse complement strand
GGCTTTCGCCAATGTCCAACGTTGATGAACAGGCGCCGTCAGCGAAGCTGCCAATCTCCCCCCAAGTGGGGGAGATGCCAATTTTTGCGAAGGGGGCAGGACAGAGGGGGCGCCTCGCTCCGCGATCAAAGGTTCTGCACCGCGGCAGCGCTCCGAGGTAACGGCATGGATCCCAGGGTCTCCGCGACGTCGCTTCGCTCCTGCTCCGCCTTGGGATGACGAAGGTGTGGTGGCCTACGGCTAATCGCAGACGTTGGAGATTGTGCAGTTGGACCGTCGACAATCCCTTTCAGGCTCGCTCTCAACCAAGTCCTCTGTGCAGAGGAACTAGGGCGTCCTTGGCGAGCCCAAAGATACGGCGCTGTCGTTGGCGAAGAAAAATCCTTTCGCAGCGCTGCATCTGGTTCCAATCGACCGTTTCTAAGCTTACGATCATTTTCGACAGTTCGCCAGCGGGTAAGGCTGATTGACCTGGGGGTCTGCGGCACATGTCATGTTACGGCGGGTTAGAAAGATATAGTCGATCTTCCTCCAGACACTGCCCTCGTCAGCAGCGCCTGCAGTCCCTGCGCCCGGCCGGGGACCGTCTTGCCCTGATGTGGCGCACACACGGCACCCCCGCGTGGACGGACGTTTGGCGATGAGCTCGAAGGACGATCCTTTCGGCCCAGCGGGCAAGACCGTTATTCGCGCACCGCGCCGGGCTGAGAAATCAGCGCCCGATCCCCAGGGGGCCGTTCCCGACGGCGGGCGCCCCGGTCCCTCGCCGGTCAAGGATTCAACGGTTTTCGATCCCGGTGTCGGTCGTCATGCACCGCCGGGCTGGACCTCCGGAACCGTGATTTATCAGGGTGCAGACCCCGGCGCAGCGGCGACAGCCGGCTCCGTTGCGGCGGCGGCGGGCATTCAGCAGGACATCCTACTGCAGGCCACGGACAGCGTCAGATATTCCGCAGCCAATCAGATCCTCGCCGCGGCCGCTCCCTTGCTGATGCTGTTTGGCCAGCTCAGGCTTATGGCTGTCGAAAGACAGGCGGAGCAACTGGCGGAACATGTCGCCGAGACGATCGAAAAATTCGACAGGACAATGGAGAAAGCCGGTGTTCCCGAAGAAGATGCACGGATCGCTAAATTTGCTCTCTGCGAAACCGCTGACGACCTCATCGGCAACTTGCCTTGGCCCAGGACAGACGCCTGGGCGCAGCACAGCATGCTGTCACAGTTCTTCCGCGTCGTGCCCACCGGCTCGGGCTTCTACCAAGCGCTGAACACTATACTGGCCGCGCCGGAGGCACACTACGATTTGCTTGAACTCATGCATGCCTGCCTGTCGCTGGGGTTCGAGGGCCAGTATCGAGGCCTTGCGCGCGAGGACAACAATCTCGAACGCGTTCGACGCGACGTCTACGAGACGCTTCGTTACTTCAGGGCGCGCGCCGACGACGACATCTCGCCCCACTGGCAAAGCCTGGCGGTCTCCAGCCCAAAATCGTCGGCCCGGTTGCCGCTCTGGGTGATTGCGGCGGCTGCGTCGGCGCTGCTGACGGCGGCATTCTTCGCATTGCGGGTCTTCATCACCAACGAGGGCGATGCCCTTGCCGGCAGGTTGCTGGCGCTCGATCCGTCGACGCCGATCGCCATCGAACGCGCCAGCGTGGTGCCGTCGGCTGCGCCGGTGAAAGTCGCTCCGCCTGTCGCCCCTACCCGTTCCCAGATCGATCGCATCCATGCGGCACTGGCCAAGACTATCGCGCGCGGCGGGCTGAGCGTCGGCACGCAGGGCAGGTTCATCATCGTGGAGATCAACAATGTCCTGCTGTTCCCGTCCGGCAGGGCCGAGATAAAACCGGAGTTTGGACCAATCGCCGCGGACATCGCCGCCGCGCTGGAACCGGAGCCCGGGCCGATCATGATCGTCGGCCACACAGACAATGTGAAGCCGCGGAAATCGAGCGAGTTCAAATCCAACTTCGACCTTTCCATCGCCCGGGCGAAGGCCGTCGCAGCTGTCATGGCGCCACGGTTCAGCAAGCCTTCCCGGGTCACCGTCGACGGCAAGGGTGAAGACGAACCGATCGCCGACAATGCGACGCCGGAAGGCCGCGCCCAGAATCGCCGTGTCGACTTGATGATCCCCAAGGAGGAAACCCTGTGAGCACGGCCATCTGGAAGCGCCCATGACGCGCTGGCTGCTGCGGATATTCAGCGCGATCGCGTTGGCCGGTTTCGCGGCAGCCGTCTGGTTTGCCGGACCGTTGATCCGCTTTGCCGATACGCGTCCGCTGGCGCCCGTCTGGCTGCGCGTGACGATCATCGGCATGATCGTTGCGATCGCGACGCTGTTTTATGGAGTGCGTTTCTGGCAAAAGCGAAAGGCGCAAAAGGCGCTCGAGACGATAGTCGCCCGCAACGACGACAGGGACGACGACTCGCAGGTGCTCGAGACTCGTATGAATGAAGCCATCGCTGCGCTCAAGCGGTCGAGCGGCAAGCGCAATTTCCTCTACGAGGTTCCCTGGTACGTCGTCATCGGCCCGCCTGGTGCCGGCAAGACAACGGCGCTGGTCAATTCCGGCCTGAATTTTCCGCTTGCCGGTTCGGGCGACGCACAGCCAGTGGCCGGCGTTGGCGGCACACGATCCTGCGACTGGTGGTTCACCGATCAGGCGGTGCTGATCGACACCGCCGGACGCTACACCACGCAGGATTCCAATGCGCAGAGCGACAAGAAGAGCTGGCTCGCCTTCTTGTCGCTGCTCAAGGGATACCGCACAAGGCAACCGATAAACGGGGTTATCCTGGCCATCAGCCTTGCCGATCTCATCAGCCTCGATGATCGGCAGCTTGACGCCCATGTCGTCGAAATACGCAGCCGTCTGCGCGAAATCCACGAAACACTGAAAATCCAGTTCCCGGTGTACCTGCTCTTCACCAAGGCCGACCTTGTCTCCGGTTTCATGGATTATTTTGGCGGTTTCGACGAGCAGCGCCGCCGCAAAGTGTGGGGCGCGACATTCCAGACCGCCGATCGCAGCAAGAACATGGCCGGTGAGGCACCGGCCGAATTCGACGCATTGGCAAAGCGCCTGGCAGAGGAGATGGCCGACCGCCTGCAGGAAGAGGCCGATCCGGTCGCGCGCATAGCCATCTTTGGCTTTCCAGCTCAATTCGACGCGCTGAAAAGCCGTATTGCCGGTTTCGTCGCCAGCATCTTCGATCCGGCCCGCAGCCAGGTGAATGTCAGCCTGCGTGGTTTCTATTTTTCGTCAGGCACGCAGGAGGGCACGCCGATCGACCAGGTGCTGGGCGCAATCGGTCGCAGTTTCGGCAGCGCTTCTCGCGCCCATCTTTCCGGCACCGGCAAAAGCTTCTTCCTGCATGATCTGCTGACCGGCGTCATTTTCGCGGAATCCGGCTGGGTTTCATACGACAAATCGGCTGAAAGGCGTGCAGCGATCGCCAGGTATGGCGGCCTTGGCGTAATAGCATTGATGGCTGCTGCGGCTCTCGGCACCCTGGCCCTGAGCTTTTCAGCCAACAGGTCGCTGATCGCTTCCACCACGCAAGCTGCAGGCCAGTATCGCGAGACGGCGGACCCGCTCCTCAAAAGCACTGAAGTCGCCGATGTCGACCTCGAAAACGTCATCGGCCCGCTCGACCAGTTGCGCGAACTGCCGGCCGGGTTCGACACCGGTGACGTGCCGACCCCGATCCAGGAGACGTTCGGCCTCAGTCAGCGGCAAAGACTGCTTTCGGCATCAAAGACAGCTTACCGGCAGGCGCTGGAGCGCATGTTCCGCTCGCGCCTGCTGCTTCAGGCCGAACGGACGATCCAGGCCAGGATGGCCGATCCCACCGCGCTCTACGAACCGCTGAAGATCTACATGATGCTTGGCGGCAAGGCGCCCAAGGTCGACGACGAGTTGATCGTGTCCTGGATGAAGCAGGACTGGGAGCAGAACCGGTATCCGGGTGAGAACAACCGCGAGGGACGGGCGCAACTCGAAAAGCATCTGCGGGCCATGCTTGCACTGGACGACGCCTATGATCCGGTTTTCGAACTCAACCAGCCGCTTGTCGAAGCCGCCCAACGCTCGCTCGGACGCATGAGCCTTGCCGATCGTGCCTCTGCCTTGGTCAAGTCGGCGGTATACGCCGCGGCGCTGGACGATTTTTCCGTCTCCGTCAAAGGCGGCCCGGAAGCGCAGCTGTTGTTCGAACGTGTCGATGGCGGCGATCTGTCAGGCCTTCGCGTTCCCGGTATCTATACCTATGGCGGCTTCAACGACTTCTATCTTGGGCAACTCTCGCGCATTGCGCAGATGCTTGTCGATGACCAGTGGGTTCTCGGCGGCGGCGCCGAGCAAGGCGGCATCGACCAGGAATTGACAAAACTCGGTCCCGAACTTGTCGAGCGCTATGGCAGGGAGTTCGCCGCGGCGTGGAACGGCGTTCTCGACAGACTGAAGTTCAAGGCAATGCTGGAGGACAACTATATCGCGCTCTCCGCCGCCGCGTCACCAAGCTCGCCAATCGACCAGCTTTTTACGGCAATAGCCGACGAAACAGCGCTGACGCGAGAAGCTGGTTCCAGCGAAGAGTCAGGCTCCGAGGCCGAAGCCGGCATGCTTCAAACCCAGCCGCAAAACGCTGCAGATGTCGCCAGCGGATTGGCCCGCATCGGCATTCAAATCGCCAGCGGCAAATCGCAAAGCCGGGCCGGCACGGGGTCCGCTCGCGCGCAAAACCAGAACCCCGGGGCGAACATCGAAGCGCAATTCAGATCATTTCAGGCTTTGGTGAACGGTCCCACTGGGCGCCGCCCCATCGATGCACTGACCCAGAATTTCCGCGACATCCATCAAAGTCTGCAATTGGCGGCCGATGTCCCTTCGCAAACGGAACGCGCCAACATGAATCTGCAGCTGCAGATTTCCACGCTTCGCGCCAATGTCTCGCGGCTGCCCAAGCAACTCGCCCGAATGGTTACTGCGACCGCCGACGAGCTTGACGGCAACGTCGCAGAAACCTCGCAGACCAATTTGAACCAGCTGCTCGACCAGACGGTGACGCGCGCCTGCGAGGAAATGGTCGAGGGCCGTTATCCCTTCGCCAGCGATGGCCCGGAGGATATTGCGATGGCGGATTTCGCGAAACTGTTCGCTCCAGGCGGCCTGATGGACCGGTTCTTCGCACAGAATCTCGCATCGCTGATCGACATGACCGGCCAGGACTGGAACTGGAAGCAGGATGCGCGTTTCGGGCGCGACCTGTCGAAGTCGACCTTGAAAAGCTTCCAGCTGGCGGCGGAAATCCGCAACGCCTTTTTTCCTTCAGGTGGTTCGGTGCCGTCGGTCAGTGTCACCTTTACGCCGTTTTCACTGCATGGCGATGCCGATACGGCGATACTCGACGTCGATGGCCAGATCGTCCAAAGCAACCAGGCCGGCAACGCGCCAACCACGGTGACCTGGCCGAGCGGCATGGCCTCCGCGTCGGCGAGCCTGAGCCTCATTCCGGAGATGCCGGGCCGTGAATCCGCGATCAAGTTCGACGGTCCGTGGGCACTGAAGCGCCTGCTGGACAAGGCCGATATCACCGGCACCGGCGGCAACACGCAAGCCCGCTTCGTGATCGGCGGACGCGATGTCGCCTATACGGTCCAGGCCAGTTCGGACCAAATCCCTCTCTTGCTTCCTGCGCTTTCCGGGTTCAGCTGTCCAAAGGCGTTTTGAGATGAGCTCTAGATTTTCCAATACGGTGCGGCCGTCCATCGGCAACAGATGGGCGGACGTTTATTTCGATACTCTAACGTTCGAGCCTGTGGCAAACTGGCGCGAGCGAGCGCCTGACGGCGCGCCGCAGAGGACGCTCGAGAAGCGCTTGGTGGCAAAGTGAACAATGTCGCCCTCCCCTTTGAAAGTTTCGGCGTCAGCCACAAAGGCTGTGTCCGTGAGCTCAACGAAGACAGCTATCTGGTCGAGCCGGACACCGGCCTGTGGGTGGTGGCCGATGGCATGGGTGGACACGATGCCGGGGAAGTCGCTTCGGCCAGCATCGTCGATCACCTGGCAACGATCGGCATTGCAAGCTCTGCACCGGATCTGCGCGCCCGCTTCGAGGACCGGCTGAGCCGGGCCAATGCCGAAATCCGCAGGATATCACAATCCCGTGGCGTAACCATTGGCTCCACTGTCGCCGCCCTGCTGGCGATGGATGGGCGGTTTGCCTGCCTGTGGGCAGGCGACAGTCGCGTCTACCTGATCCGCAACGGCTCGATCTCGCAGATTTCGAAGGACCATACCGAAGTCCAGGAACTTCTCGACAAGGGCATGATCAGCGCAGCCGAAGCGCTCGCCTGGCCGCGCCGCAACGTCATCACGCATGCGGTCGGCGTCAGCGACGAGGTCGTGATCGATTTCCAGCAAGGCGAAATCATGCCGGGCGACATATTCGTGCTGAGCACCGACGGGCTGACAGCGCATGTCACAGACGCCGAGATCGAGGCGGCGGCGGTGTCGGCGACGCCTCAGGCGGCATGCGAAAACCTGCTGCAGATAGTGCTGGCGCGCGGGGGAACGGACAATGTCACGATCGTGCTCGTCAAGATCGGAGACGGGCGCAATGGGGCCTATCCCGGTCCTTCCAGAGCGGAAGGCTGAGGCTGATGAGCGCCGACGACAAGACGCGGATATCGCCTGACGTGGCCAGCACAGCGGTCGGCACGCAACTCAGCGGCATCTATGAACTGGACGAGCGGATCGCATTCGGTGGCATGGGCGAAGTCTACCGTGGCCACAACATCCAGACCGGCGACCATGTCGCCATCAAGATCGTATTGCCCGAGTTCGCCCGTGACCAGACGATCCTGTCGCTGTTCCGCAAGGAAGCGACGATCCTCAATCATTTGTCGCACGACGCGGTCGTGCGATATCACGTCTTCACGATCGACCCCGGTATCGGCCGCCCCTACCTTGCCATGGAATTCGTCGACGGCCAATCGCTGTTCGATATCATGCGAAATGGCCCGATGCCGACGGAAGACGTGCGCAAGCTCTGCCATCGTCTGGCTTCCGGCTTGAACGCCGTGCACCAGGCGGGAGCAATACACCGTGACCTCTCCCCGGATAACATCATCCTGCCGGGAGGCCGGGTCGATCGCGCAAAGATCATCGATTTTGGCATCGCGCGATCGGCGACCGTCGGCGGCGAGACGCTGATCGGCGGAAAGTTCGCGGGAAAGTACAACTATGTTTCTCCCGAGCAACTCGGGCTGTACAGCGGCGATGTCAGTGAGCAATCCGACATCTACAGCCTGGGCCTGGTGCTGGCCGCTGCTCTGCGCGGGAAACCGATCGACATGAGCGGCTCCCAGTTCGAGATCGTGGAAAAACGCCGAACCGTTCCGGACCTCTCCGACATCGACGCCGATTTTCGTGGAATTGTCGAGGCCATGCTGCAGCCGGATCCACAAGACCGGCCGATCAGCATGGCCGATATCGCCAGGGCGACACGTGACGACACGGACGAGGAGACAAGGCCGCCAACGTCGATCACACCGCGCGAGCGGACGCCGCGAACCGGGGGAACCGCCGCGCCTGGCCCCAAGCTTCCCGGCCCCAGGCTGGCCGGTCCCAAGATGGCCGGTCCCAAGCTGGCAAGTCAGCCTCCGGCGGCTGCCGGTGAGCAGCGCTTCGTTCCGCATGTCCGGCCCGCACTTCTGTCCGAGCCAAGGCCTTCGCCAGCTGCCGGTCCTGCTCGGGCTGTCTCGCCAAAGGTCCCGGCAAAGTCGGCCAAGACCCGATCGATCGCAATCGCTGCGATGGCGATATTGGCTGTCGCGTCGGGTGCAGGCGTTTACCTGGGCGGCGTGATGACGCCTTCCACGCCGACCGTCGGCGACACCTCGTTTTTGTGGCCAAAAGCATCCAAACCGGTCCCGACGGACAGCGCTGCAAATTCGCCGGGCGATGAGCCGGCAAAGGCAGTTCCACCCGATCAGTCACAAACAGAAGCCACTGCGCCGCCAGCCGAAAGTCAGGCAGGTGCGGCGGCGAATCAAAAGTTGGAGCCGGCACGGCCCGCCGAAGTCCTCTCACCATCCGAGGAAACCTCGGAGCCGGCGGCAGCCGCGGAAAGATCGGAGCCGGCGGCAGCCGAGGCGCAGCCGCCAGTTGAAAGTCCGGCAGATGCCGGGGCGGATCAAAGCTTGCAGCCGACGCGGCCCGCCGAAGTCCTCTCGCCGACGGAGGAAACCCCGGAGCGGGCGGCAGCCGAGGACACTTCGGAGCCGGCGGCAGCCGAGTCGCCATCGCCAGCTGAAAATCGGGCAGATGCCGCGGCGGATCAAAGCTTGGAGCCGACACGGCCCGCCGAAGTCCTTTCGCCAACCGAGGAAACCCCGGAGCCGATCCCGCCGCGCATCCAGGTCGCGCCAATGCCACCGGCCGACAAGGCCTCGCCGCCCGCAGCGGTCCAGCCCGAAATGATGGAGAGCCGGAAGCCCGATCAGCCGGCCAGCCAGCACGCGCGGGCCGAAAACCAGACGGATGATGCGAACGCAAAACGGCAGCAGTACGAGCCGGCGCCAGGCAAACAGCCGGGCGAAGCCACTGTTGCCTTGAACGTGCCGAAACCGGAACTGGAATTGCCGCCGAAAAATGGCCTCGACCCCGCTGCGCAACGGGTCTCCTGGGTGCGGGACTTCAACGGCGGCGACTGTTTCTATGCGACGTTGACGTCGGTAACCGAGGCCGCCGTCGCCATCGAAGGATTGGGCACAGAGATCCAGCCGTTCGAACGAATGCTGTCCGATTTCCAGGCAAAATTCCGTGTCGAACCGGACATCAGCGTCCGCCTCATTGAGCCGGCTCAATGCGAAGTCACCAACTTTCTGCGCTTTCTGGACCAGATGCCGGCTGACAAGCCGCAGCTTGTTCTCGATCGAACGACGGTGCCGAGCGGCTCGCCGATCGGCGGCACGCTGGTGACGCAGGGCGGCCTGATTTCCAGCGTGCTGCTGATCGACCACAGGGGCATGGCATTCAGCCTCGACGATCTTATGCTGGCGCAAGCCGGCAAGGCGACCTTCAACATCCCGATCGATCTCGGCGCAGCCGACAAGGCGGCCGGCAAGGTCGTGCCGCAGATCATAATGGTGATCACGGGCCCACAGGATATTCAGGCTGCGGCGTTCTCTGCGCCGACACCAGCCGCGCTGCTGTTGCCCAAAATTCTCGACGAGATCGACGCCAACCGAGCTGAGTACTCCGCAACGGCAAAGTATTTTCGGCTCGGCGGGTAGCATGGACGCCGATGGCCCACCGCCGCTCGCGCTTTTCCTTCCTGCCCGCTGTGCCGCCCAACAATCAGCGTGACCGGCTTCGCGGCCTGCTTGCCCTGACAGGCCGTATCAGACTTGTGGCCATGTTGGGCGCGACATTGCTGGCTCTCCTGTCGTCCCACGAAGCGCGCGCCGAATTCACCGTCTGCAATCAGACGCTCGACGTCGTCAATCTCGCTGTCGGCCAAAAGGTCGACAATGCGGACCAGACCGATGGCTGGTGGACCATCGGCGCAAATCAGTGCGTGAACGTCATCCGCGAGGAACTCACCAACCGCTACATCTACATCTATGCGACGGACGTTTTTGGCCACGCGACCCTGACCGGGTCGACCGAAATGTGCATCGACCGGCGGCGTTTCTCGATACGCGGCATCGATGAATGCTGGCAGCGCGGCCATATCGCCGCACGATTTCTCGAAGTCGATACGCTTGAACAGGTGCGGTGGACCTTTTTTCTGACCGGAAGCAATCCGTGACGCACAGTATCGACACAAGCTTCAGGCTGAAAAAGCAGGCGCGCGCCGCCCTGCGCAGACGCAGGCTCTGGCGCAGGCTTCTTGCCGGTCTTGCTGTGGCTGTCCTGTTGTCGATCGCTGCCGGCTTCTATCTCACCGCGGATTATTGGTCGTTTGGCGACGAAGATGAGGAGTTGCACGCCGTCGAGGGAACCGACGATGTGCCAGCCGACGCATCTGTCTATGTGCCTGCCATCATCGATCTCGCAGGCGACCCGATGTGGATCACCCTTGCGCCCGACACCGGCGGCGCAACAAAAAGCCAAGTGATCCCGCGGCCGGCAGAACTCGATCAGGCCGGCGTTTCTCCGCAGATCGAAATTCTGTCCGACGTGATGCTTAGCGCCAGCGAAAAGTTCATGACGACGATACCGTCGACGCAAGAAGATTTCGCCTTCTTCCAGGCGCAGCGACAGACCGCGCCGGCGCCATCCAACGAGCTGCAAAACGATGTTCAGCCACCGCCCGTTCCAAACGAGGCTCCGGTTGCTTCGGACCCGCAGGGGGATACCGATGATGCCGAAGCAGGTTGGGGCGAAACAATCGATTCAGGCGAGGCAGCCCTTCCCGCGTTCCAGAAAACCCAGATCGAAAACAACACCAGCGTTGCAAATGTCATCAGTGAACATCAACGCTACGAGGCTACCGAGGACATTTTCGTAAAGATCCTCAACGACCGCAGCCTGGACAGCGTTGCGCTGGATGCGCATTTCTCCGCCGAGGATGCCAGGCTGGCAGGCGAGGCCCTGAAGGCGCTTTTCAATCGGGAGAGCCTTGAGCCAGGTCATGTCGTCGCCATGCGCGGTTTCAGGCCGACGCGCGAGACGACAACCATGTCCCTCATGCAGGTTTCGATCTACGCCAGGAACGTATTTGTCGGCACGCTGACGCGCAATGCCGCCGGTGTGTTTGTGTCTGGTGTCGACCCCTGGGTTCGCGAAGACCTATTCAACTACTCGGGCGCACAGGCGCAAGGTACGCACAAAAGGCAATACCGGCTGCTCGACGCGATCTACTCGACAGCAGCGCGCAACAAGGTTCCAACCGGCGTGATCGGAGAAGCGATCATGTATCTGTCGCGAGGACAGGATCTGGATGCCTTCGCCAGCGAAGACCAGCGTCTGGTCCTGATCTATTCGCAAAAACCGCGTGGCAAGGAAGAGACGGCCGGACGGGTGCTGTATGTTGGCGTCCGGGGTAGCGAAAAAAGCCTTGACTGTTTCGTGTTCCAGCAGACCGACGGCCAGTTTGCATGCGTCAGCGGCGACGATCAGGTTCGCTCGCTGACAGTCGCCAATGGCATGGTCACCCCGGTCAACGGGGTCATGACCTCGACTTTCGGCCCACGCAAGCACCCAATCCTCGGAACCGTTCGCATCCACAAGGGCGTCGATTGGGCGGCGCCTCTGGGCACGCCGATAGCCGCCGCCTTCGACGGCGAAATCGTCTTTCAGGGCGATGGAAGTGGTTACGGCAATTTGGTGAAGATCTCGCACGGAAACGGCAGCGAGACGCGCTATGCGCATATGCAGAAATTCGCGGATAAGGCCGGTGTCGGCGCGAAGGTGAAGGCAGGCGATATCATTGGCTACATCGGCACCACCGGTCTTTCGACCGGGCCGCACCTGCATTTCGAACTCTATCGCAATGGGCAGGCGATCGATCCGCTGGGCACGGTTACGGCAATCGCGACGGACGCTTCCGCTGTCGAAACGCTGACCGAGCGTATCGTTCAAGTCGAAAGTGGCGGCAAAGCCCGCGCCAAGAACCCGCTTTCTTCGGCAACCGGCGCCGGTCAGTTCATAACCAGGACGTGGATCCGAATGATGAACACCTACCGCCCCGAGCTGGCGCGGACACTGTCAACCGCCGACCTGCTCGCTCTGCGTTTTGACGCCACCATCTCGCGCGAGATGGTCAGCAATCTGGCGCGCGAAGGCGAAGCCTATCTTCGGGCACGCGGCCACCAGATCACAGCCGGCCGGCTTTATCTCTGCCATTTCCTGGGGATGGAAGGCGCCCATCAAGTGTTGTCGTCGCCGGGCTCGGCGCAATTGAGCGCCGTGCTCGGATCGGCCGTCATTCAGGCCAACCCGTTTCTCACCGGCAAGTCCGCCAGCTATGTCGTGAGCTGGGCCGAAAGGAAAATGGGGCGGAAGCTGAGCCCGGCGATGGTTGAAGTGAGCCAACAGACAACGACAACGACGGAAGTCCGGCAGACATCGCCCGAGTTCGAAAAATACAAGCAGGCGATCACGGCTATGGTGAGTTCCGTTCAGAATGCGCTGTGAGCCAGCATCCCGCTCTATCTATTTGTTCTAGCCGCATTTCTGCTACGCGTGGCGGTAATAGCGCGCTCTTGCCTTCTCCCCTTGTGGGAGAAGGTGGATTGGCGCGCAGCGCCAAGACGGTTGAGGGGTGTTGGCCGGAGTGCTGTCGCAAGTGATTACACTTGGCTGCAAAATGGTCCAGCGCACCCGCGCCAGCTACTCGGTCCTTATCCGCATTTCCACCCGGCGGTTTACCGGATCGAATGGATTGGGGTTGCGCGGATTGGCTTCGCCCAGGCCGGTCGCTTTGATGCGGGCAGGATCGATGCCGTTGGAGGTGAGGAAGGTTGTTACCGATCTGGCTCTGCGTTCCGACAGCCCCTCATTGTAGCGCTCCGAGCCGGTTGCATCTGTGTGACCCTCGACAACGAAGTTCAAAGTGCTCAGTCGGCTGTCCTTCAGTGCCTTGGCGAACTCGTCCAGTTCAGCACGCGCAGTCGCATCGAGTTCCGCAGAATCAAGGCCGAAATTGATCAGCATGTCGAGGCTGGTTTTTTCGGCAGGCGCTGCCTTGTTCTTGCTGTTGCACTCTTCTTCGGTGCCGACGCAAATTCCACGCGGCGGGCCGAGCTCGCTCGCCGCGTCAAAAAACTTCACGATGTCTTCTGATTTCTGAAGTGGATCAGCAAAAGCGTGGGTCGAATAAAACGCGACCGTAAACACGAAGGCTAAACTGCCCAACCGCATAACGGTTACTCCTGTCTTGAGCATCGATTTCATCGACTGCGGACAATACCAAATTGCGAAGCGGTTGTCTGTCAATAAACGTCAAGCATACGAGTGGTGGAGTGCAGTTGCATCTTGCTGGGGATTGGAGACTTGACCCGCCCTGTCCATGGCTTCAGTGTCGATTGTTCGCTGGGGAAAGCGTGGCGCCATGGCCAATGAGCTTCGATTCAAAACGGCACGGGACCTTTTCATGGCCTGCCCCGCTGTTTCCAGGGACATGGTGGCACTTCCGACCGAACAGCCTTCAATCGAATTTTGCCGCGCCCTGCTGGCCGGGCGGGTGCCAGAGGAGGCGATTACGTTCTGTGCCTATCTGCTTCCCGCGCGGGCTGCGGTGTGGTGGGCCCATGAATGCCTGAGCCACCTCACCGTTCTGCTCGACAGCAGGGATCAGGAATTGCTCGCGGTTGTTCGTGACTGGGTCAGCGAACCGGAGAGCCCTCACCATAGCCCGGAAGTGAGCGAGGCTGCGGCAATGCCGCCAACAACGCCGGCCGCCTGGATTGCCCTGGCTGCAGGACGGCATGGCAACGGTTCAGTTATGGGGGCGCCAGCGCTATCGGCCTTGCCGCCAGCCGCCCGCGCGGTGAGTGCGGGGGTTCTGGCCGGACTGGCACGTGTTGCGTTGGAGGACCGCTTTTCAGTTCTTTGCGCGTTTGTCGAAATGGGCATCCAGTTGGCAGAGACAGAGGCGCTGCGCCAATCAGCGGATGCGAGTTAAACCGTAGCCCGGACCCGCAAGCGGGATACGTTCAAATTGAACTGAGAATCCGGCTCTATCTCTTTGATTAAGCCGCATTCCTGCGACGCCAAGCGGTTCCACTTGGCTGCAGAACGCTCTGAATTAGTTGCCTGGCTAACCTGCAGCCGCCATTCACCGTTATCCCCAGCCGCCGCCTCCTCCGCCGCCGCTCCCGCCGCTCCCGCCACTTCCGCCACCCCCGCCTCGTCCCGAAGAAGGAATGATTACGGGAGGTGGGGCAGCAGGCTCGTCCGCGACCGGTTTGACCACTTTCCTGGCGGCCACCGGTTTGGGAGCCGGGTTGACGACCTTCCGCGGCGCCGGGGCTCTGCGAACGACCTTCGGCGCCGGCGCGGGCGTCGCCATCAGCGGCGTCGGTTGAAGGGGTGGCCAGGATGTGCAGCCCATGATCCCCGCCAAGGCGATGGACAGAGTTATCCCGATTGTTGCCTGCTTCCGATTTCTGCCCACCATTGCCTCCTTGTTGATCAGAACAAATCCCGACGCGGATTGGCTTGTTCCCAGACCGCCCTCGCCACTTTGACCAGTTGCTTGTCGACAGAACCGCTCAACGGAATCTTCGACTTGAGTTCCCCACGCAGTTGCTTCAACGCCGCCGCTTTCGGCTTGGTCCCGAATTGCGCCAACGTCGCCCGGGCGTCGGGCAGTTCATTGCGAAGATCGAGCGCAACTGTGAATGCCAGGAAACGCACGGCGACGGCCTGGTCGGCCTTGTCGCCCTTTTGCATCTCGAGGGCCGCGCGATCATAAGCGCCGGACTGGTCACCGCGCGATGTTGCCAGTTCAAACAGACGTTGGGCTTCATCAAGGTTCTGCTCCACGCCAACGCCATCACGGTACATGCGCGCAAGACTGCCCGGCGCATAGGGTTGGCCGAGGTCGATGGCCTTCTGAAAAAGCGCCAGCGCAGCCTTCGGATCCTTCTCGACGCCCCGGCCGCTGAGGTAATTGCGACCGAGCAAGTTCATCGAATACATGTCCTGGCGCTGGACGCCGGCCTTGAGGAAGGCAACGGCACGGGCCTGGTCGGCGGGCACGCCGTTGCGGCCTTCGGTGAAGATCGCGCCGAGATCGTTCATGGCATAGGTGTGCCCCATCGCCGCCGCCTTGAGCAGCAGGTCCAGCCCCTTGCCGGTGTCGCGCTCGACACCGTAGCCATGGAACAAGGCACGGCCCCACGACGTCATCCCGTAGGGATCGCCCTTGTCGGCCGCAGCGGCGTAGAAGGTGTTGGCCTGCTTGCGGTCGGCAGCCAGGCCCGTTCCCGTCGCGTAGAGGTAGCCGAGCTCGAACACCGCGCGCACGTGCCCCCTGTCGGCGGCCTGCTGGATGGCTTTCCTGGCCTGGTCCACCTTGCCGGCTGCAAGCAGCGCGCGTCCCAGTTCATAACGGAAGCGGGCGACATCGGGATACGCCTTCACCGCAGCTTCGCACAGCTTCACCGCGTCGGCGCCGATTTCATTTGGCAGCAGGCCGGGAACGACGCCCTGAAGGTCGAGAGGCTCGCCGGCAGCCAGGTCGCACGGATCGACGCTCGGCGACAGTTTCATCTTGGCGGGTTTGGCTGCTCCGCTGTCCGCCCGAATTTCGAAGGCGATCTCGACCGGTGCGCTGGCTCCGATCTGGGGTTCATAGCGCAGCCCCTCGACTTCGCCGACCGTCAAGCTCGATTCGGGCGACAGGGTCCGATCCGGCAGGGAGAGCGTCCCCGTTGCCGGATAGTTTGTGACTTTCAGGCTGACGGCCGCATCGTCTGTCGGGACGTCGAGGTTCAGGGCAACGGCGCCGACGCCGACCGGAACGTCGACGTCCCGGTTCTCGATCGCCTCGGCCGCACCGGTGACATGAATGCCGCGCTGCAGCACCTGCTGCTTCTGCTCGGCTTCGAGCGAGGCCATCACCTGTTCGCCCTCGGCTCCTTCGCCGCTCTTGACCCGGAACACCAGCATGCCCTTGGCTTCGCCGCCCCAACTGTCGCGTGCGGCGTAGGCCAGCATATCCATCTCTTCCGGCTCGCCAGTTCCCTTGGGGACATCCAACTGCAAACGCGGCAGATCCTTGCCCTGGATCAGGTCTCCCGCCTCGATGACCTTGCCGTCCAGCATCAGGCGTCCCAGGGCGGGTGGTCTTTCGATGCTGACGGTTATTGTCCCGCCATCGACCTGGACCGGTTCGGGAAGGTTCAGATCGATGGGGCCTGCCCCGGACAGCACGACCTTCTCCAACACCGGCGGCAGCGATGGGCGGCTGATGCGACGCATCAGAACGACTTCGTCGATCAGCGAAGAGTTCTCCCAGGGAACCTGCAGGCCCTTGGTAGCCTCAACCACATCCCGGCGGACGGCCGACATGACCGTGCGGATCTCCTGGTTCGGGGCGAGCGCGCGACGAGAAAACGCCGATGAAAAAGGACTGAGGTCGCCGGCGCCGTCATAGGCGACCGCGCCGGGTTCGGTGGCGAAAGCGATCAGTGTATTCAGTGAGCTTCTTACTTGCGCAAGGCCGGTGCCGCTGGCGGTAAGAAGCTGGTCCCTGAGCCAATAGTCCTTGCGAGGGAATGGATTGTTGCGGCAGGCATCGAGGATGATCACCTGGATCTTCGATTTCGAACGCATCTGCTGCAGCACATCGTTCAGCTTGATTGCCTGGACCTCGACGTCCGCCGCATCTTTCAACGAGGCATCGACAGGGATCAGGAAATTTTCGCCGCCGATCTGAAAGCCGTGGCCGGAATAGTAGACGACAGCCACATCCGCGCCGTCCACGGCGGCAAGATAGTTGCGGAACTGATCTTCAAATTGCAGCTTTGTAAGATTGCTTGCAACGAAAACATCAAAACCAGCCGCTCGAAACGTGTTGGACACGTCCACCACATCCTTGGCCGGGTTCTTGAGGGCCGAGATTTCCTGGTAATCGGAGTTGCCGATTACAAAGGCGACCCTTCGTTCGACTGCAGAAGCGTCGAAAGTCGCGACGCTTGCGAGCATCAGGGCCGCAACGAATCCGCAACGTCGGAGCATGGCAAATCCCTTAACCGTCGTTACCTGGCGACCACAAGAACACAGCTTGCAGTGCCAAGGTCCGTTAGAGAGCATGCTATCTGCCGAGACAGAAAAGAGAGAAAAGCCGTCGCGACAGCGGTATATTCCTCACTTGATCGATCCCTAAATTACATCAGAGCCCGAGTGTCCGCAATGATCGTCAAAAGGTTTCTCAACTATTTGCCCGTGGTCGATTTGGCCCCCCTCGGACCAGGCGCGGCCGGCATACCCTTGACTTGCGAACGCATCACGCGTCAGGGCGCCTGAGGTTTTCCACTGCTAATGTCGGCCTGCCCCTGATTTTTACTAGCCACCATTTCCGCGACTCAATTAGCGTCTGCTTATGGAGCACCGGCACGCCATTCGACGGATCAAGGAAGGGCTTTGGGAGGTCTATGACATAGACGACAATAGGGTTGTCTTCGCAGACGGGGTGGCTCTGACAAATTTGCAGGATGAGGAGGCACTCGACGCCCTGGAGTTGCTAAAAAGTGGATTCCTGGTTCCGAGCAGCGCTCCCGCGAGATGGGGCACTGAAGGCGGATAGCCGGCACGCAAAAGCGCCGCCGCTTGGCGGGCTCCTGGATGCGTTCGCTCATCGAGATCTGCCACCTATTTCGGGCACGTCGCAGCCGCGATGCAGAAGCTGTGGATCAAGTCGCGAGGCTCAGCGCGCCGCAGCGTGGCAAAACGAAAAATTCTCCTTCGTTTGGTTGATGCCGGAACAGTGCTCCGTCCGTAAGTTCGTGCTATATATTAGCAGGAGCTGTTATGAGGTTTTTGCCCGTTCAGGAACCGACCAACACATGGGCCGTGTTCGATACGACCGTGGATGTGCCGGCGTACTTCGCTGGTATTTGCCTTATCGGCTTGCCGCGGGAGCGGGCGGAGTGGCTCGCGGCAAGGGCCAATCAAGATGCGTTGGCAAGAAGCAGCAGGATCGGCCGGCTCTCGTCTCCGGAGACTGAGCACGCCGTGCTTCCGATACGCAAATGCCAGAAATCGCTTACACCAGTAGGAGGGAGTTCAACGACGGAGGAAGAGGCCGCTGCGTTGGCAGCCGGGTACCAGCAGCCACAGTAAGTCCGATATCACCAGCGATACAGCCATTGGTTCTGGGCAAGACCATCCAGCTTGCCCGGTTCCTGCCGGAAAGATCGCGGTTATTGCTGATCCGGCATCTCGGTATTCTCTTGGGGGTTCTTTTCGATGCCCGCGGCAGGCGAGGTGTCGGCCGGGGCGTTCCCACCCTGGTTTTGCTCAGGGGCTCTTGTGAGTGGCGAGGTGCGCCAGCCCATATCGGCATACAAAAAGCCGATGAGAAAGCCGACGATGATGATCGCTGCTATGACCAGCGAAAGTATTGCGTTACGTCGCTCCATGTCCGGCTCCTTCCTGCGAGCCGAACAGCCAGTTTCGAAAATGGTTCCCATCCAGCGGCAGGTCGTGGAACTTCGCACCGTGCCGGCGGTTGACACGCAGGGCTGCGAGCGGTGAACGAAGCCTCCGTTGTTTCCGTCGCAGCAGGAAGGAGACACCATGGCCAACAAGAAAACCACATCGAAACCGGCAATCCGGCAGGCAAATGCCGCTGGCTTGCGACGTCCAAGGCGGGATGCTGACGATACGGATGCCGGAGCCAGGCCACCGACGCCGAAAAGCGCGGGAGCCTCGAAGCCCTCGACCGCTCCGCTGGACAATCCGGTGGCCAACCGCAATGCCGGCCGGCCGCGCCAGCAAGGCGCCACGCCGCGGCCGACCGAAAAGCCGCTGGACTAAAGGGCAAACGAACTAGGACGTCGGGACCAATTCAGCCAAGGCTCTGAGAATGGCCGCCTGATCTGCCGGCTTGCGAACAAATCTAGCGTTGGCGAACGCGGATGGAACATCGCGCGGCCCAAAGCCGGTCAGGCACGCGAACGGAATATGGCGGGTTTTTAGTTCTTCTGCGATCGCCAGGCTCGTTTCGCCATGCAGTTGAACATCCAGCAGCGCCACGTCGACAGGATTTTCGCCGATAAGACGAAGGGCTGCCGCCACCGAAGGGGCCGGGCCGATCACCTGATGTCCCGAATCGCGCAGACAAGCAGCGATGTCCTCGGCGATGAGCCATTCATCCTCGACCACCAGAACGCGCAGCGGGTCGGTCACGGCGTCTCCTTGCGCGGCATCGGGAATGTGATCTGGACCTCAAGACCGTCATCGTTGAAGGTGGTCTCGACGTTTCCGCCAAGCCGGTAGCCGATCTCACCCTGCAGCAGGGAAAGTCCGAAGCCGCTGACTTCAGGTTTTCTGACCGGCGGCCCGCGTCTCTCGCGCCAGGCGAGCGTGAAAACGTCGCCCTCGCCAGACCATTTCAGAACGACCCTGCCCTCGGGCTTCGACAGCGCGCCATATTTGGCGGCGTTGGTCGCCAGTTCATGAATGACCATGCTAAGGGAAAGGCCCTGTTGCGGGCTAAGCTTCACGTCAGCGCCGTCAAGTTCGAACCGGTCAAGGCTGAAAGGTTCGAGCTCCTGATGCAGCAGTTCGTTGATAGAAGCTTCTTTCCAGCGCTCCTTCGACAGCAGACCGTAAGCCCGCGACATGGCGTGCAGGCGACCGATCAGCGCTTCGGCGAACTCTTCCTTCGATTCCGAACTTTCACGGGTGCGGTTGGCGATGCTGGCGACCACCGCCAGCATGTTCTTGACGCGGTGGTTCAGCTCCGAAATGAGCACCCGGTTTTGCTCTTCCGTCTCGGCCAATGTGGTGACATCGACCAGCGTGACCACGACGCCCTGGATCCTGTCGTCCTTGTCGCGATACGGATTGATGCGAACCATATAAAACCGGCCCCGGTTGTCGCGCGCCAGATGATGGTTCAGGGTCTCTCCGGTTTCGAAGACGGCATCGATATGCGGTTTCAGCTCGGGATAGTCGAGCTGGCTCGAAAGCTCGGTCAGCGGCCGGCCGACGTCGGAGGGACGCAGGCTGAAGAAGGACGAGGCCGCCGGAGTAAAGGTCCGCACCACCAGATTGCGGTCGAGGAAAATGGTTGCGATCTGCGTGCTTTCGAACAGATTCCGCAAATCGCTGTTGGCGTGGTCGAGCTCTTCTATCTTGCTGGTCAGCTCCGAATTGATGGTGTTGAGCTCCTCGTTGAGCGACTGCATCTCCTCCTTCGAGGCCTCAAGCTCCTCATTGGTCGACTGCGCCTCCTCGTTGACGGAGAGGAGTTCCTCGTTCGACGATTTCAGCTCTTCCAGCGCCGTTTCGTACTCCTCGATCGTCGACTGCAGTCGCTCCCGCGTTTCGCGCAGCTCCCGCTCGAGATCAGCAGCGCCTTCGCCATCACGGTTTTCGCCCCGCATATCCGACCGCGGCTGCACCGGCCCCGTCGGTTCGAACAGGACGAGATAAAGCCGTTCGCCCTTGCCGCGTTCCGCCAGGGGCTCGACAGTGAGTTTGATCGACTGGGCCTGTTCGCCGTCCTCGTCGACGACGACATTTTCCCGCACGACAGTGCGGCGCGTCGTGGCGGCTTCCCGCAACGCTGCGCGCAGGTCGAGCCTTAGGCCGGCGCGGGCCAGACTCAGCACCTGCCGGCTCGGAATGCCTTGCGGCGCCTCGAGATAGCTGCCGGTCCGCGCCGAATAGTAGACGACGTCACCGTCGCCGTTCACCACGACATGCGGCGGCGCGAAACGCTCCAGCACTTGTGCCTCGACCGCCTGTCGAAGCGGATAGCTGGCGGTTCGCTTGTTCGGCCCCGTTCCTTCAGGCAGCAAGGCGCCTGAACGGCCATCGCCGATCAGCATCGGCAGCCTAATGTGTGGCGAGGCATGCTCGCGCGCCTGAAAAATGCGCTGCTTCTTGTCGACGGTGGCGAAGAGGTCGTCGTGCTGGCCGACGCTTTCGGACGTGCCGAGGAAAAGATAACCGCCCGGCCTCAACGCGTAGTGGAAGATCGGGATGACCCGGCTCTGGATGTCCGAGCCGAAATAGATCAGCAGGTTGCGGCATGAAACCATGTCCATGCGTGAAAAAGGCGGGTCGCGGACGATACTGTGAGGGGAAAAGACGCACAGCTCCCGAACCTCGTTGGCAAGCACGTAACTCTCGCCGTCGCTGCTGAAAAAGCGCTGCCTGCGCTCGGGCGAAACCCCCTGCAGCAATGCCGCCGGGTAACGCGCAGCGCGCGCCACCGCAAGTGCGGGCTCATCAATGTCAGTCGCAAATATCTGGACGCGCGGCACAACCGAAAGCGTCTCCATGTGCTCGCGCAACAGCATCCCGATGGAGAACACCTCCTCGCCGGTGGCGCAGCCAGGCACCCAGATTCTGACGGCGTCGCTGGCGGTCTTGCCCTCGAACAGCTGCGGTACGACCTTCTCCTCGAGCAGCTTGAACGCGTCGGGATCACGGAAAAAATCGGTGACGTTGATCAAAAGGTCACGAAATAGGTTCGCCACCTCGCGAGGGTCCTTCTTCAGCCATTCAACATACTCTTCAATGGAATCAAGCTGTCCGATTTGCATGCGCCGCTTGATGCGCCGCAGGAATGTCTTGGTCTTATAGCCTGAGAAATCGTGGCCGGATTGGCCCTGCAGAATGCCGTAGATCTCGTCGCGGAGCCGACCCAGTTCTGCCGTCTCGTGCTCGCCGTCTCCGGCAACCCCGTTCAGCATGTCGAAGCTGCGGGCGAACCCCTCGAGCTTCGCGCCGATCTCTTCCGCCGGCGCCGCAATGTCGATCAGCCCGCTGGAGATCGCACTTTTCGGCATGTCCGGGTTGCGCGGACCGTAGCCGTCGGGAGCCTGGGCGACCGTCAGTCCGCCACGCTCCTTGATCGCCTTCGCGCCAAGCGTGCCGTCGGAATCGCCGCCCGACAAAATGACCCCAACCGCATATTCGCCCTGATCCTCCGCCAACGCGCTAAAAAAGATATCGATCGGCTTGCGCTCGCGGCTGAGCACGTTGGATGGCCGCAGGTGCAGCACTCCCCGCTCGATCGTGAGAACGACGTTTTGCGGCATCACATAGACGTGGTCGGACAGGACAGTGGTGGCGTCCTCGACGACAACAACCGGGAGTTGCGTGTAACGTCCGACGACCTCATGAAGCAGGCTTTCGCGCTCGGGGCTGAGATGGGTGACGATGACGAACGCCATGCCGGGCTGGCCGGTGATGCCTTTGAACAGGCCCTCCATTGCAGGAATGCCGCCGGCCGACGCGCCGACGCCCACAATTGGAAATCTCTTCACCTGAGATGTCACCGCAAGCCCTCGGTTGAACAGCCTAGACGACAAGGCCGCCAAATCGACCCAAAGCCCACGACCGGGCTGAACGCAACGCCCAGCATATAACGTGCGCGAGGGCCGGAACAAGTCCGTGCAGAGGGCGTTAAAGTCGGGATTATTGTGGAACTCCAATGTCAAAGCGCACACCTGAGCTGAAGCTGACGAGACGAGCGTCGTTGCGCTTCGAGGATCTGCTGAGTTTGCCGGGAAACGAATCCATTCCGCCGCGCATGCTTGTTTTGGCGAAGCGATTGCAGGCAGCCTTGCAGGAACATTCCGAACAGGCCCGTGCGGACACTTGCAAATCCCGCTCGAAGAAAGGGCGATGAGGTGCGCGATCTCCGAGGAGTGCGCATCCTGATTGTCGAAGACGATTGGGTATTGGCCGGCGATCTTGCAAGATATTTCGGCAATATGGGCGCGGTCGTCCTTGGCCCTGCGGCGACGGTCGAACACGCCTCCATGCATACCGAGGTGGCTGAGGCCGCGATCCTCGACGTCAATCTCAACGGCCGGCGGGTATTTCCGATCGCCGATGAACTGATGCGCCGCGGGGTTCCCTTCGTCTTTTTCAGCGGTGACGAGGACATCGTCATTCCCGAACGTCTCCGCCACGCCAGCAATCTTCGAAAATCGTCGGATAGCTACGCCGTCTTCGACGCCTTGTTCCCTCCGGAAAAATCCGCCCTTGCCGGTCGCCCTGCCGTGAACTTGTCGGACAACGTGTTTTCACTTCTGCCGAAGCTCAGGCTCGCGGCGCGGCTGCTTCTGGGCGACGTCGGTGCTTCCGATCGGCTGGTCGAGCGGACACTCGAGCGCGCCATCGGTGAGATCGACAGGCGGCCCGGTGTATCGACCGAAGACTGGCTGAACGGCATCATGCGAAACATTGCCGGATCGGGCGGAACCAGCCTGCTGCACTGAGCTTGGTTTTCTGACAGTCTGAAAAGTAGGCGAAAACAGCCATCTATAGTTAAGTCCTCTATCAGAACGCGAGGCGCGCCTAAGAGCTACCCGACAGCGCTGAGTAGCAGCTTCCTCAGCCGTTCTTGCGGTCGATGAATTTGTTGAACCGGCTGTTTTTTCCGGAGCCGGTTTCGTCCTGGTAAAGGAAAGTCAGATCGTTCTCGTCGAAAATCCGGAAGAACTCATCCCATTCGATGGGTTCGAGCTTCTCCTCGGGCTCGCCAAAATCGATCCGCAAGATGCCGCCCTCGCCCCTGGTTCGTACAACCGCCGGTCGGCCACCACGATCTTCGGCCCATTGGCGGATCTCGTCATGATTGGTGGTTGTCTTCGAGTCAGACATTGGAACCTCCTTTGATCCAGACCTTGCATGCGTGTGGCCTCCTGGCTTGCGCCCACGGGCCGCCCACGGACCGGATGACCGCCCCTAACACCAAAGAAGCTGCAATGTTCCAGCGCATCGCCCAAGGCTCGTTCGCCATGCGTTCACCTCAGGTTGCAGCCTCGCCAAAACCATCTTTGTTGAAGCAGAGGGAACAAACCTTTTGCCAAACAGTTCGGGGCGCCAAGGCCAACTGCGTAAGGAGTTGTCGTGAAACGCATACTGGTTACAGGAGGGTGCGGTTTCATCGGCCGCCACGTCGTCCAGGAACTCATTGAACATGGTTACTCTGTCTGCATTCTCGATGCGCTGCTGGAACAGGTGCACGGCAGCGAGGCGATCAGCCTGCCGGCGGGAGCCGAACTGATCAAAGGCGACGTTCGCGATGGCGCCGCCGTCGCCGAGGCGCTGCAGGGCGTCGACGCCACCGTTCATCTCGCCGCCGAGGTCGGCGTCGGCCAGTCCATGTACGAGATCGCCCGCTATGTCGGCGCCAACGACCTCGGCACCGCCACCCTGCTCGAGGCACTGATCAAGCATCCGGTCGAGAGGATCGTCGTCGCTTCGTCGATGAGCGTCTACGGCGAGGGTCTCTATGCCACGCCAGGCGGCCGGCGCGTCGACAATGCACGGCGGCAGGCCAGCGACGTCAAGAGCGGCCAATGGAATCCGCTGTCGGCGGCGGATGAAAGCCTGTCGCCGCTGCCGACAGACGAGGAAAAGCCGGTCGACCTCGCCTCGATCTATGCGCTGACGAAATATGCCCAGGAGCGCGCCGTGCTGATCTTCGGCGATGCCTATGGCGTCGACGCGGTGGCGCTGCGCCTGTTCAACGTGTTCGGCGCCGGACAGGCGCTGTCAAACCCTTACACCGGCGTTCTGGCGAATTTCGCTTCCCGCCTCGCCAACGGCCAGCGGCCGATGATTTTCGAAGATGGCGAGCAGAAACGCGATTTCGTGCATGTGCGCGACGTCGCCCACGCGTTCCGCCTGGCGCTGGAACAACGCCAGGCGCGCGGCCACGTCATCAACATCGGCAGCGGACGGGCCTATGCGATCAGCGAGGTCGCCCGGCTGCTCGCCGACGCCATGGGTGTGCCGGACCATCGGCCTGAAATTCTCGGCAAGGCGCGCGCCGGCGATATCCGCAATTGCTTCGCCGACATCTCGAAGGCGCGCGAACTGCTCGGTTTCGAGCCGCAGCACCGGCTGGAGGATTCACTCGACGAGTTCGTCGCATGGGTGCGCAACACGGCCGCCATCGACCGCGGCGCCGACATGAAACGGGAACTCGAAGAGCGAGGACTGGTGTCATGAGGCCGGACGGTTTTCGTGAAGCGCCGGTGGCTATCCTCGGCGGCAGCGGCTTCATCGGCTCGAACCTCGCCGACAGCCTGTTGTCGGATGGGGTGCCGGTGCTGGTCATCGACAATCTCAGCCGCCCGGGCGTCGATCAGAACCTGGCCTGGCTGGCGCAGAAGCACGGCAATCAACTTGCCGTGGAAACCGCCGATGTCCGGGACGAAGACGTGCTCGCGCCGCTTTTGGTGCATGCCAGGGCGATATTTCATCTCGCCGCGCAGACCGCCGTCACCACGAGCCTGGCCCAGCCAAGCGAAGATTTCGACATCAATCTGCGCGGAACCTTCAACGTCCTGGAAGCGGCTCGCCTTAGCGGCAGACGCATTCCCGTGATCTTCGCCAGCACCAACAAGGTCTATGGCGGCCTGCCCGACGTCACAGTGCGCGAAGAGGACGATCGGTGCGTGCCCTGCGATGCCGGCATCCGCGCCAACGGCATAGACGAGGCCTGCGGCCTGGATTTCTGCACCCCCTATGGCTGCTCCAAAGGCGCGGCCGACCAATATGTGCTCGATTATGCCAAGTCGTACAATCTGCCGACCGCGGTCCTGCGCATGAGCTGCATCTACGGGCCGCGCCAGTTCGGCACGGAGGACCAGGGCTGGGTCGCCCATTTTCTGCTCAGCGCGCTTTCCGGCCGGCCGATCACGATCTACGGCAACGGCAAGCAGGTGCGCGATATCCTTCATGTCAGCGACGCCGTTGCGGCCTATCGCGGGGTACTTGCCCGGATCGACGACATCAAGGGCCAGGCATTCAATCTCGGTGGCGGACCGGGTAACGCCATCAGCCTGCGTATGCTGATCGAGGAGATCGGCGAGCTGACCGGGCGGAACCTCGCGATCCGCTACGACCGGGAACGCACCGGCGACCAACCTTTCTTTGTCGCCGATACCCGCAAGTTAGAAGCGACGCTCGACTGGAAAGCGCATGTCTCCTGGCGCGACGGCGTCCGCGATCTCGCCGACTGGCTCCGGCGTCATCGCCTCGAGCCTGAACCAGCGAGGTACGTGGCATGAAAGTCGCCCTGGTCAATCCGTTCTGGACCTACGAGGACAGCATCTATTTCGGCTGCCGCCAGCCACATCTGCCGCTGGAATTGGGCTACTCGAAAGCCTCGCTGGAGGCCGACGGCCATCAGGTGCTGATGCTGGACGGGCAAATCCAGAAGCTCGACAACGCGGCACTTGCCGATCGCGTCGCCGCTTTCGCACCGGCCATGACCGTCGTCAGCACGGCGCCGACCTATTTGTTTTGGCGCTGCGCGCCGCCCGAGCTGCGTGTACCAGCCGACTTCCTCAACCGCCTCGCCGGGCACGGCGGCCGCACAGTGGCTGTCGGGCCGCACGGCTCGGCGACGCCGGCGCCGACGCTGCGCAAGCTGGGCGTCGATGTCGTCGTGCGCGGCGAATGCGAAGAGGTCGTCGCAGAACTCGCCCGCCGTCACGATTGGAGCGCCGTGCCCCACACCGCCCACCTCGACGAGGGAAAACTTGTCGGCAATGGCGGCGTCCACACCAGTTCGTTTGTCGATCATCCGCCGCTCAGCTGGCCGTCCGATTGGATAGCCGCGCATTCGCACCATCACCACCGATTCGATGACAATCAGCTGGGTTTCGGCGCGGAGGTCGAGGCATCTCGCGGCTGCCCCTACAATTGCAGCTTCTGCGCCAAGATGGATTTCCGCGACGCCTACCGCCGCAGGAGCCACGATGCGATCATCGCTGAAATCGATCGGCTGATCTGGCAAGGCGTCGGCTACATCTATTTTATCGACGAGATATTCCTGCCGCAGAAGGCGCTGCTGGAGGCACTGGTCGATCGCGACGTCAAGTTCGGCGTGCAGACCCGCATCGATCTTTGGAAGCCGGAGCTCCTGGAATTGCTTGGTGCGGCCGGCTGCGTTTCGATCGAAGCCGGCCTTGAAAGCCTGACGGTGGAAGGCCGGGCCATGCTGGCAAAGCGTTGCCGGCTGGGCACCGAGGAACTGGCCGCTTTGCTGGTCGATGCACGACGTCACGTTCCGTTCGTCCAAGCCAATCTGATCGGCGTCGTCGAGGACGATCCGGCTCTGGTCGACCACTGGCGCAAGCACCTCATTGACCGCGGCGTGTGGGCCAACGAGCCGGTCCCGCTCTATCCCTATCCCAGTTCGCCCAGCTATCGCGAGCTTTGGGGCGAGCCCGACGATCTCGCCTGGGAGCGCGCCCACGAGCATTATCTGGCCTCGTTCCGGACGTTCAGCGATATCCAGGAGAAGCGCCCCCGCGCGCTGGCCGAGTTGGAGGCGACATGTTGCAGTCACTGATCCGCCGCCCGCGGCGAATCCTGATGACCGTCGATGCCGTCGGCGGCGTCTGGCGCTACGCGCTTGATCTGGCGCGGGAGTTGGCTCATGGCGGCGACAGCATCGTGCTCGCCGGGCTGGGCCCGGAACCGTCGGAGGAGCAGGCGAAGGAGGCACAGGCTTTCGCCGGCCTGGCGTGGCTCAAGACACCGCCGGACTGGATGACCCGCAATGAGGACGATCTGGAAATGTTGCCGCAGGAACTGCGCGCGCTCGTTGGCGATTACGCGATCGACCTCGTCCATCTCAACGCGCCGACGCAGGCGGTGGGACTTGATCTGCCCTGCCCGGTCGTGGCGGTCTCGCACTCATGCGTCGTGACCTGGCTCCACGCCGTCAGGGGGCGGGCTGCGGACGGCGAATGGGCCTGGCAGAAGGACCGCAACAGACGCGGCTTCGATTGGGCCAATGCGGTAGTCGCACCCAGCCGCAGCCATGCCGACATGCTCGAGGCCTGCTACGGGCCGATCGCCCGCCTGAGCGTTGTCAGCAACGGCACACGGCCGGGTCCAGAGGCAGAGCGACGCGAACCGGTGGTTCTCGCCGCCGCGCGCTGGTGGGACGAAGGAAAGAACGCAGCTACGCTGGACCAGGCAGCAGCGCTGACGAAATGGAAAGTCTTCGCTGCCGGGCCGATCGAGGGCGGCGATGGCCAACATGTCAATTTCAGCAATGCCGTTGCTCTGGGCTCGGTCTGCCACGACGAGGTGCGTCGCTTGATGGCGCGGGCCGGCATCTTCGTATCGCCCTCCATTTATGAACCATTTGGCCTTGCCGCACTGGAGGCAGCGACGTCGGCGACACCTTTGGTGCTTGCCGACATCCCGAACTATCGCGAATTGTGGAATGGCGCGGCTTTGTTCTACGACGTCCACCATCCAGGCGATCTCGCCAGGTGCGTCGATTGTCTCTCTGACGATGCCCAACACAGGCGCCGGCTCGGCGAAGCCGCCGCACGCCGAGCGCGCAAGTTTTCACCAGCAAGGCAGGCGGCGGCCATGCACGACATCTACGATCGGGCCGCCCTGGCCGTTGCGGAACGCTGACAATGCGGTTCCTGTTCTATACTCATTCGGTCGTTTCCGACTGGAACCACGGCAACGCACATTTCCTGCGCGGCATCATGCGGGAGCTTGTTGCACGCGGGCACCAGGCGATCGCGCTGGAGCCAGCAGACGGCTGGAGCCGTTCGAACCTGCTGGCAGAGAAAGGGCCTTACGCGGTCGAGCGCTTCAGAAAAGATTTTCCGGAGCTGATGCCGGTGACCTACGACGCGTCCTTCGACCATGAAAGCTGGATTGCCGACGCCGATGTGGTGATCGTCCACGAATGGACTGACCCGAAACTTGTCGAGCGCATCGGCGGGGCCAAGGCGAATGGAGGCGGTTTCACGCTTCTGTTCCATGACACCCACCATCGCGCCGTGTCGGCGACGCAGGCGATCTCGGCCCTGCGGCTGGAGCATTATGACGGCGTGCTCGCCTTCGGCGAGGCGTTGCGCGAAAGCTATCTTCGCGCCGGCTGGGGCAAACGTGCCTTCACCTGGCATGAGGCGGCGGATGAGCGCCTGTTCAAGCATCACCCGGAGATCGACCCGACTGCCGATCTGATCTGGATCGGCAACTGGGGCGATGACGAGCGCAGTGCCGAAATCAAGGAATTCCTGATCGATCCGGTGGAAGAACTTCGCCTGCGTGGCACTGTTCATGGCGTGCGCTATCCACGCGAAGCGCTCGCCGATCTTGCCGCCGCCGGCCTGGAATACGAAGGCTGGATTGCCAATGCCGACGTGCCCAAGGCATTCGCGGCCCACCGCGTTACCGTCCACATCCCGCGGCGCCCGTATAGGGAGAACCTGCCCGGCATCCCGACGATCCGCATGTTCGAGGCGCTCGCCTGTGGCATCCCGCTCGTGTCGGCGCCTTGGGCCGATGTCGAACAACTCTTCAGGCCAGGCATCGACTTTCTTTTCGCGCGCGACGGTTCCGAGATGTGCCGTCATCTTCGCGACGTGCTGGACGATGCCGACCTGGCCGCCTCTCTGGTGAAATCGGGCCTCGAAACCATCGGGAGGCGACACACTTGCCGCCACCGGGCGGACGAGTTGTTCGACGTGCTCGCCGAATGCGGCAACCGCCAGGCCATCGATCGCATCGCCATAGAGGAGACAGTCGCATGAAGATTGCATTTTATGGATCGAGCCTGCTGTCGTCCTATTGGAACGGCGCGGCGACTTATTACCGCGGATTGCTGAAGGCTCTTTCTCAGCTCGGCTACGAGATCACCTTCTATGAACCGGACGTCTACGACCGGCAGAAGAACCGCGATATCGAGGCACCGGACTGGTGCAACGTCGTCATCTACGAGGCGACCCCGCATGCGCTGATGCAGGTGGCAGCAAGCGCAGGCGAAGCTGATATCGTCGTCAAGGCAAGCGGAGTCGGCTTCGAAGACGAGGCGCTGCTGCGCGCCGTACTCGACCATGCCCGGACGGATGCGCTGACAGTGTTCTGGGATGTCGACGCACCGGCCACTCTGGGCCAATTGCGCGACGAGCCGGATCACCCCCTGCACCGCGCGTTGCGGGAGATCGACCTTGTCCTCACCTATGGCGGCGGCGATCCGGTCGTCTGGGCCTATCGTGCGCTGGGGGCTGCCGAATGCGTGCCGATCTACAACGCGCTCGATCCCGAAACGCACCATCCGGTCGCGAAGGACAAGCGTTTCGCCTGCGACCTCGCCTTTCTCGGCAACCGCCTGCCGGACCGTGAAGCACGCGTCGAAGCCTTCTTCCTCGATCCGGCCAACCGTTCGGGCGATCAGCGTTTCCTGCTCGGCGGATCTGGTTGGGGTGACAAGCAGCTGCCGGCAAATGTCGCATGGCTCGGCCACGTCGGGACGCGGGACCACAATGCGTTCAACGTCACCCCCAAGGCGGTGCTGAACATCAGCCGCGACAGCATGGCCGCCAACGGCTTTTCGCCTGCCACGCGCGTCTTCGAGGCTGCCGGTGCCGGCGCATGCCTCATCACCGATGCCTGGCTCGGCGTCGAATTGTTCCTGGCCCCCGGGGAAGAGATCCTGGTGGCGCGCGATGGCAATGATGTCACTGAGATCTTGCGCACCCTCACCCCCCAGCGGGCAAGGGCGATCGGCGCATCCGCGCTTCGGCGTGTTCTCGCCGAGCATACCTATGCTTTAAGGGCCGCTGTCGCCGACGCTGTCTTCAGGCGTCATTTCGAGCGCCCCACCGTGGAGGCAGCGGAATGACCCAGCGGCTCGACATCGTCTTTCTTGGCCTGTCGTTGTCCTCTTCATGGGGAAACGGCCATGCCACGACCTTTAGGGGGTTGCTGAAGGGCCTGCACGAGCTCGGCCATCGCGTCACCTTCCTGGAGCGCGACGTGCCGTGGTATGCGAACCATCGCGATCTGCGCGACCCGGATTTCTGCATGTTGCGCTACTACGAAACGACGAACGATCTTCGTCGGACCTATGCCGGCTGTCTGCAACAGGCCGATGTCGTAGTGGTCGGGTCGTTCGTTCCGGAGGGGCGAGCCGTCATCGACATCGTCGCGTCCCTGTGCACGGGCCAGTTCTGCTTCTACGACATCGACACGCCGGTCACGCTGGCCAAGTTCGCCGCGGATGATTGCGACTACCTATGCCGGCGGCAGATCCCGTATTTCGACGTCTATTTCTCGTTCACCGGCGGGCCAACACTCGCCCGATTGGCGGCGGACTTCGGTGCACGGTGCGCCGAGCCGCTCTACTGCTCCGTCGACCCGGAGCGGCATCGCCGAACGGCCGATCCGATCTGCTGGGACCTTGGCTATCTCGGCACTTACAGCTCGGACCGGCAGGCGACGCTGGATGCTCTCCTGCTCGAACCGGCAAGACGCATGCCGGACCGTCGCTTCGTCGTGGCCGGCTCGCAATTCCCGTCCGAGACCGTCTGGCCAAGCAACGTCGATCGCATCGAGCACCTGCCGCCGGCGGACCACGCCTCGTTCTACAGCCGCCAGCGCTATACGTTGAACGTCACGCGCAGCTCCATGATAGCGGCTGGGTGGTCTCCCAGCGTACGCCTCTTCGAGGCGGCTGCCTGTGGCACAGCGATCATCAGCGATCGCTGGACCGGTCTGGACAGCTTCTTTCCGACAGCCACGATCAACACGGCGGGCCAAGCCGAAGACGTGATCGATATCCTGTCCAGCCAATCCGACCGCGTCAGGCTTGCTTTGGCCAAGCGAGCGCGTGCAACGATCCTGGCGGCACATACAAGCGCCGCGAGAGCCCGCGAATTCGTTTCGCTGCTGGCGCGGCCAAGATCGGCACGTCCAGCGCTCGATCTGAACATCGAAAGTGCAGCATGACTGGCAGACAGGAGAAAATAGAGATGCGGCAATCAAGAAGGACACAACGGACCAGAACGGCGCTTGTCGCCGGCGGCGCGGGTTTCCTCGGTTCGCATCTTTGCGAGACACTGCTTCAGGCCGGGTGCCGTGTGATCTGTGTCGACAATTTTCTTACCGGTCGGATGGAAAACATCGTCTCGATGCTGGACAGTCCTCGTTTCCGGCTGATCGAGCAGGATATTTGCCGACCATTAGACCTTGCTGAGCCGGTCGACCGCATTTTCAACCTGGCGTGCGCCGCATCGCCGCCGCGCTACCAGGCTGACCCGATTCACACCACGCGGACCTGCGTGATCGGAACCCTCAATCTACTTGAGCTTGCCGCCCGAAACAATGCGCGCCTCCTGCAGGCATCGACAAGCGAAGTGTATGGCGATCCGGAACAGCACCCGCAAACGGAAGACTATGTAGGTCACGTGAACTGCACCGGCCCTCGTGCCTGCTATGACGAGGGCAAGCGAACCGCCGAAACCTTGTGCTTCGACTATTTGAGAACCGAAACGGCCGACATCCGGGTCGCGCGCATCTTCAACACCTATGGTCCGCGGATGGATCCTGCCGACGGCCGGATCGTCTCGAACCTGGTGATGCAGGCGCTCGAGAAGAGACCGCTGACGATTTTCGGCGACGGGCTGCAGACCAGGTCGTTCTGCTACGTCTCCGATCTGGTCGAGGGTCTGGTCCGCCTCATGGATGTCGATCCCAATCCGAGCCAACCGGTCAATTTGGGCAATCCCGGGGAATTCACCGTTCTTCAACTGGCCGGATTGGTGAGGGATATGACCCACAGCAACTCGGCCTTCAAATTCCTGCCACTGCCGCAAGACGATCCTCGCCGGAGGCAACCGGACATTTCCCGTGCAAAAGCCCTTCTCGACTGGTCGCCAAAGGTGCCACTCAAGCAAGGCCTGATGCAGACGATCAGCTATTTCATGGAGCTCGAGGCCAGCCGTAACGAAGATCGAATCTCCCCAATGGCGACAAGCGTGAGGTCCGTTTCAGGCCGACTGCAAAACCTGCCGGCCTGAAGTCGGGGAGAGCTATGCCCTCGGGCATGGTGAGACTCCCGACAGGCGTCTTCACTTTTTCTCGTTGTGGGAACATCCGGTCTAGCTCGCCGTTGGGCGAATATCGGCAGGGAGAACGGACCCGTGCATCGAAAACGATCCGCCAGGGACATCGAGCAAATGGCAGAACGGGAAGCGGCTGCCTTTCTGAGACGTGCCTCGATCACCTACCTCGAATGCTGTGTGAGCCTGATGATGACGCATCTTGAGCGCGAGGAAGTGGCCTCCATCCTGGAAAAAGAAGCGGATATGCTGCGAACGCTCGATTGAGGCTCGCATCGCTCAGGCTTCGATCGGCCCAGGCAACGCAAAATACAGGGCGCAGCTTTGATCCGAATAGAGGTTGGTGATTTTTCCAGGTCGCAAGGAACATTCCTGGCAGCTGACAGTTCGGCGCGAGGAACTTACCTTCAACAGCGATGGCGGCAGTTTCGTGGGATCAAAAAAGGTACGGATTGGAATAGCCGGCGTCGGCAATTGCGCGTCTTCCCTTGTCCAGGGCCTCTCATATTATCGGGACGCCAGCGGCAATGAGCCGATACCGGGCCTGATGCATGCTGATCTTGGCGGCTATCATGTCGCCGATATCGAGGTGGTTTGTGCTTTCGACGTCGCCAAGGGCAAAGTTGGGCGTGATGTGGCGGAAGCCATATACAATGCGCCCAACAATACCTTCCGCTTTGCCGATGTTGCGGCAACCGGCGTTCGCGTCGAGCGCGGACCGACATTTGACGGCATCGGCAAATATCTGCGCGATGAGATCGAGGAGGCAGAAGAGCCGGTCGCGAATGTCAGCGCGCTGCTTCGGGAAAGCGGCGCCGACGTACTGGTCTCATATCTGCCGGTCGGCTCCGAAGAAGCCACGCGTTTTTATGCAGAGTGCGCGCTCGAGGCCGGCTGCGCCTTCGTCAACTGCATACCGGTCTTTATCGCCTCGCGGCCGGAATGGCGCCGGCGCTTTGAACAGCGCGGTCTGCCGCTGGTCGGCGACGATATCAAAAGCCAGGTCGGCGCGACGATCGTCCACCGCTTGCTCGCCAATCTGTTCCGCGAGCGCGGCGTCCGCATCGACCGCACCTATCAGCTGAATTTCGGCGGCAACACCGATTTCCTCAACATGCTGGAGCGCGAGCGGCTGGAATCGAAGAAAATCTCCAAGACGCAATCCGTGGCCAGCCAGTTCGACGTTCCCCTGGAGGCCGGCAACATCCATGTCGGCCCCAGCGACCATGTGCCTTGGCTTACCGATCGAAAATGGGCCTACATCCGCGTGGAAGGCACGACGTTCGGCGGCGTGCCGCTGAATGCAGAACTCAAATTGGAAGTATGGGATTCGCCCAACTCGGCCGGGGTCGTTATCGACGCTGTCCGTTGCGCCAAACTGGCGCTTGACCGCGGCATCGCGGGGGCGCTGACCGGCCCTTGCAGCTATTTCATGAAGTCGCCGCCCGAGCAGTTCACCGATGCCGAGGCACGCCTGCGCACGCTGTCTTTCATCGCCGGGAGGGACGAGCCGATGCTTGATGCCGCGGAATGACGACCACGTTCTTCTTGATCCGCCATGCGGCGCACGACAATGTCGGCGACTATCTTGCCGGACGCATGGCTGGAGTTTGTCTTGGCGAAACCGGCAGGGCACAAGCCTCGCGCCTGGCCAGCCACATGGCGGCGCGGCCGCTGGCGGCCATCAGTTGCAGCCCGCGCGAACGAACACTGGAAACCGCAAAACCGATCGCAATCGCCTGCAATCGCGAGAAGATTACAATCCGCCAGGAACTCGATGAGATCGACTTCGGCGCCTGGTCGGGCAAGACCTTCGAAGAGTTGAGCCAGGACGCCGACTGGCTGACGTGGAACAGTCAACGCCAGCAGGCGAGGACGCCCGGCGGCGAGACAATGCTGGACGTCCAGCAACGTGTCGTCTCGCTGATGCAGCAGCTTCGCAAACGCTACCAGAACCAGTCCGTGGCACTGGTCAGCCATGCCGACGTGATCAAAGCCGCCGTCTGCAAGGTGCTCGGCTTGCCGCTGGGAGACTGTTTTCGCTTCGATATCGACCCCGCTTCGATCACCACGGTCGTGTCCGGTGACTGGGGCTCCAAGCTGATCCGACTGAACGAAGCCGCCTGACGAGGACTGCCGGATGCGTATGGTCATTTTCGGTCTCACCGTCACCTCCTCGTGGGGAAACGGACACGCGACGCTGTGGCGCGGGCTGATCCGTGCTCTCGGTCGCCTGGGCTGGTCGGTCAGCTTTTTCGAACGCAATACCCCGTACTATGCCGGCGCACGCGATCTTGACCATCTCGATGGCGGCAATGTCGTTCTCTATCCGGAGTGGGAGGACATTCGCCATGTCGCGGAACAGGCTATCGGGGAATCCGACGTCGTCATCGTCACGTCCTATTGCCCCGACGCCGTGGAGGCATCGCGCCTGGCGCAGCAGGCCTGTCGCGGGCTGAAGGTTTTCTACGATCTCGACACCCCCGTCACGCTCGCCCGGATAGAACAAGGTCTACGACCGGCCTATTACGGGCCCGAGGGCCTTCACGATTTCGACCTCGCCCTCAGTTATACGGGGGGAACCGCAATCGATGCGCTGAAAACGCTGCTGGGCGCCCGCCGAGTCTTGCCTCTCTACGGCCATGTCGATCCCGACCGACACCGGCCGGCCCAGCCCCGGGCTGAATTCGCCGGGGATTTGTCCTATCTCGGAACGTATGCGGCCGATCGCCAGGCCGGCGTCGAAAAGCTGCTGGTCCGCACGGCAGCGCGCCTGCCGGACCGCCGTTTCGTCATCGGCGGCGCCCAATATCCGCATGAATTTCCGTGGGGCGAAAACATCTTCTTTGTCAGGCACCTTCCGCCTGCGGATCATCCGGCCTTCTTCTGCTCATCGCGCCTGACGCTGAACGTGACGCGCGAGGCGATGGCCAAGAGGGGCTGGTGTCCTTCGGGCAGGCTGTTCGAGGCGGCAGCCTGCGGCGCGGCGATCGTGAGCGACACCTGGCCCGGGCTGAGCAGCTTTTTCCAGCCCGGCAGCGAGATCATCCTGGCGGACAGCACCGACGACGTGGTCGCGGCAGTCGGCTTGCCTGACAGCGAAGTCGACGCCATCCGGCGCCGGGCGCGCGAGCGGGTGTTGGACGAACACACCTCTGCGCAGCGCGCCAGGGAACTGGACCGCCTCCTGTCCGATTCATTGCCGGGCTTGGGGCAGGGCTTGACGGCGGGCGAGCCGTTGAAGGAAGCAATCTGATGTTGGGCATCGTGCCCGCCGCCGGCCGCGGCAGCCGCATTCAACCGCTCGGCTTCTCAAAGGAGCTCCTGCCGGTCGGCAGCCGGATCGACGGCCAGACCGAGCGTCCTTGCGCGGTGAGCGAGTATCTGGTGCGTCGCATGGTGCGCAACGGCGTCGACAAGATCTGCTTCGTCATCGGATCGGGAAAATCGGACATTCTCGAATACTACGCCGCCGGCTACGGCGACGCCGCCGCATTGTTTGTCGTGCAGCCCAACCCCGTCGGTCTTTGCGACGCGATCTTCCGCGCCGCGCCGCTGGTCGCGGCGGACGAGACGGTTCTGATCGGCCTGCCGGACACGATCTGGTTTCCGGAAGATGGCTTTTGCCGCCTGCCGGACGACCGGCTGTCGTTTTTGCTCTTCCCAGTGGATCACCCGGAACTCTTCGATGCCGTCGTTCTCGACGGGGATGACCGGGTGAAGGAGATCCAGGTCAAGCAACAAGGCGCCGCATCGAACTGGATCTGGGGGGCGTTCAAGATGCCGGGCTGCATACTTCACCAGCTTGCCGCGCTTTGGCGCGAGCGGGATCAAAGCGACGAATATGTCGGTACCCTGATCAACGCCTATCTGGCGGCAGGCGGTGAGGCTTGCGGCGTCAAGGCAGGCACCGCCTATGTCGACGTCGGCACGTTCAACGGCTACCGCACCGCACTTCGGCTGCTCGAGAACAACGACACTAGGTTGGAGGACACAAAAAACCTCATGTTCGTGCTGCCGGGGCAAGCGCAGATACCAAGCCATCCAGGCGAAGGAGGCTAGCCATGCTGCATTCGAACGCCGAAATCCGCCGCCGCATCGATGCCCTTGGCCCGTGGTTCCACAACATGGAACTGGCGGGCGTCGAAACCGCCCCCGACCATTTCCTCGGCAACTACCCGCTGATCAAATGGCGCAAGTTCGCCGACGCCATTCCTGCCGATCTGTCCGGCAAGGCCGTGCTCGACATAGGCTGCAACGCCGGCTTCTACTCGATCGAGATGAAGCGACGCGGCGCCGGCCGCGTCCTCGGCATCGATTTCGATGAAGCCTATCTGGCGCAGGCGCGCTTCGCCGCCGAAATCGCGGACTGCGACATCGAATTCCAGCTGCTGTCGGTCTACGACGTTGGCGCCTTGCGGGAGAAATTCGACATCGTCCTGTTCATGGGCGTGCTGTATCACCTGCGCCACCCGCTGCTCGCTCTCGATCTGATCCGGGAGCACGTTGCCGGCGACTTGATGATCTTCCAGTCCATGCAGCGCGGCAGCATCGAACTGCCTGCGCTCGATGAGAATTATCCTTTCTGGACCCACGATCTGTTCGACCGGCCGGAGTTTCCGAAGCTGCATTTCGTCGAGCATCGCTATGCCGACGACCCCACCAACTGGTGGATTCCCAATCGCGCCTGCACCGAAGCGATACTGCGCAGCGCCGGCTTCGAGATCGTGCTGCACCCGGAGCAAGAGGTTTATTTCTGCCGCGCCGCCGGTGAGCCGGCCGGCGGCGGCGCCGTCTACCCGTCGAAAGGACAACTTCATGATTGAAGCCGCGATGATCTGGAACGAGCCGAACAACAAATCCCATTGGGATCCCGAACTCGACCCCGACTGGAGCCGCTTCGCCAACATGGCAATACTGGCCGCCGATGCGATCGCATCGGCAAACCCGGCCGTGACCAGGATACTGGGCGGCATTTCGCCGATCGATGCCGATTTCATGGCGCTCATGAAGCAATACGGGGTGCTCGATCATGTCGATGCCGTCGGTGTGCATGGTTTCCCACTCGACTGGAATCTCTGGCAGATTCAGGAATGGCCGCAGAAGATCGGCGAGATTTCGACCGTTACCGATCTTCCCGTATGGGTCAGCGAAGTTGGCGTGTCGAGCTTCGGGGCGGAGGAGGTGCAGCTCTGGGGTTTGCGTCGGAGCGCCGAACTGCTGCTCGGCAATGCCTCGCGCGTGCAATGGTACAGCCTCTACGATCTTCCGCGCGAATGGGGGGCAACGACGCGTCATCGCGAGGCCGAAGGCTCCTCCTACTATCGCCACTTCTACATGGGCTTGCTCCGCGAAGATGGCACGCCGAAACCCGCGCTCGAAGAATTCCTGCGTTACGCACCCGGGATGGGGCTGGTGCAATGGTTCCACTTTGAAGATCCCCGGCTGGACGACGCCGTCGCCTGGATGAAACGGCTGGGCGTCACCAATCTGCGCACTGGGCTTTCGTGGGCCGACAGTTTCAGGCCGAATGCGCTGGATTGGTACGACCGGCAGATGGAAGCACTTGCCGATTTCGACGTGACCATCACCTTCTGCTTCACGCCAGAGCACCGCGGAGTGATGCCGCATCACACCAGTCCGCCGCTGGTACCGGAGGAATTTGCGGAGTTTTGCGCGACGATGACCCGCCGGTACGCTCCCGCCATGGCTGCCTCGCCGGTCAGAGCGGTGCGGGCTTCGGCAGCATGAGTGTGTCATGCAACACGCAGCTGACAGATCCGGACCGCTTGCCGAATTCGCGGCCTTGTTGCTAGGTGCTGCTCCGCACCGCTCAGACGGTGCTGAGATCATGATCGTTGTCGCGCATCCGGACGACGAAACCATCGGCATCGGCGGGCATCTTGCCGGCTTGCGCGGATCTCGCATCGTTCATGTCACCGATGGCGCGCCGCGAGACCTTGAAGACGCGCGAGCATACGGCTTCGAGACGTGGCAGGACTATGCCGAGGCCCGCCATCGGGAGTTGGAGGCGGTGCTGGCGGCAGCGGGATTGCCGTCGACGGCCCTGATCAGCCTCGGTTATCCCGACAAGCAGGCCGCCGGAAATCTTGGCTCGCTCGCACGGGAACTGACCGGCCTTTTGGCCGAGCGCGATGTCAGCTTCGTCTGCACGCATCCTTATGAAGGTGGTCACCCCGATCATGACGCGACCGCCTTTGCCGTCCATGCGGCCTGCCATTTGCTGCGCCGCGACGGACGCCAGGCACCGGCCATCGTCGAAATGGCGTTCTATTCGGCCGGGATTGAGGGTGCGGTCCTTCAGGATTTCAACAGTCATTCCGGCAGCGAGCGCATCGAATTGCACCTTACGGAAGCGGCTTTCGAACGGAAGCAGTGCATGCTGGCCTGCCACCGGACACAGCAACGGACGCTGGCGCCGTTCACGGCGCGCATCGAACGTTTCCGGGTGGCGCCTGCCTATGATTTCCTGGCGCTGCCGAACAGCGGCAGGCTTTATTACGAGGCGCTGCCGCTCGGCTTCGAGCCGGCGGTTTGGCTTCACGCCGCGGCCGCTGCGCATGAGGAGCTTGGGCTCGACCGGCCATGACCCTCACCGTCCTGAACGTCGCCTACCCTCTCGCGCCAGTCGGCCCGGATGCGGTTGGCGGTGCCGAGCAGGTGCTGTCGATGCTCGACCAGGCACTCGTGCGCGCGGGACACGCTTCCATCGTGATCGGTTGCCAGGGCTCGAAAGCGGCGGGCGTGCTCATCGAGACGCCTGCTGAACCAGGTGTGCTCGACGATGCGGCGAAGAAACGGGCACAGCGCTCTCACCGCACCGCGATAGAAGTCGCACGCGCCCGTTGGCCGATCGACGTGGTTCATCTGCACGGCATCGATTTTGATGCCTATCTACCTGATGATGGCCCGACCCTGGTAAGCCTGCACCTGCCGCTCGACTGGTATCCCACCGATGCCTTGCGCACGGTCCGCGACGATCTATGGCTTCACGCCGTCTCGATGGCCCAACAGAGGACCGCGCCGCCGGGTGCCAGGCTGCTGGCACCCATTCCAAACGGCGTGGATATCGATGCGCTGAGCGGTCGGCAGTTCAAGCGCAACTTCGCGCTGGTGCTCAGCCGCATTTGCCCGGAAAAGGGCATCCACCTGGCACTGGACGCGGCCAAACAGGCTGGCGTGCGGCTGATCATCGGCGGCAAGGTCTACCCTTACGAAACGCACACGCTGTACTTTCGTGACGAAGTCCAGCCGCGCCTCGACCAGCGCCGCCGCTTCCTCGGTCCGCTCGGCTTCGTCGCGAAGCGGCACTTTCTCAACGCCGCCCGCTGCCTGGTCATTCCCAGCCTTGCCGCGGAAACCAGCTCGCTTGTCGCGATGGAGGCTCTCGCCTGCGGCACGCCGGTCGTCGCCTTTCCAAACGGTGCGCTGCCGGATGTGGTCGAACACGGCAAGACGGGCTTTCTGGTCAACGACATCCATGAGATGGCGGAGGCCATCGTCGCAGCCTCCGGCCTGGATGCCGAGACATGCCGGGCCGAGGCGCGGCGGCGCTTTTCCCTCGACCAAATGATTTCGTCTTACATGGACGCCTACCAGGCGCTGGCAGGGCTTGGTGCCGGCCGCAGGCGCCTGGCGGCGGTGCAGTGAGCGGCTTTCATGCTCCGCTCCGAGATCATCGACGATCCGGCCGCCTTTGAGGCGCTGGCGCCGCGCTGGCGGGAGCTGTGGGCGCACAGCCGGACAGCGACGCCGTTCCAAAGCCCCGCCTGGCTGGTGCCGTGGTGGCGCGCATTCGAGCCCGGAGAGCTGGCGACGATCGCCGTCTGGCGAGGCGACGATCTGGTGGGATTGGCACCGCTTTACCTGGAACACGCAACTTGCGGGTCGAGACTGCTTCCGGTTGGGATTTCGTTGAGCGACTACCTGGATGTCCTGTGTTGCCCCGGCATCGAAGCGGCTGTCGCCGCCGTCATCGCCGACCGGGTTCTGGCGATCAATTGGTCGCAATGGATCTTACCGGACCTGCCGGCCGGTGCTGCCGGTCTCACTATCGCGCACCCTGCGCTGGAGGCGGATCAACCCGTCGACCACGCCGCTTGTCCCGTGCTGCCGATCGCTGGCGACGATGCGCTCGCGGTCTGCATTCCGGCGCGGCGAAGACGCCAGTTGCGCCGCGCGCACAATGCCGCACGCCGGCGCGGCTGCGTCTCCATCATACCGGCACAGGCCGATCTCAAAGCGTTTTTCGATCACCTGATCCGCCTTCACGGCGCGCGTTGGGCCGGGCGCGGCGACGGCGTCCTGGCCGATCCGGCTGCAGAAGAATTCCATCGGCAGGCGCTTCCCATGCTTGCCGCACAGGGTCTTGTCCGATGCTGGCTTGCTGCCATCAACGATGCGGTCGTCGGCGCCTATTACGGATTTCATCATCGCCACCGCGCCTACGCCTACCTTGGCGGTTTTGATCCGGCCTATGCCGAGGAAAGTCCCGGCGCAATTCTGATCGGTCACGCGATTGCCGAAGCGGCTCGTGAAGGGGCGCGGGAGTTCGATTTTCTGCGCGGCCAGGAGAGCTACAAGTATGGCTGGGGGGCCGTGGACCAATGGACAATGCGAAAGGTCTGGACGCGGAGCATGGCTCGATGAGCGCCACCGGACGAAAGCCATCGCCCCAGGCGGCATCGACCGCAAAAATGCTGATCGAGGAGTGCATGGCCGACGGCGCCTGCGTCGACGCCATCATTGCCAGACTGGCGCTGCGCTTCGAGACCGGGGTCGATGCCGCAGAATTGGCCGATGTAGCGCTGGAGATGCGTTCAGCCGACCTGCGAAAACGCGACAGACTGGAGCGGATCGCCGATCTGCTTCGTCACAGGCCTGACATCTTCACCACGCTGCGCCAAACAGGTGCCGCCGTCCGCCACGAACGCGATGAATGGGAAACTGACGCCGCGGTCGTCAGGCGGCTGGCCGCCGGCTTTGATGCCGCGGCGACGATTTCCCAGGCGGCGAGCGTTCAACTGTCTTCGCTGGGAGACGAGGAGAAACTCACCGCCGCCACCGACGAGATCGTCGCATGGTTGCAGCGGCAAGGCTTCACCGGCCGCGACCAGGACATACTGGACATTGGTTGTGGCATCGGCCGCTTCGAAAGCGCGCTCTCGGATGCCGCGCACCGGATCGTCGGCATCGACATATCCCTGGAGATGATTTCGGTCGCTCGTGGGCGATGTGCCGGGCTGCGCAATGTGGATCTGCGGCCGACCTTTGGTCTCGATCTCGCCGATTTTACCAACGCAAGCTTCGATTGCGTGCTGGCTGTCGACAGCTTCCCCTACCTGGTGCTGGCTGGCCTGGCGGAGCGGTATTTCGAGGAAATTGCGCGTGTTCTGAAACCGTCAGGCGTGGCAGCACTTCTGAATTACTCCTATCGCGGATCGACGGCGCTGGATCGTGCCGATGTTCACCGCCTCGCCGAAGCCCATGGCATGCAGGTCGTGGCTGACGGCGCGAAGCCGTTCCGGCTGTGGGACGGCAATGCCTTTCTTCTTGTGGCATCCGAGGGAACATTACGGCGCAATGATTGTTCGGGCGTCAAAGAGACGATGGCGTCAAAGAGACAGGCGCACCAAACAGACAGGGCACCTGTGAGTGCCGACAATCCGAAGGAGGACTAGAAGGCATCCGGCGGCAAGATAGACATCACCTCTGCCGTCAAGATAAAGGCTCCGGCGGCCGGCGCGATGACCGATTGGCCAAGGACAAGGTCAAGGAAACGCGGCTTTGCTTTGTCCAGCAGAGCCTGGGAAGCAGCACACCGAGCAACGCCGGCTCGATGGCAATCGGATCAACTCCGATCAGTATCACGCCGCAGATCGTCTCTCCCAAGACTGACTGCTGCAACCGCAAACGCCAATCATGACCAGTGGCCAGTCGAGGTCACGAGAGTCGAAATGTCGAGCGCACCCGGCAACAGCGCCGGGAGGACCCGAGGTGAAAGCATAGGCTTCCCCGACGAGACCGGCAGCTTCGATACACAATGCTGTGCAAGGGACGGGCTGTGCAAGGGACGGCGCTGACTGTGAGGCCGCGCGAATCCTTGCAAACTCTGATTGCCGTCACCACACTGGTGAAGGGACTGATTCGTTAAGAGAACACTATGTCTCGCTCGAGCGACGATAGCATCAGCCCGAAACTCCGGCTGGCAATAGACCGGAAGATTGCATCTCTGCTGACTGCTATCGAGCAGGAAAAGGTCCCCGACCAGCTGACCGACCTTGCGGTTCAATTACAGAATGCGCTTGTCGAGAAGCGTCGATGCAAAGCAAAGAAACAGGACTAGCTATCGGCGCCTGTCGACTGCGAAGTTTCCCTGTGCTGCTGACAGGTGATTGCGTCGTTCCACCAATGTCTGCAAGGAACTTTCGCCGAGGTATTCCAGCACGCTGGCACGCGCTCGGTTAAGGCGGCTTTTTACCGTTCCCACCGCGCAACCGCATATTTCGGCAGTTTCTTCATAGCTGACGCCAAGGACCCCGATCAGCATCAGGACCTCGCGCTGATGCTCCGGCAACCTCTGGACCGCGTTGGCGACTTCCTTGCTCTGAACGGACCACTCCTGCGTCGCTTCCGTAATCGGGATTGCGGAGGCGCAGTCAAGCAGGCCCGGCTTTTCCCTGTCGGCGGCCTTGATGCGCGTATAATAGCTATTGCGCATGATGGTGAAGAGCCATGACTTCATACGCGTTCCGGGCTCGAACTTGTCGATGTTGGCGAGCCCTTTGGTCAATGTCTCCTGGACCAGGTCGTCCGCATCGTCGGGAACCCGGCAGAAGGTGCGGGCGAAGGCGCGCAAGGCAGGTATCAGGTCAACGATGGAAACGTCATCCGTTTCCTGGTTGGCCAAGGGGTAGCCCCTGGAGGACAATGGTCCAGCTCCCAGCAAGAAAGAGTTGATGAACGCAGACCTAGCTAAATGCATGAAGGTTTGGATCGTTCCGGACATCGAAACAAGGTGCTGGAAAATCGCGGATTGGGCGGGCGGCCGCCTATGACCGGTCGTTGTTCTTGGCCGCCTCTTCCCGCTGCTTTTTCAGGACTTCGTCAGTCCCGACCAGCTTTTTCGCCCCGCCGGATATCGCTGTGGACACCACCGCCGGCGGGTCGCTCGCGGGAAAAGAATCCTCAAGCCCGGCCTGCAACTGGTCTTCCAGGGTCTTCGGCTCTTCCGACCGACCAGGCGTCCTTCGGGCTTCTGCTCCCTCCAGCGGCTGTTTCATGTCAGGCGAACTACTGACCTCGCGAACGCAGGCGTAAAGCTGTTCGATGGCAAATTCCTTCATTGTCTCGAAATCGGCCCTCTCACCGCGCATTGCCTCGATCTGATCGACCATGGTCTTCTCGAACCGGTCAAGGCTATCGCGTCCGCAAGCCTGGCAAAGACGCAACAATGCTTCGTGGAGCACTTTCGGACCAAAATAAGCAGACGCCTCGAGCTTGAGCCGCTGCAGATGCTCTGGAGTCACCGCCTGAAGTTTTGACATATGCAGCCCCTTTCGCCTGCCGAGCATATCAACGGCGTTGGTCGGCAGATGTTCCAATCACCCGCGACCGGGCTCGCTAAACGGGTCGCTCCGCCACTCAACGCCATGCCGAACGCCAACGCCAACGATAGCGGGCTCTCTCACCTGACATCTGCGCAATGTCTTTGAACCCATTGGTCTTCTTGTAGATTCCGGTTCAAGCTAATTCAAGCCTCGCAATGGCCAGTCGGCCACGCCGGTTCAAGAATCCCGGACGGCAAGGCACTAGCTGCATCTTGCGAGCGGAGCCTGGCGATCTTCGCCTGGGCTCCGCAAGCCGGTTACAACCAGGAATCAGGCGGCGGCTTGGAGGGCACGTTGGTTGACACCACCCTCGCCCAACCCGGTCAGCGCTTCGTCTGTCGCGACCTCTTCCTTGAGCGTTGCCTTGAGAAGGGCGGCGACATCGGCCTTTCCCATCTGTTCCGCCCAGGCGACAAGAGTGCCGTACCGGGCGATCTCGTAATGTTCGACGGCTTGCGCCGCTGCGACCAGTCCGGCATCGAGCGCAGGAGCACCGTCATAGTCTTCGAGGATCTCGGAGCCTTCTTCAATGATGCCGTCGATCGCCGGGCAGGTCTTGCCGCGTGCCGCCTTGCCAAGTTTCTCGAACACCTCCTCGAGCCGGTCGACGTGAACTTCCGTCTCCATGCGATGTTTTTCGAAGGCAGCAGTCACTTTTTCCGACTCCGCGCTTTTGGCCATTTTCGGCAGCGCCCTCAGTATTTTCTTTTCGGCGTAGTAGAGATCTTTCAGCCCGTCGAGGAACAGGTCCTCAAGGCCCTTGGTTGTCGCTTTCGCAGCTTTTTTCGCAGTTGCCATGGTCGTCTCCCGCTGAGGTTTGGAGCTAGCCTCCCTAACTGGGAAGGCGACCGATAACCCCACCGGCCGGCAACAAGTTCCCTGATGATTCGAGCCGCTGGAAATTTTTCGCCTCAGGCCGCGCAGGTGCTGCAAGGCTTACGCTGGCGAGACGGCGGTGCGAGCAAATGGCTTCGCCAGCAATCGGCTCAATCGATCCGCTTGATACGGCCCTTGTCGAGACGGAACACTCCATCCTGGCCGCCCTGCCTCTCAAAATCGGTAAGCAGATCGTCCCAGGTCCCGAGGAATTCGCCACAGTCGTCGCAAAAGATCCGGTCGTCAGGACCGGCGTCGGCCGGAATCCTCAGCCTTATCGTCAAGCAATAAGGGCATTCCAACTGGTGGTTAAGATACTGTGTGGTCATCGACGACAGCAAGAATGCACTGGAAACGTGGCCCCTGCAACCTGCTCGCGCCGGGGCAGGACGCTTGCATTGATTATATGCCGTCTTTGGTCGGAGGCCGGCCAGACTGGGCAGTCGGCGGAATGTTGTCGGAAGTCACCTCACCCCGCTTGAGTTTTCGAATGGCCTCATTGGCTTCGAGTTCATCGAGGCCGGAAAGCGGCATGCCGTCAATCACGACGGCTTCCTCGCTCTCGTCGTCATAGACTTCCCACAGGCCGTCCGAATTCTGTCGTTTGTTGTAGATGGTTGGCATGGCCGCTCCCCTCGATACCGCTATTGAACGCGTGCTACCCACTCCAGAGCCTGGGTCTTTTCGTCCGCCGGGAACACCCGCGCCTCGATCTGCGGGAACAGTGCGCCCGTCATTTCGGTAGCTGCCTTGATCCACTGTTTTTCGGACACCACTGCGGCACGCTGGAAGCGGTGGAGTTCGCCAAGTTTGCTCAAGCCGTACTGCAGATCGCGGCGCAACGCGTCGCCCGTCATGTCCTCCAGATCGGTAAGGTCGGCCAGGATGCCGATCTCTTCATGTTCGCTCAGTTTCTCTTCGATGGTCGGGATGATCTTGTCGTAGTCCTCCGCGGTCACGGTACCGGCAACGCGAAATGCGGCGACATTCTCAGGAGCAGAAATAACCTCGATCACTTTTTCCTCCTTCGGATTGGTTTTTCGGGATCATGCCGAACAACTCAAGCCGCCGACGGATGTTCCTTGGTCCTAAGCGTTTTTAGACACTAACCCACCGCTTTCCTTGGCGGCTCGCGGGTCGCATTCGTGACGACGGTATAGCGCGTGATCGGACCCTCATCGGGGTCTTCTCCCTGAAAGTGAACGTCGGCGTTGTCAGGCAACCGGCTGGTATTGCCGAACGTCTTGACCGCGGACGCACGCACCAGTTGGATGTCCGGGTCCTGCTTCATGATCTTTATTGCCGCAAGCTCGGCCGTGCTGCTGCCGCCAATGCGCCAGCTGGCCTCGAGCACACCGGATCGCCAGATACCCGACGAATCGACACCCTGGCCGATATCGTAGTTGCGCCGCGAGGCGAAAAATCCAGGATACTCGGCCATCGCCGCGTCATAGGCTCTCGCCTGCGCAATTGCCGAAGCCAGTGCGCGGGGAAGCTGAAGGTCTTCGAGAGCTTCCCATCCGCCGCGCACGACAATGAGGTCCGACCCGCCATAAACGGATTGTCCCGCATTGTCGGTCGTCGTCATTTGAGTGCCGTAGTAGGCGACCATGATTTCGTCGATCTCGGTTCTGCCAACACTCAAAGTGACGACGTCACGAAGGTCGGCTTCGAGCACCAGACCGTACTCGTCCAAGTCGGGGGAGCGGTATCGCTCGAGCAGTCTCTCGACGTCAGCGACCGTGCGAACGATGTGCTGGTCCTGGCCTCGCGAGGCAAGCGGTGGCTTGAGCCGGGCCAGCCCATGCCTCAGCAGGCGTTGCGCTGCTCGCAGCGCATCGTGCCGCGAAAACACGGTGTAGCCAGGCAATACTGCGGCGGCGACAGTTCTGCCGAAGCCGGTTGACCATTCCTTCGGTCGCTCGGCCAGGTCGTCGACCAGTTCGTGGGTTATCGCCTTGGTGGTCGCGAATCGCCAAGGCACCACGCCGCCGAAGAGGTCTTGCGGCCCGTTGATACCCAGCCGTGCCGCATCGCTGGCAAGCAAACTGTCGTCCGGCACGAAGTACAAGCGCCCGCCATTGCCGCTGCTGTTGCCTAGACCCTGCCGGAAGGCAAACCCCTTGAGCGCGGCAATGGTGCGGGCGACGGCAGCTATGGCTTCCCGCTCGTGAGCGTAGAGAGGCTCGCAGCCCGGCGCGGAGAATGCGATCACGGTGCCTTTTGGCTGGCTCGGCTGAGTGCCTCTGTACTCGGTCATCTCGCTCCTTCCGGTGCTTCCTCGTTATGGCCATTGGGCGCCGATGTTGCGGTCCTACGCGCCCTGCCCCGGGAGAACGCAGCAGATGGCAGAACGTTCAGCCCGGATTGGCAGGCTCGCCGCCTGCTGCGTCTTTTTCGAACGTGGGATCCATGCCGTACCTTGGAGCGCTGCTGCGGTGCAGAACCTTTGATCGCCAGGGACAGCGCCCCATCTGTCCTGCCGGACATCTCCCCCACGAGGGGGGAGATTGGCAGCTTCGCGGACGGCGTCCTTTTTGCGAGGTTGGTAGTTGGCGTAAGCCGCAATGACTTCGTCATCCTAGGGCAAGCAAGGAGCGAAGCGACGCGGCGCAGACCCTAGGATGACGAAGTGGAGGGGTGTCTCAGCTAATCCTAGAGGCTGCAATTGCCACTGAGATTCGCTGCTGAACGGAACTGTCGACGTTCGTTGCCGATCGGTTCGACCTGTCAAAAAGTACTGTGTCGAGGCGCGAAGTGGCGAACTCACCGATAGGTCAGCAACAGCCGGATGATCCGCGTTTTCCATCACCTGCGTTGAATATCCCGGCTGACCGTTCGCCGCCGTCGGCTTGCAAGGATGGCGGAAAGGGTGACCGGGCGGAAATCCCAGCTGTCGACGCCGGCGTCGAACTGGCGCGTAGCCGGGCTCAGCCTGCCGTGGGAATGGCCATGCAGATTGATCGATTTCTTGCCGATCTGATTCCAGGTGCGGAAAGGATAGTGGCAAAGGATCAGCAACCTGCCGTCTATCGTCAGTTCCTTGTAATGCTGTGTGCTGGCCCAACCCGCAGCCTCTATGGTCGCCGCGCCATCGTTGTTGCCGATGATCAGATGCTTCTCGCCATGAAGAGACGACAGCAGCGATGCAACGAATTCGGCCGATCCCTTGGCAAAGTCGCCGAGATGCCAGATCTGGTCATCCGGGCTGACCGTTTCGTTCCAGAGCGAAATCAGCGCTCGATCGTGTTCGGCCAGCGAGCCGAATGGGCGGCGATCGATGCGCAGAATGCGGGGATCGCTGAAATGTGTGTCGGCCGTGAAATAGATCATGGTCGTTCACAGCCTTTGCGGACGTTGTCCGAACCTCGCCTTCCCGCAATTAACATTTGAGGTGGCCAACAAGATCAGACGCGGCTAACATACTCCTCGCTTTGGAGAGTGTCGTGCGCACGAGACGTTTCAGAAAGCCAATTGTCGTTCAACCCGGTCGGATCGATCGTGACAGGGTTGTTTTGTCTGTCTCCGATGCGGCTGAAGTTCTGCTGAAGGACTGGCCGACGCCAGCGTCCAAGACGCGACTGGCTGCAATCGCAGCCTGCCTTGCTGTTATCCGCGGCGAAAAGCCGCCAAGGGTCGCACGCCAGGCGTTCATCGTCGCGGCCAAGGACGCGAGGATCCTGCTCGGCGAACAAATCTGATTCGTCAAGACCCTGCGAACCCTTCCGTTACCTCAGAGCGTCACGACGATGCAGAACGTTTGACGGCAGAGCGAGGCGCGAAGGATCACTGCGTATCAGTACTATCCGGAGCCGCCGCGAGTTGCCTCAGACAATCGCTCGATCCCAACCGCCATAGTGCTGGTCACTGCGCGTGCCGCGCGGCAGGCTGAGCACGATCAGCGCCAGACCGATCGCAACGTCCGCCACCATCGCCAGGGTTTCACCGCCGGCAAGCACGAAGGGGGACACCGCGACCCATGCGCCAAGCACGACATTGAGGAAGCGCAGCGGCCGGACCACTTCGGCCATGGCCGTGACTGCGACCATGATAATGAGACAGCCGACGACGTGATCGCTGAAGTAAAGCGGTGGCTGCGTGCCGAAGAGCAATGGCGTGGTCATCAGCAAGGCGCCGAGCAGCGTGCTTGCTGCCAGCGTCCACGGGAAATTGACGCCGCCGGTGACAAATTCCTTCAGCACCTCGAAAACCGGACGGTCGAGGTCGGCCCCAGGCGTCTGGTTCTCCGACAGCGCCGGTCCGCCCATCCAGAAGGTACGCCAGAACGGCTCGCCCGCCCTCGTCGCGCCCCAGAGATACTGGATCGTCGCCAGCACCTCATCGACGGAGTAAGGGATCAGCACCACCGTGACGGCGGCCTGGAGAATGCAGAGCGTGCACAGCGCGCCAATCAGCGGTGGCTGGATGATGATGAAGGACACGCTGACCACGCCAAGCGGAATGATCAGCAGGCCGAAGAGGAGCACCATCCACGGCATGGTGCGCCAGCGCCGGCGGTCGCCGATCGCGCCGGCGAGGATATCGAGGCAATAGGCGAAGGCGCCGAGCCCGGCATCGGCGATCGGGAAACCCTTCGAGACCCATGACGTCACCACCGCCTCGCTGCCGTTGCGCACCGGCGCGCCGCCCGGGCCGAAGAACGGATCCCACAGCCCATCCGCGTGGCCCATCTGGAAGGCGGCGAGATAGCGCGAGACGAACAGGCCGACGAAGGCCAGCGCCACGATCGGTATCCGCTGCGTGAAGGTCGATGGCGAATAGGTCCAGCCCAGCGGAATGTCGTCGTCGGCCGCCAGCGCGCGGCGGCTGATGCCAGGCGTCGGCGGGATCATCACCGCAAAGGCGACGATCAGCATGCCGACGAGCGTGTCGATGGCATAGGCGGCGGCGCTGGTCGTCCAGAACAGCAACGGCGCCAGCATCACCCAAACTCCTAGCGACGCCGTGATCCACTGCACCCAGCGCCAGCGTCGGGACATGCCCATCAACGCAAAGACCGTCACCAGCAGGCCGGAAACGATCTCGCTGACGCCGAGGCCTGCGTTGCGCAATTGCGGCTCCGCGACAGCGTGCCCCAGAGCGGGCGGCATTGCGGCTGTGACGGGATCGAACAGGCCAGTTGTCATTGGCGAGGTGACCAGCCACAGCCCAAGCGCAGCGTTGGTCATCGGCGCCCAGAGCGTCCTCGACCGATGCCGTTTTATCGCCGCTTCGACCTCTTCCTTGCTTCGCTCGAGCGGTCCCTTGAGGCGCCTTTCGGCCTGCTCGATCTCGGGGTCCGAAGCCGCGACAACCGGCGGGTCGAGCTTGTTGGCCGCATACCAGTCCGTGGGGTCCTGCTTCAGCCGGCGGATCATCTCCGGCAGAGTGTCCAGCAGATTGTGTCTGGGCGCCCAGCCCAGCACGGTTTTGGCCCGCGAAATGTCGATCTCGTAATGATCGTCCGAGTTCTCGATCATCCACGGTTTGATGTCGGTGTCCTGGTCGAGCACCTCCGTCTGCACCCAGGCGCCCAGCTTCGTCAGCTGCTTCGGCAGCGCCAGGGTACGCCAGTCCTCGCCATGGATGAGCCGGCCGATGCGCTTCTGCATCTCCTCGTATGACGGTGTGTCTTCTTCGCCGATCAGAAGCACGGTCTCGGCCGGAAGTTCGGCGCGCCGGTCGACGGTGCGCACCACCGCATCGACGAGATCGTCCTTGTGAAGATAGGGCTGGCCGGCGGTGATATCGCCGGCGAACAGATAAGCGGTCGGCAAGCGCTCGAAGATGCGGGCGATCTGCTGGGCAACAAAGGCCGCCCGGCAGTCTTCGTCATAGACGCCGGCGAGCCGCAGGATCACCGTCTTGATCTGGCCGCGCTCCCGCGAAATCAGCGCCTCGGTTTCGGCTTTCGATCTTGGGTAGGCCCAGGCCGGGTCAAGCGGCGAGTCCTCATTGATTTTCGCGCCCTTCTCCGGGCTTGGCGCATGGACGAGAAGCGTGCTGGAGAACACGAACTGTTCGCTCTCGACCGCCGTCAGCGCCTTCAGGAGCCGGCGCGTGCCCTGCACGGTGACGGCGTCATATCTGGGGTTGTCCTCACCGGTCGTGTCATAATAGGCGGCAAGATGGACGACCGAAGCGATGCGGCCGCCGCTGCGCTCCCGTGCCGCCTGCACAGCCCTGCTCACGCCCTCATCGGAGGTGAGATCGATCTCGATCGTCTCCATGCCGGCGGGGGCATGCTTCGGTTTTGCGACGTCAAGGCCGATGACGCGATAGCGATCGATCAAGCCTCGCGCGATCGCCTGCCCCAGGAAGCCGCTGCTGCCGGTGACAAGAACCGTCGGAAGGGTCGTGCCGTGATTTGCCACGGCTCAGGCCTGTTCGCCAAGCCGTCTGGACTTCAGCCCGGCAACCTGCCGGTTCGGATCACGGTTAGCCGCAGTTCCATTCAGCCGGATGTGGCGCAATGTCTTGTCGAAGCTCATCATTGCCTCAAAGTAGGAAGCCCCTCGCGCCCCACTCAGTGAGTAACACCGGCATGGCGGAAATGTTTCCGCGTCAGGTCGGGAAAATTGTTGCTATCCATCCGGAGAGACGGATCTGTTCCGCCTGCCTATTCGGCATTCCATTCCGCCTTGCGTGCCCGCGCTTCCTCGAAGATCAGCTTGAACTCCCGCATCATCGCGCTCTCAATGGCGAATGCACGGCTTGGCACCGCGCCGGGGTCTTCCTGATTGTTCTGGAATTGAAAGCGGGCTTCCAGTTCGGCCCATATCCGCTCGGAAGTCTTGTCGAGGCCGGCAAGCAGCGCGACGACCAGCGCCAGAGTCTCGCGCTGGGCATTGAGCCGCCCCTCGATCTCTTCATTCGTCAATTCGGACATGTGGGATCGCTTCCGGTTTCAGGCGAAAACGGCAAAATCGCGCCCTTGTTCCGGAATTCAGCTCGTCGACTCGCCGAGAGAGCCTACTCCTCCCTGAAAGCGCGCTGGATCTGATCCGCCAAAGGTTTCACGAGATAGGACAGCATGGTGCGGTTGCCGGTCGAAAAGAACACCTCGACAGGCATGCCTGGCGCCAGGGCCACGCCCTTGAGCCGGCTAAGCTCTGTGCGCGGTAAAGCAACATGCACAGTGTAAAAGCCGGTGCCTGTTTTCTCATCGACATTGAGGTCGGCGGAAATCTTGCTGACCGCACCATTCAGTTCCGGCGTCGTTTGCTGATTGAATGCCGACAGCCGCAGGGTCGCGCCTTGCCCTGGCGTCAACTGATCGATGTCTTGCGGAGCCACGCGCGCCTCGACGGTCAGGTCGTCCGTCACCGGGACAATCAGCATGATGAGTTCGCCTGGAGATATAACGCCACCGACCGTGTGCACGCCGAGCTGATGAACGACACCGTTCTGCGGACTGCGTATGTCGATGCGTTTGAGCTGATCTTCGGCCGAAACCTTGCGCTCGACGGACTCGGAGATCTTTGCCTGGACGTCTCGCAGTTCGCTTGCCACTTCGCTGCGCAAATCCTGGTCGATCTGGATAATCTGCAAACGGATTTCGGAGGTACGACCCTTCGATTGCGCTATGGCCGCAGTCAGTTGCCCGTGCTCGCCTTTAAGCCGCACAGCATCGCGTTCAAGCGCAGTAATACGATCGATCGAAACCAGCTTGCGTTGCCAAAGTCTGCGCATGCCTTCGAGCTCAAAGCCGATCAACTTGATTTCCTGGCTCTTGGCATCTCTTTGCTCGGTCAAGCCGGAAACCTCTTCGGCAAGCTGCGCAATGCGCTCCTGCAACTGAGCCTTCTGACCGGCGCGTGCCTGTCGGCGAAATTCGAACAGAGATTGCTCGCCGGCCATCGCCCGACCAATCTCGGGGGCATCCTGGCGCGACACAAGCGAAGCTGGAAAGACGATGCTTGCCTTGCCGTCGCGCTCGGCCTCAAGGCGAGCCAGCCGCGCCTCGAATTCGTCCAGGCTCTTCGAGACGATCGCCAAATTGGCCCGGGTGATGGTTTCATCGAGGCGGATCAAGACCTTGCCCGATTGCACGGCATCGCCTTCCCGGACGAAGATTTGACCGACAACGCCACCCGTCGGATGCTGCACCTTCTTGACGCTGGAATCGACAACCAGCTTTCCCGAAGCGATGACGGCTCCGGAAATCTCGGTGACGGCAGCCAAGCTCCCCGCCCCGCCAACCAGCAGGATGCAGGTTGCGACACCGCCAAGCAGATAGCGTCGAATGGTGCGCTCGGCCGCGAATATCATGCGTTGCGCCATCAGGATGCCGTCTCTTCTAGTCCGGAAACGACTTTCAAGGGAACGCCCGCCGGGCGGGTTATCTTGTTCAAGATCTCATTTTTTGGGCCAAAGGCCTGAATACGGCCGTTCGCCATCACAAGAACCTGATCCAGGCTGGCAAGCGCGCTCGGACGATGTGCGACCACGACGGCAATACCGCCTCGCGCGCGCACGCCTTGGATCGCCACCGTCAACGCCGCCTCGCCTTCCGCATCGAGATTGGAGTTAGGCTCGTCGAGAATAACCAGAAACGGGTCACCGTAGAGAGCCCGGGCAAGCGCCACCCGCTGCCTCTGGCCAGCCGAAAGCGCCGAACCGGCCTCGCCGATACGCGTCTCGTAGCCTTCCGGCAGGTGGATGACGAGATCATGAACGCCGGCCGCGCGCGCAGCCGCCAGTATCTTGTCCGAGGGCGCTTGCGGTTCGAAGCGCGCGATGTTCTCGGCAATGGTGCCGTCGAACAGTTGCACATCCTGCGGCAGATAGCCGACATGCTTGCCCAGTTCTTCCGGCGACCACTGGTCGAGCGTTGCGCCATCCAGCCTGACGGTGCCGCGAACTGGCAGCCATATGCCGGCAATTGCGCGCACGAGCGATGACTTGCCCGAAGCGCTTGGCCCGACGATGCCGAGGCCGACGCCCTGTCCCAGTGCAAAGGTGGCGTCCTGCACGACCATCCGGCGCTCACCCGGCGGTGCGACACTGATACTTTCGACCGAAAGAGCAGATCTCGGAGCAGGCAGCGAGACACTTGTCGCAGTTTCGGGAAGCAGGACCAAAAGCTGGGTCAAGCGGGCCCAGGCCTGGCGGGCGGTGACGAAGCCCTTCCAGTGGGCGATAGCCAGTTCGATCGGTGCGAGCGCCCGGCTCATCATGATCGAACTGGCGATCATGATGCCGCCGGTCGCTTCCTGATGGATGACCAGATAAGCGCCGATCGCCAGAATGCCCGATTGCAGCATCATGCGCAGGATCTTCGCGATCGTTGCGAGCGTCCCGGCAAGGTCGCTGGCCGTTGCATTGGTGTCGAGATAGCCGGCATTGATCCCTGACCAGCGCTCGGCGATGCGCGAGCCAAAGCCCATGGCCTGCAGAACCTCGGCATTGCGACGTGTCGCTTCGGCAAGTGTATTGCGCGCTGCCGCTTGACTGTTTGCCTTTCTGGCGGGCTCTCTCGTGCGAATTTCGGCAAGCAATGCCAGGCTGAACAGAATGACCACGCCGGCCAGCGCCGTCATGCCGATCCAGAAATGGAACAGGAAGCAGATTGCCAGGTAGAGCGGCATCCACGGCAGGTCGAAAAGCGCGGTCGGGCCGGCGCTCGACATGAAGGATCGCACCTGGTCAAGGTCGCGCAACGATTGAAGGCCGTCGCCTGCGAGCTTGGTTCGCAGCGGCAGACGCATGAGGGCGGCATAGACCTGTCCGCTCAAGCGTGCGTCCAGCGCCATCCCGATGCGCACCAGCAAACGCGACCGGATGAGTTCGAGAACGCCCTGAAAAACGAAAAGTGTGCCGGCAAACACGGCGAGCCCGACGAGCGTCGGCACGCTGCGGCCGGGTATGACACGATCATAGACCTGCAGCATGAAGAACGAGCCGGTCAGCGCCAGGACATTGACGACGCCGCTCATCAACGCAATTCCGGCCAACGCTCGCCGGAAGGAGGCCAAAACCGCCGCGAGTGTCGTTCGCGGCGGCTCGGGTGGAATGGGATGCGACGTCGGCTTCACATCAGTTCCAGTTCGGTCTCAGGCGGCAATGGCCGCGCCCGAAATGATGACGAACGTGTCGGTGCCGAGCCCATCTGTCAAATGTCAGATAACCCAGTCTTGCAACGCATAGGCATGGATGTAGTCGATCTGCATTTCGGCAGGCGTCGCAAGCTCGTCGGCGGGCTCTCCCGCCTGGCCACCGATCCCCATATTCACCAGCATATACATCGGGTCATGCATGTCGGCAGGCGTTGCGGCACGAGCGACTTCGACGTCGTCGAAATACCAGACGAGTTCGTCTTCTGTCCAAAGCACGCCATATGTGTGGAACCCTTCGGTATCCGCGGCATAGGCCGTCGTGCCTACTGTTGTATGCGTTCCCGTCGCGTTCGAGTGGCCTGTCAGGATGAGCTTGTTTGGATCTTTACCGAACATCTCGATGACGTCCAGTTCCGGTGGCCAGGAGCCGTCCGCCGGGAGAAGCCAGAAGGCCGGCCATGCCCCTTGTGTTTCGGGCATGTCGGCTCGAATTTCAAAATAGCCGTAGGTCTGCGCGAAGGATTCGTAGGTCGTCAGCAACCCTGACGTGTATTCGTAGTTATTTATATGGGGACGGATCGCCTCAGGAGCCCGGGCGGCGGTAATGGTGAGAACGCCGTCCTCGATGCTGAATGGATTGACGGAGCGTGTCGGGGCGTAGTCGGTATCGATGTACCATTGAAGATCATTGTTGCTCGTGAGCGTGCTGCCGTTCTCGGCTCCCCACCAGTAATTCGAATCCCAGGTGCCGCTCGAGCCGTTCCACAGGTCCAACGTATCGAACTCGTCCGAAAAGGTCAGTTCCAGGGCCGACCTGTCCACGGCCAGCTTGAACTGGCTTGCGGTGAAATCGCCGATGGTCTTGTTGGCGAAGACAAGAAACTCGCCGTCGGACAGATTTAGGCGGACGTTGGCTCCCGACTGGACCATGTTGGCGCGCACCTCTTCGAAAGAGGTGAAGCCGTAGCTCCCGACGCGAACCGTATCCGTCGCGCCAAGGTCCAGGATCAGGTCACTGCCGTTGCCGGGGTTGACGACGAAAATGTCCGCCCCGGATCCGCCCTTGAGCACGTCATCGCCCTGCAAGCCGTCGAGCGTCTGTTGGCCGGAGCCGCCAGTAACGATGTTGTTCAGCTCGTTGCCGAAAGCATAGCGTTTGTCGCCGGTGACCGTCAGGTTCTCGAAATTGGCCGGGAGCTTGTAACTCATCCAGGTCGAGATGGTGTCCACCCCTTCGCCGGACAGCTCGACCGCCTTGTTTTTCGCGGCATACAGATAATAGATGTCGTCGCCCTTGCCGCCACGCATTGTGACGGTGACGTTACCGTCGCCATACATCGAGTCGTTGTATGTGCTGCCATAAAGTGTTGAGCTGGAACTCGTCGCCGAATACCACCTTACGGAGGATCCGCTGTAGGGAAGTGGAACGCCTTTGGCGTTCAGTACCGTGGCCATCCCGGTCCTTTCTCCTTTGTCTCGCTCGATAGCAGCCCTAACATCTATCGAGGGAAAAAGGAGCCAGCACTTTCTCACATTCGAGTTCGGAAGGTTACCAAATGGTTATCACGTAGTGGGAGCACTTGCCGGGGAGCTTCACTGCCTCGAGTGCATAAGGTTGGGCCAACTGCAACATGATCGAAGATGTGGTGAGGCAGATCGAGACCGACCTCACCGCATTTCGCATCTCGAATAGCATTTACCGCTGACCGGTGATGAAGAACTGCTAAAAGACCTTGAAAGCGCCCGCGTCGGCTCGTGCATCGACATCGGTGATCAGCATGTGCCCCGGCGATACCGTGATCGAGGTCGCCAGCTCGACACGAGCAAGTGCATCCTGTGCGGTGATGCTGCTGGCCCAGAATACAGGGACCTCCCCGTCGATGATTTTGACCGCATCGCCCCAGTCGGGAGCCATCAAATCGGCTATTCCGATGACCGTGGGATCTCCGACATGGATGGGAGAGCCGTGGGCATGCGGGAAGCGTGCGGTGAGAGCGCGAACCCTGTCGACATCGCAACGGCTTATCGGACGCATCGAGACGACCATTTCGCCACCAAACGGTCCGACGCGACACGTCTGGATCCTGGTTCGAAACTTGGGCGAGGCCTTGCCGCAGCCGATGCGGCTCAGTTTCTTTTCGGCAAGTGCAGCTTCGACGGTCAGCGAACTGCCGAGCGCGAAAGCGGCAAAATCATCCTGCCACAGGTCGATGATGTCCGTCCTGCGACGGGTCAGCTCGCCGAAATGATAGATGTTGTACTGGGGGGCATCGGTGCGGATGTCGATGTCGCCCAGCGCCGGGATCAATGGGCTGCCGGCGCGATTAACGCCGACCAATGGACAGGGTTTCGGGTTGCGGATGCAGTACTGGTGGAAATCGCAGGCAAAGCTGCGCGGCACGATCACAACATTGGCCTGGAGCTTACCGTGCGCCAGCCCCCCTGTATGGCCCTCATAGGCGCCGATTCTGACAAGCCTGCGCAGCCTGTCCGCATCGACCAGTCGCAGGTCCTCGAAGATCGGTGAAGTGGTCAGGCGAGCCATGGCTTCCGGTTCAGAGACAGGTCGGGAGGGCGTAAGATCGTTGGCGGCTCGGCTGCTTGTCAAATTGTCAGAATCTTTCCTCAACGATAAATTGTATTTATTGGCCGGCCAACGATTGCTTCATCTTACGACTGACGCTTGCGCAAACCTTTTTGGTTGTCACTAACAGCTGCGGCAGCCGATCGCTTCTATCTGTCGGCCTGCCTCGTGCAGGAAGCCAAGGTCCCGCTCCATGTAGAAGAGCAGGAAAGCAGAATAGAGGACAAAGACGAGGCTAAACACCAGCGTCTTCACGATCAGCGAAAGCGCAAAAACGTTGAGGTGCGGCGAGGCGCGCGCCAAAAAGGCCAGCACAAGGTCGGATAACAGCATGCTGATGATGAGCGGGAAAACCAGGGTCAATGCCATCATCAGAATGCGGTTCAAGAGATCGAGGAAGATGCCGGCTGCATCCTTGCTGAACACCGGGAGAAGCTGGTCGATCGGCCACAGGCCATAGCTGTCGTAGAGGCTGGTCAGGGAAAGTTCGAGGCCGCCGGCGGCCAGGTAGACCGTGACCATGATGACGGCGAGCAAGGTGCCGGTGGCGCTCGTCTCATGGGTCATCATCGGATCGATCAGCGTGCCCATCGTCGAGCCGCGCTGCAGGTCCAGGATATCGCCGGCAGCCTCGGCCGCCCAGAACGGAATGCCCATCGCCAGCCCGAGCGTTACCCCGACGACGACCTCCTTGAGCATGTAGGCGACGATCATCGTCGTGGCGATGTCGGTGTTTGTCAGCTTGTCGACGATCATCGGAAAGACCGGAACCGCCAGCGCCAGGGCAACGCCGTTGCGCAGAAGGCCCGACAGCGGCACGCGCGAAAAGAGCGGCATCAGCAGCATGAACCCGGTCATGCGGGCGAGCGCGAAAGCTCCCGCCAAAAGAAACAACTGTAGCTCCTTGACCGACGCGAAGAAGGGTTCGACCGGCATCCGCGCGCCTCAACGCGTGACGACGGGGAATTCGTCCAGCGCCGTCGAGGCCTGCTCGGCGATCTGCTGGCCAAGCAGCGGGCCGAAGACGATGATGACCAGCAGGATCACGACAAGCTTGATCGTCTGCGGCAGCGACTGGTCCTGAATTTGCGTCAGCGCCTGGGCCAGCCCGACCAGGATGCCGACGGCCAGCGCCGCGATGATCGCCGGGCCTGACGCGAACAGCACCGTCAGGAGCGCGCCCTGGACCTTCGCCAGGATGAAGTCATTGCTCATACAAACCTCCCAGCGGCGTCAGACGTAACTCAGGATCAGGCCGTGCATCAGCCGCGACCAGCCATCTATGGCGACGAAAAGGAACAGTTTCAGCGGGACCGAAATGAGGACCGGCGAGACCATGATCATGCCGAGCGTCATCAGGATGTTGGCAACGACGATGTCGATGATGAGGAACGGAAGATAAAGCAGAAAGCCGATTTCAAACGCCCGCGTAAGCTCGGACGCGACAAAGGCAGGAACAAGTATCGAAAGATCGTCGTCCTTCAGATCTTGTCGTGCCTGTTCCGGCCACAGGCGGTTCGTCCCATCGAGAAAGAACTGCCGCTCTTCCGGCTGGGTGAACTTGATCAGGTGCTGCTGCAATGGTTCCCTCACCAGTTGCGCCGCCCTGGCGAGGTCGTCGGTCGTCTGGAACTGAACCTGCCCTTCCTGAAGCCGTCCCGACATCTCGCTCAGCAACGGCGTCGTGACATAGACCGTGAGCACGAGCGCTATGCCGTAGAGGACCAGATTGGGCGGCATCTGCTGGACGCCGAGCGCGTTGCGGATGAGGAACAGCACGACCGAGATTTTCAGGAATCCGGTCATGGTCACGACTGCCAGCGGCAGCAGACCGACAAAGCCGACGGCAATCAGGATCCCAAGCAGGTTGGGCGAATTGTCAAGCATTGTCGAACATGCGGGCGATCCGCACGCCCAGGCTCTCCCCAATCCGGACGATCTCGCCACGGCCGACGCGTTTGCCATTGGCGATGATGTCGACCGTCTCCTTCGTCACATTGGCGAGCGGAACGATGGCACCGGGCGCAAGCCGCCTTACCTCGCCGAGAGGCATCGCCGTGCGGCCGAGTTCGAAGGCAAGCACAACCGGCAGCTCGTCCAGAGTTGCCTCCTCCAATGTCTGATCGGCGTGCGGCGGCGTGTCTTGGTTCATGGTCCACTCCCATTTCGATCCAGCGATTGCAGTCGGCGCGGCAAGCAGTTGCGGCCCGCTGGCAGTCAGCACGGCGGGGGCATAAAGCCGCTCGGCAATGACCAACGCCGCGTCTTCCTCTTCGTCATCGAAGAGCACCACATCGCCAGGTTGCAAGCTTTGAAGATCACCATGGCTGATGGTCAGCGCGTGGCGCCAGAGGCAGACCGGCATCGGGAATTCGGCAGGGAGCGGCGGCCGTGCTTTGCCGATCGCGTCGAGAAAGCCACCGGCCCGCACCGCCAGACCGACGCTGTCGGTGTGCAAGGCGCAACCTATGGTTTCGTCCTTGCCGGTCAGGACGAAAGCCAACGCGGTTTGGTCCAGAACGCTGTCTTCTTGTTCGATCGACGTAATAGCGATCGTCTCGCCCAGCTTGCTCTCGATCCATTCGAGATCCTTTTCGAATTCGGACTCCAGCAGCAGTGCGGCGTGAGCGGGCGCCAGTCGTTTCAGGTCGATCAGCTCGTCAGCCTTGGCAAGACCTCGTTCGACAACAGATAACGGCAGGCGCAACTTGCCCGCCATGTCTCCGAGAGTGAACGCAATCGTGCATATTGGCTGGTCCACAGGGTTCGGCGCCGGCCAGACGGCGGCGAGCGCCATGGTTTTCCCGGCAATCGTGATCTGCGCGGCAGCACGGCGGCGGTAGAAGGCGTTCAATGCCTCAACCTCTCCAGCCGCAACAGATTCCAATGCCAGCGGCTCGCCAACGCTCGAGCGTGTGCGTCTCACCGGTTCTGCGCGCGCTTTCCTTTTTGCCGACGCCAAGGCCTGAGGCATCACACTTCCATATTCACGATCACGGATTGGACTATCGTTCTGTGGGCAAGCGCAGTGGACTGCACTCGTCTTCCTCGGAAAGCTCGGCAAGCGCCAGGCTGCGGCGCGCAGTGCGTTTGGCCAGATACTCCAAAAGCCCGTCCAGCTTCGTCACCGCCTTCATGCTGGCGCGATGATCGTTGCGGGCGGCCGACAGCTCTGTTTTGCGTCGCTGCTCGGTGACGCCGGCCATTTTCTCGTTTTCCCGAAGTTTTTCGGTTTGCCTGGCGGCGTTCTCGAACTGTCCCTGAAGTCGGTAAAGGCTGGCGGCCTTCACCGGTTGCCCGACAAGCGAAGCGAATGCTGCATCCTCAGCGTCGGCTGTGTGCTGCAGGTGTTCGCTGACCGCGGCGGCCGCCTCCCGAACCGCCCCGGCGGCCCGCTGCGCAGCGGCGTATCGCCTTATGACCAATTCGTTTGCGCGCTGTTCACCGTGGCGCCTGAGATCGCGCAATCGTGCGATCGTGTCACGATCTTTCATTGACGATCCCCCGCATGCGTTCGCGTGTCTGCTCGATTGTCTCGTGGGTGGCGGACGGCTGTCGCAGGAAGGCGTTGATGGCGTCGATCTTCGCCACCGCCTCGTCCGCCACCGCATCGCTGCCCTTTTCGTATTCGCCGACGCGCAGCAGCAATTCGACGTCGGCGTAGCGGGCGAGCAGCTCCCGCAAGCGGCCGGCGTCCGACCGATGCTCGGCCGGCACCACCGTGTCCATGAGGCGGCTGCGGCTGCGCAGCACATCGATGGCCGGGAAATGGTTGCGCTGCGCAAGCTCGTTCGACAGAAAGACGTGGCCGTCGAGAAGCGCCTGGATTTCTTCGGCAACCGGGTCCAGCGTGCCATCGCCCTCCAGAAGAACGCTGTAGAGGCTTGTAATGGAGCCGACGCGGCCAGGCCCTGAGCGCTCGAGCAATCGGGGTAGAACAGCAAAAAGCGAAGACGGGAAACCGCGACGCGTCGGCGGCTCGCCTGAAGCGAGGCCAATCTCGCGCTGCGCACGGGCAAACCGCGTGATGTTGTCCATTGCCAGCAGCACATGCTTGCCCTGGTCGCGAAAATATTCGGCAATGCTGGTTGCCACATAAGCGGCCTTGACGCGCTCGATCGCCGGGCGGTCGGAGGTCGCGACGACGATGACCGCGCGCGCCAGCCCTTCCGGGCCTAGCTGATGCTCGATGAATTCGCGCACTTCACGTCCGCGTTCGCCGACAAGCGCGACCACGGCAACATCTGCGTCGGTGCCGCTGACGATATCCGAAAGCAGGATCGACTTGCCGACGCCAGGCTCGCCGAAGATGCCGACGCGCTGCCCACGCGCGCAGGTGAGAAGCCCATCGAGGGCGCGGATTCCGAGCTGGATAGGCTCGGAAATCAAACTGCGCTCCAGCGGCGACGGCGGATAGGCGTTGACCGGATAGCTGCCGGTAATGCCATCCGGCGCAAGCGGCTTGCCATCCAATGGCTCGCCGAACGCGCTGATCACCCGACCAAGCAGGCCGGGCCCGACAGGCACCGTCTGGGTCTTTCCGGTCGCAATGACCTCGGTGAGGCTTGAAAGGCCGGTGAGATCGCCAAGCGGAACAAGGATCGCCATCTCGTCCATGAGCCCGACGACTTCCGCCTTGGTCGCCGTGCCGGTCCTGGGATCGAGGAGTTCGCAGATCTCGCCGATCCGAACCTCCTCCACGGTCGCGTGAATGACCGTGCCGGTGACCCGCCGTACACGCCCTTTCCTCGGTCGGCTGGCATCTTCACGCAGGCCGGAACGCAGGTTCGGAACGATCGATGCGAGGCGGCTCTCGAGCTTGGTGGCGGGACTTGTCATGCCGCCGCCTCGGCCTTTGATGAAATCGCAGCGGCAATGGCGTTGAGCTGTGCCTCGATGCTGGCGTCGATGACGGCAATGTCGGTCGAGAGGATGCAGGCGTCCGTCGCCAGCGTATCGTCGGCGTCGATCTCGATCGTCATGCCCAGGTCGCTCTCGCGCAGGACCGCGTTCAGTTCGTCGCGAACCCTGTTGACGGAAGCAGGATGAAGTCGGACTTTTAGATATTTGGCGCGGCGAATGTCAGTGACGGCCTGCGCAGCCGCCTTGGCGACCAGCATGCTCGCGTCGAATTCTCCCAGCACTCGCCTGACCACATCGAGAGCCAGAGTGATGATTTCGGCTTCCAGCCCACCGAGATAGCGATCGACCTTGACCGCGGTCTCGCTCACCAAACGCGCGGCATCCGCGTCGCCTCGCGCCTTGCCATCTTCATAACCCTGCGCATATTCGGCCGCATAGGCTCGCCGCGCGGCGTCACGCAACTGCTGCGCATCACGCCTGGCTTCGTCGAGAAAAGCGTGCCCATCCTGCCAGGCGCGTGCCTCGGCGGCGCGCAGGATGCGGGCGACGGGGCGCCTCGGCACGGCAGTGGTCACTTTGTCCGGTTCGACCATATCGACTAACCCATCGCCCGTCGAACAATCGCCGGACCAGCTTCGGCAAATGGTTCGGCTGTCGGCTGGTCAACAAGCGCATGCGGCATCAGCTTGAGGCGGACCCGCATGCTCGTTTCGCCCGGCATCGCCTGACACCAGGCGCCAAGGCAACGCAGGCCGTCGGCATGGACACGACGATCAATGTCATCCAGGGGCTCCAACGGCTGCATTGGGCCGGCCAGATCGCGGTTGGCGACTGCGAAAGCGCAGATTTCCGCGCCGAGCGCTGCCTGCAACGCGGCAGCCTGGCGTCCATCAATGACGGCGGCCAGACTGCCGGCCCAGTAGATCGCGCCGGCGCGAAGCGCAAGTTCCTCCAACTCCTCACCCGACGACAAGGCAATCGCCAGGTCTGTCTCATCGGCTGGTTGGTTGGAGACGGCGCCGCTGAGGCCGTAACGCTCGAGCAGAAGCACTGACAATCGCTGATGCAGGCGCTGCGACCGCAACATGCGCTCGCAGGCAGCCTCGCCGATCGTGCCGTCAAAGCATTGCGCCAGCCGGGCCGCATCCGCATAGAATGCGGGATTGGACATGAATGTCTGCCATTCCGGGCTGCTGGCAGTTCGCTTCGAGCCGGTCTGGATCATGTCTTCTTCACCGGCATGGCCGAAGCGTCGAGCGCATAAACGCTGGGTCGTCGATACCACTGGACGTAAGCCAGGCGGGCAGCCAGCGCTGCTATAGCCGCCATCATGCCGTAAAACAGCCACATCGCGGCGGCGACGCTGTCGCGATGCAGCCAGAGGCCGAGGAACGTCGTGAAACCTGGCTCGCCGGTTGCGTGCTCGGGAACCGCCGCAGTCACCGGAATGAGCGTGACCGATACATTGTCATAAGTCAGCCCGGCGATGCCTTTGGCCACCAACATCTTGACCTGAGGGATCAGCTCATTCATCGGAACGGATGCGCGATGCCGGATGAAAACGGAGGCGGACGATGGGACCAGCCGCTGTCTCAGCGGATCGTTTTCCGGCAGGACGAGATGAACGCGCGCGGAAAGCACGCCGTCGATGTCCGAAATCGTCTGCGACAGTTCCTGGCTCAGGCCATAAATCATCGTCGCACGCTCTTCGACCGGCGAGGATACCAGCCCGTCGCGCTTGAACACCTCGCCGAGCGTCTGGAATTCCTGTTTGGGCAACCCGCTTTCGTCGAGAATCGCCATGGCTTCGGCGAAACGGTCCTTCTGTACGGAAACCGTCATTTTGCCGTCCTTGCCCGCCTCGCGTTGGGCCGGGATGCCATGACGCATCAGCGTGGCCACGATCTCGTTGGCCTGCCGCTGGTTGAGGTCGGAATACAGCTCAACCGAGCACGCCTGGAGCACAAGCATGCTCACCACGACGAGCGCGACGCGGCACCGGACGCCGCATCGATTCAATAGTGTCGACCGCCGCGGCAAGGATATCGTGTGCACGAACACTCCGTAGGCTTACTGTTGCTTGATCAGAGTGCTGGTGGACGACGTAACGGCCGTTACGCTGCTCGTGACCACTTCGAGATTGGCGGCTGCCCACATCACCGAAATGGATCGTTCGAGCAATTGCTCGGCATTTTTTGCGGTGGCGTTTTCGTCTTCCTTGCCTGACGCGGCCTTGCCTGACGGGGCGGTCTTGGCGGCGCCATCCTGCATGGCGGCCGTTTCAGCACTCACGGTGGCATTTGCCTGGGGGGCGTTTGCCTGGCCAAGGGCCTTCTGGACCTGCTGCATGGTCCCTTCCAGCGACTGAACCGCAGAACCGAACAATGCAGACGGATCCGTGAGCGCCCCGCCCCCAGCCTTCTCCACCTCGGCCAGATAGTCGAACAGCTTGTGTTCGGCGATCGGCTCGGTCTTTTCCAGTTTGGACGATTGTCCGGCCATCGCCGGATTGGCTCCCGAAGACGACTGCGCCACCTGCTGGCCTGCCCGCGCGGCGACATCACCGCGTTCAGGCATACTGACCTTCGCGGCATCATGTTTTTCCTGATTGGCACCCACCATCCGGTTACCCGGCTGCGCTGTCGTGCCGGCGGTGATCTGCTGCTGCGAAGCCATGCTGGTGGTCAAGTTCGCCAGCGTGGCTTCCAGGGCTCCAATCGGCGCGATTTGCATGAACCTGCCCTCCTGCTTGCTTAGTTCGGTTTGCCGGAGGGAACATTCTGCGCCTCCGCCTGCCTGCCGCGGAAAACGCGGACCGGAACAACTTTGCCAACATCCTGCTTCGCGCTCGGCGCCGCAGGAACTCCCAGTGTTTTCCTGACAAGTTCGACATAGGACGGCGGCCCCGATACCGAGACAACATCGTCCTGCCTGGACACCTTGATCGGAAACTTCGGGTCGACGACGCCCAGCCGCGAAAGCCGATCTTCCGCGCCGGCAGCCGTGTTGGCATCAAGCGCGATCATTTCCGTCCGGACCTCAGCTTCGGTCGCGACGTTCATGACGATGCCATCGAAATGCCAGACCAAGCCGTAACGATCGCAGATCTCTTGCAGGAACTCGCGCGCCGTCCCAACCGGCATGCCGGCGCTTAAACGACCCTTTACGAGTTTGCTGACACGCATCGGCACGCGCATGTTGCGGCCCAGCTCGACCAGCGCATCGGCCACCGACTGATCGACGGTGATGTATTTGTACGGGCCGGCAGGCCAGCGCGGTTCGGCAGCGTTGGCCGGCGACGAGGCAAGGCCGAACGCCAGGATCATCGCTAGACCGCAGGCGGCGAAAGCAGCCCTGGCTCCCAACCGATCCGCATGGCAGGTGTCGCGTCCCGTCAACATTGGTCCTATCGCAAAGGGACGCACGAGCGATGGCCCGCGTCGCTGGTTGAATGGTTTACCCGCCGATTCACTCTATCGTGCACATTGCTGAATTGGAAGTCCAATTGGAATGCGCACGAGCATTTGGTGCCAAACGTTGCGAACCGCTTGCAAAGCGATATGGTGCGCGCTGGAATCAGGTGATCGCCAGCTGGACGCCTGGATGCAGAAGAGAGATCGGGCTTGGCGGCAATCATGATTCTGCTTGCGAACTTGCCTGTTCCCGTCAAGGTTGCGGGACGCAAAGTCCGGGTCACCCGGCGCCTTAACCAGAGGTTGCGTGCATTTCTGATCACTGTCCTATCGATTGCCGCCATCGCGCCGGCGCAGGCCCAATCGAATAGCGGTTATGACCCACGCCGCTGGACTTACGATCCGGCAAGAAATGTGCTGGTCTCCCCTTCCGCTCCCGACCAGCCTTCCGATGCACAAACCCGGCGCGACTGGTCGGCAATCCCGAGGGAGATCGTGCATTTCAGCGAGGCTCAACCGAAAGGATCGATCGTCATCAGCACCACGGAGCGGCGGCTTTATTACATTTTGGGCAACGGCAGGGCGTTGCGATACGCGGTGGGGGTTGGAAAGGAGGGTTTGGAGTGGTCCGGCCGCGACACGATTTCGAGCAAGAAGACTTGGCCGGATTGGCGGCCGCCGGCCGAAATGCGATCCAGAGAAGCGTCAAATGGCCGCTTCCTGCCTGCCCATGTCGAGGGAGGACCGAACAATCCGTTGGGCGCGCGCGCATTGTATATCGGCAACACGCTTTATCGCGTCCACGGCACCAACCAGCCATGGACCGTCGGACAGGCCAACTCCTCCGGTTGCATTCGCATGACCAATGACGACGTCATCGATCTTTATGACCGCGTGAAGATCGGCAGCCAGATCATTGTGCGGCATTGATGGCCGTTCCCGAAAGCCGCAAATGAGTGATTCCCAGTCGTGATACCTTTCAACATCAAGCAGCTCGAAACCTTTCTCCTGGTGGCGACCTTCGGAAGCTTTCGCAGGGCGGCTGAACGCCTGAATACCACACAGCCGGCGGTGTCCACCCGAATTGCCGGGCTGGAGGAAGCGCTTGGCGCCAAGCTGTTCGAGCGGCAGAGCAGCACGGTCAGGCTGACCGCCGAGGGACAACGGCTGCTGCCGCCTGCCCAACGGGTCCTGCGCGTCGCCGAGCGGCTGCAGCTGATGGCCAGTTCTCTGTCAGAGACTTCAGAGACGACCAGGGTGCTGAGGCTTGGGGTCGCCGAAACGATCGTGCACACCTGGCTGCCGGATTTCCTCACGGCACTGAAGGCAAACTTTCCGCTTGTCGATACCGACATCGTCGTCGATGCGACGACGACCCTTCGCAACGAACTCATGTCACACCGGCTCGATCTTGCGGTGCTGATGGGCCCTGTCCTGGAGTACAGCATCGAGAATATCGAGATGCCGTCCTTCCCGCTTGTCTGGGTCTGCTCGCCGCAATTGGAATTGCCCAACCGGCGCAAGGTGACGCTGAACGACCTGATGCAGTTTCCGATCATCAGCTACGCCCGCACCACGCGACCCTACAGCGAACTCTACCGCAAGCTCACCGGCGAATTCGAAGAGACGCCGCGCATCTTTCCGGCCAATTCCCTGGCCGCTTCGATCACAATGACACTCAACGGGATCGGCATAGCCTCGCTGCCCGAGGGAGTCGTCCAGGACTATCTCGCAAGCGGAAAACTGCGCATCGTCGAATGCGAATGGCATCCGTCCGACCTGCAGTTTACCGCCTCCTACTCTTCCGAACCCTCCAATCCGATAGCGGAGCGGGCGGCTAAGCTGGCCGGCTGCGTTGCGCATGCCTATGCTGCGAGAACCGACAAGCTCAGGCCCGCGGTTTCTCAGCCGACCAAGGTGGCCGGCAGGTAGATGCGGTCGCCCGAGAAGATCACATCCGGGCTCAGTATATGATCCATGTTGAGCACCACCGTCTCGGCCACATCAGCGGAATGGGTCCTGGCGATCAGGCGAATGCTGTCGCCGTTCTTGACCTCGACCCACTGGTAGCCGTCTTGCTCCAGCGTTGGATTGGTGCGGCCCGCAGGATTGCTGCTGCCGTCGGGATGCGCCTCGACATGGTCGGCGGAAACCCAGCCGCTATGCATTTCGCCGTCCGGCCCGAAACCTTCGACCGGTATCCAGGCCTCGCCTGACTGATCGGTCGAAGGCTTCGCGGTCTGCTCGACGAATGTCCCGGGTTGCAGAACCGTCACCACAGTCGACTCCTCGTCAGGCTGGGTCCGCAAGTTCAGGCCGTCATCGGCCAGCACGACAAGTTGTGGGAAATCTTCCGGTGGGATCTGCGGCGCGTCTGGCACATCCGAAGGATCATCGGGTTGCTGGGACGAGGCATCGCCATCCGGTTTTTTCGGATCGGCTGGAGGGGCCGGCTTTGCGGCCTCCCAAGGCTCCGCGAGCAGGGCGTCCAGCGAGAAGAGAAGCATTCCAACACCGAAGGTGATGCCGAGAGTCCACCGATCCCATGCAGCCCATTTTTTGTCGGACTTTTCCGCCGCTGCGATATCAGCATCGGTTCGAGGCACTGAACGGCTATTGATCCGGTCCGTCCTTCTGGCCGACGCGTAGAATTCCGCGCAGCCGAACGTGAACATGGTGCCGGCGACAGTGGCGATCGGCGCCGGCCAAGACTGCACCGTATAGAAGGCGCAGCCAAGCACATAGCCGGGTCCAGCCAGATATTCGGCCAGGTTTCGGATCACCGGCCTGCCGGTGAACGTCTGCAGCATCGACTTCGTGCCATAGACGATGTTGCCGACCGTGAACGTGCTGTTGACGACAAGATCCTTACCCTGGATCATCCCGGTCGCGGCGCCTGGCGCTGCGGCAATGAATGTGGCTCCGCCGAGCGCGTTGAGGAACCGCCCAAACGGCTTGTGACTTGCGGTTGCGTTGGGGAAGAGCGCCTGCGCCCCGAAAACGACGCCTCGCACGCCAAATGCCACCGCTCCGGCGGTGGCGGTCCAGGTTGGCGGCAGCGAGCTCCACAGCATGTAGGACGTGCCCGCCATGGTGCCGAAGGTGTCCAGCGCAGCCTGATATTCATTGGTCCGCGAATAAACCAGCGCGCCTTCCACAAGTGTCCGCTGATCCGGCGTCATCGAATTTTTGTGGGTTGCCCGAAATGTCGTCAGCTGCAGCACCGAGAGCGCATTGGTCTGATCCACGCTCATCCACTCGAACTGCTCAAGCGTGAACTTGCGGAACTGGCCGGGACTCATTTCCCCGTACTGTTTTGGTGTCACCGCTTCGATCTGCAGCTGGGTCATGGCTTCAGTGTGGTGGATCGTGAAGGCACCCCATTGATCGCGGGTCAGCACCGGAATCTGCTTCTCGGTCAGCCACGGCACCTGCTTGGGATCGAGCTTGGCCACGTCCACGGAATCGATCACGGTTTCGGAGATCGCCGGAACCTGGCGCTCGGTGAAGGTCTTCAGCAATCCGGCCTCGCCCAGATCCTTGAATTGCTGTGACGTGAACTTCGCGACCTGGCTGGGCTTGAACCATGGACCCTGACGCGCTTCCAACTTCGACATGTTGACCAGCTCGACCATGTCTCCTTTTATCGCCTGCAACTGTGGTTTCGTCAGGTGAGGCGTCAAACCGGTCTTGCCGAAATCCCGGAACTGCTGGTCCGTCACATTCCGGATGTGGCCCTCGGTCAGCCAAGGAATCTGTTTCCCGTCGAGGCCAGCAATATTGACCTGGCCTATCTTTGCCTTCGGGATACCGCGCAATTGGCTTTTGGTCAGATAGGGCAGCAAGCCGGCCTGATCCATGTCGCGGAACTGCTGTTCCGTCAGCTCGGCCACCTGCTCGCGCTTGAGCCATGGAATCTGGGTCGGCTGGAAATCGCCCATGACGAGATCTGGCACCTGGTCAAGCGGGGTCGCTCTGACGCCATCTCGGGTGAGCGGTCCATTGTTCGGAGCGGGTTGGCCCTTGTTTGCTGGTGCGGCAGCGCGCGGTTCACCCACGACGTGCGATGCGTTGGATGCAACATCGCCTTCGTGGCCCGGCGCGACATTCGCTGCCTGATATGCCGCGTCCGCGAAATGTCCGTAGTAGTCTGCGTAGGTGCCGCCGTCCGCAATGCTCGGCTCCATACTCCCGTAGAGCGCCGCCATCTCGTGGACAGCCTGGGTGCGGTCGATCTCGCCGGCGGTGAAGCGGTCATAGATATCGGCCTGCGCCTGGTCGGCTCGCAGCGCGAGATTCGGCTTGCCGCCGTTGGCAGCAAGCTCATCGGCTACGATGTATTGAACCAGCGCCGCTTCGCCCTCCGACTTCAAGCGGGCGTCTACGTTTGCGTCCCGATGGGCTTGGCGGTTCGCGAAGTCCTGGGGCAGCACGTCGATCGGGGCGTCGGTCACATGCGACAGTTCATGGCTAAGCGCATCGACGAATCCGGCAACGACCGCGTCCTTGCCCGTGGCCGGCGTGCGGAACATATCGGCATCCACGGAAATCACGTCGAGCGATCGGTCCAACCCTGATCCGGTTGCAGTCAGATCCTGTTCCAGGCTCGGATCGAAAATCCGCAGATCGCGCCGCGCCGGATTGACGATGCGCACGCCTTTCGCGTGGGCATTTCGCAAGAGTTCCATCATCTCGGGCGACCGGCTGACCTGATCGGCAAGATCGGCCCTCATCGCGGTCATCTCGGGCATGCCAAGATCCTGCTGGATCATATCGTCCAGCATGCTCGATGCTTCCTGGCGGTTGGCCGCAATTTCAGCTTGTGTCAGCGGTTTTGCCGTAGACGGTCCCCACGACCCTTCAGCCGCCGGGCCCTGTTCCCGTCGCGGCGCCGGACTCCTGGGCACAATCGGGCCGTCGCCCGCCGGGGCCGGCGCGATGTCCGGGGGCGGCGAATTGTGCTTCACGTCCTGCTCGAGCAGCCGGTTGAGGTAATGCGCCTGCGTGGGCGTCAGTTCACTGCGGGCCTGCTGGTCCAGCTGTTGCCGCAACGCTTTCCATGCTGGCCGGCTCATGCCGTCTGGCCGTCCGCCGGCGAGTTGGTCCGGATATGGCGCCGCGCCCAGTTCCGGGAACACATCCAGCACGCGCTGACCAGCGAACCTCAAATCGCCGTGCGGCGATGCCGCAACCTCGGCGAGATAGGCGTCGAGATGCTGCAGAACGTCCGGCGTCAGTTGCCCCCCCGAAGTCTCCAGCGCCGAGAAAACCTTTTGCGCGCCTTCGGAGGATCCGGGATGGGCGCGGGCGGTACGGGCATGCGGGACGACATCCTTCCTCACCGAGCCGAGTTCCACCGTCGTTAGCGGCAATGGCCCATAGTTCACGGCGAGACCGGCGCCGTGGTCCGTGCGGTCCAGGCGGTTGAGCGGCCCGGCGCCCGTCTCGCGCGGAACGCCCTCGAAGGCGGGGCTGCCGCGCCAGGGTTCCTTGCCGCCTCCCAAGGGCGCAATGAGGTTGTAGTTGCGGAAGAGCAGACGATCCTCGAAACCAGGCACCTTGCCTTCGGAGCTATAGTGGCTGGCGCCACCTCTCGCGGCCTCCTCCCAGAAAGAGGCTGCCCGTCGGCTGAGCGGGCCAGGCTCCCTCTGGGTATATCCCGGCCGGCCGCCTTCGCCGCCGAGATAGCGCAGCGTGCGATTGACGTAGGTCCCACTCACAGAGAAGCCAGCGATGGATAGTGAAACGCCAGTGGCTTTTTCGCTCTGGAACGTGTTCTTCGACAGCATCGGCGCCGATGCGACCCACTGGGCGGAGGGAGCCGCCGCCTCGTCATAAGCGAAATTCGGCCGGTATCCATTGACGAAAAGTTTCTGGCCGTTCGCGTCGTTGGGGTGGACCGGGAGCAGGAAACCGGTGCCGTCCGGGCCATTGTTCTTCAGGCTGAGCTCGCCATAGACCTGCCGGCTGGGCAGCGGCACTTTGAGGCCGACGCCGAGCATCGATCCGCCGAGACTGATCGTGCGGCCGTCGGGGCCGAGGATCGCCCCGGCAGCCAGGAGGGCGCCGTTGGTCGCCACGTCGTTCAGCAAGGGGCCGCCCACGACATTGGCTTCGTGTTCCTGCAGGAACCAGGAAACAGTGGCGCGGTCGGACCGCCAGACCCCTTGCGCATCGGTGAAGAATGTCGGGGCGCGCCAAGAACTCGCCTTGTCGGCATCCAGCAACCGTTCCAGCAGGACGGGCACCTCGCTGTTGATCTCGGTCCCGGCCTTGGGCTTGCTTGCGGGCAGCGCGTTCTCCAGTGCGCTCGCGAGCGACTGCACCGCGGGATCCGCGGATTTCTGCTGGTTGGCGGCGTAACCGCGCATCTCTCGCCAAAGATATCGCGTCCAGGTGTCGTGGCCGGACAGAACCTTTTTATTGTAGCGGCCTTCCGGCGAAAGGTCGCCGGCGAGTTTGAACGAAGTCTCCGGCTGGAGCTTCGGACCGTAGACCCAAGTGCTGCCACTGTCGGCTTGCAGGACCTGCATGAGCGCATCCTGCTGCGCGGCGGTCACCGCCTTGCCGGACTTAGTGGCGCGCCCCTTGAAAAACGGCGAAGCGGCATTTGCCGCGGCGGCGAGGTCCGGGTCGGTGGAGCGTGACGCAGTTTTGAGGTAATCGCCGACGATGCCGCGGCCGGCATCGGTCCAGCCGGCTTCTCCCGGCAGCGCCCCGGCGGTAAGGAACTGCTCGCCGCCGGTCAGCCTGGCGTCGGACGACAGGCCGAGTTGGTCGATCACTTCTCCCGGCGACAGATGCGGCAGCTTGCCCTGTGCGCTGAACACCTGGAGGGTCGTCAGGCCGTTCTTCGAAAGCTGGCCGGCCGGCTTGGAGCCGGTGAACAGGCTGTTACGGTCGGCGTTGAGCATTTCGCCAAGCGCATGATGCTGAGCCGGCGTCATCTCCGTGCCGGACTGAGGCAGGCTCCTGCCGCCGAGCTGCACCCTGGTCATGGTCACCGCATCGCGGACGACAGGATCGCTGGAACGTTCGAGGGAATTGAGGTAGTCGCCGACGAGTTCCAGCTGCTCGGGCGTCCATGTCGGCGCGGGCGTCGCCGCATCGTCGGGAAGCGCCGGCAAGGTCGTGGCCAGGGTTTCGCCGAGCGCCGAGCGACGGCTGACTTCCGGATTGTCGGCAGGTTTGAACGTATGGACTTCCCGTGCCGGGGTGTTGACCCTGAGCTGGCCGTTCGGCGTGGTTATCGAACCGCGCTTGGCGCGCTCGACGGTCTTGCCGGAACCCAAATAGCCGGCCTCCGTGGCATGCTCGCCCAATGGGACGATTTCGGGGACGATGTCGCGGGTCATGCTCGCCTGCGGGCCGGCGACGACGACCTTGGCCGGCCGGTATTTGCCGTCGGCCTCGACATAGATGTCCTGTCCGGCGGTGACGCCGTCCTGCGCAACCGGCCGGTGATAGATGCTGTCGACCAGTTCGCCGAGCTTCGGATAGTCATAGCGCGGTTCGGTATTCAGGTAACGCGTGCCGATGCGCCGCAGGCCGGCTTTGACTGCGTTGAACGTCTGGCCGAAGCTGTACGGGTTTGACGAGCGATTGTTGATGACCGGCGTGCCGTCGGGGCGAACCGGGCTGGGGTGACCGGTGTCCGTCACGGCCGGTGGCTCGGTGCGGGCGTTCGGATCGGCTGTCCAGCGGCCATCGGCGCCGAGATAAAGCACCGGCAAGGAAGGGTCTAGCTCGACTAGAGCCGGCACCGGCTCCGGCGCGGCCGTGATCGCCTTGGGTTCGGGTATGGCGACAACCCGCTGCCCTTCCGGCAGGTTGAAATCGACGAGCATCTCGCCGGTATGGCGGTTGCCGACAGTGTAGCGCATCAACGGCCGGGTGCCTTCGGCACCACCTTCCGACGGCTTCGCTCCGGAAGGGCTCGGCGTGCTGGTGAACGTCTTGGTCGCCGGGTCCCAGACGAGCCGCATGCCGGTGTCGGCCGGGCGCGACGTTGCGTCGCCGCGGGCCGGCGGAACCACAATCGGATCGCCGTCGGCGGGGACATTCTGCTCACGCGCTGCCTGGGCGTCTCGGTCGCCGGGATTTTGGGGATCGCCGCGCTCGCCCGGGGCACTCGGCGCTTCGTCGTGGACGTTGACAACCGTCCCCTCGATAACGGGATGGCTGGGATCGTGGAAGACCAGCTTGTCGGTCGGGCGATGGACGCCGTCGGCGCCTTGCTCATGCACCACCATCGGCCGCGACGATTGTCCGTCGCCTGATGGATCACCCTTGCCGCCCGCAGGTGGCGGCGGGTTCGGCCCGTCGGACTCACCGGCCGGCAGCGCCCGCGGACCGGTTGGCCGGTTAGCTCCGTGCGTGCTGTCAAAACCGTCCCGGGCGCCGAAACCGGCTCCCTGCTGGCCGGATGTTTCGCCGGCCACATCGCCGTCTATGATGATCTCGTTCGGATCCGGCATGACCTGCTCGCCGGTGGGCGTGTAGACACCGTCAGGGCCCATTTCGTAGACGGCCCGCGGTTGCTGCCCCGATTCCGGTCCGCCAGGAAAACTGGCCGACGCATGAGGTCCACCGCGAGTTCCGCCTGCTCCTGGCATGTTGTACAACAGCGAGCGGCCGCCCAGGCCTGTGCCGACAGTGCCGACGCCTATGCCCACGATTGCGTTGGCGAGCTCGAGCACATTCATATCGCCCTCATGCACCAGCGCCGCCAGATCTTGCAGCGATTTGCCGAGCAGCGGAACACCGGTAGCCACGGCGGCGGCATCGAGGTCCCATGCTGCGGCGGGCAGCTTGCTGCCGCTTTGCATGAACGCCGAGACCTCATCGGCATACTTGGCCTTGTCTACCTTCACCTGGAATTTGCCGATGCCCCAGCTGACCTCCTTCATGTGGGTCATCCCGAAGCCGCCCGCGAAAGCCTGGCGCCCGGACAGGCCGGTCTTTGCCAGGCCGTACGTGCGCAGGGCGCCGGCGCCCACGGGCAGGAATGCGGTTACGCCGGTCGCGACATTCCAGGCCGACTGGCTGTCGAAGTCGCCGCCCTGCAGGAGGTGATCACCCTCTTTGATCAGAGCCTTGCCGCCAAGGATTGAACCCGCGCCGACGGCGATGGGAATGGCCCATTGGCCGCCCGGCACGAACGAGACAATGGTTGCGGCGCCCGCCAGAAGGCCCAAGCCTATGTCGCTGGCCTTGTCCCAGAAATCCACTTTGCGTGCGTCGGCCACTTCGAGTTCGTCGAGCGAAAAGCCATCCTTGCCGAGCGACATGTCGCCGCCCTTGGCCATGACCAGGTTGCCTTTGTCGCTGAACAGGCGATTCTCGTGCTGGAATTCGTCGAAGCTGCTGTAGTATTTACCAGCACTGTCGACATAGCCGGCCTCGTTGCCTCCGTTCTTGATCGCGAACAGGGCAGTCGATGATTCCACCCCGCCATCAAGCGAGAAGATCGGCACGATCTTGACCTCGGCGTCGTCGCCGGCGCGGTCGGCGATTTCGTCGACGACCTTCTCGACTCCCTCGCTCGATGGATCGAGGCCAAGGGTCTGCGCAACCGTACCGCTGAGTTCGCCGGGCGCATAGGGCTTGTATTCACCGGTGAGTCCGGATTCATAAAGGTTCTCGAACCGCACCCGATAGCCAGCCATCGCCTGATCCTGGCGTTCTTCAAAATACTGGTTTTTGAGTTTCGCCTCGTGCTCCTCCGAACCATATTCGAGAAGCTTGGGTTGGCTTGCCGAGAAAGCGTACCAGTCGCGCCCCGCCACCATCGCCGGCCGCACGTTTTGTTCCCAGTCCTCCAATCGGTCCTTTTGGGTTTCCGCCTGGTCGCGATTGATTTCCGCGGCGGCGACTTCGGGGGACACCCACAGCTTCTGGCCGTCCATCTCGATCTGGACCGACTTGCCGCTTTCGCCGATAGCGCCCGGCCCCTGCGCTTCGTAGGCCGCGGCAACCTCCGGCGCGACCCACATGTCGCGGCCGCCCACCGTGACCTTCACCGCCGTCTCGCCCGGCTTTAGCGTGCCAGCGGGCGCCTCGACGGTCCCCGGCCCGTGGTCGGTGATCGCCTGGTCGCGCGCCGCCGCCGCGTCGACGAGCGCAGTCCTCGCGTCTTTCAGTGCGGCATCAAAATTGTTGACCTGGACGTCGACAATCTTCGACCTAGCCGCGTCCAGCGCCGATTGCGATCCGTTTGCATTGGGTGTGCATACCGGCGCCGACGACGTGTCCGTCGAGGCCAGCATCTCCTGCCACTGCTTGTTGAGCGGATCGTCGCGGAAATCCTGCCTGATGCCGTCGTCGTTGAGGTCGTATGTCAGGGCGGATTTATGGACGTTGGTGTCATCGCCGTTCTCGTCGGTGAACGTGGCGTTCTCATAGACGGTCACGACAAAGAGCTGGCCGTTCTCCTCGACAATGTCCTGCGACAGGATCTTGCCGGTAAACTCGCCGCGGCCATTGGTAAAGCCTTTCCAGTCGAAATGGTGCGGGTTTCGTTCCCGCGCCTGCGCAAGCAGTTGCTGCTTGAGAGGCTCCATGGTCACGGCAAGATCCGCCGCCGCTTTCTGCGCAATCCCATACTGCTGATATGCCTCGGCCAAGGTCACCTGCTTGGCCGCGCCCTCCTGGAGCGTCTGCAGACCTGCAAGCCGCTCTTCGATGGCCGTGTATGCGGGGGTTCCGGGCTTGGCATCGGTCAGCTTCAGCTCGAGCTCGGTCGAGGCGACCAGCTGGTCGACGGTGGCCTTGTTGCCATTGGCGGTGTGCAGCGCCGAATCGACAAGCAGCTGGGCGACCCCGGCATGCTCGGCCCTGGCGTCCTGGTTTGCTTCCTCCGCGCTGGGACTACCCGGGCTACTGACGGAATCCTGGTTGGGATCGCTGATCGCCGGCAGGTCGACCTGTTTGGCGATGGCGTCGAGAAGGCTCTGCTGACCCGCCGCGTACTCGTCCGTGGCCGTGGCGGCAGCTTCGAGCGCGCTGTTGGCGAGGCTCAGCCGTTCCTGCGCTTCGGCCAGCGTACCCTTGGGTTCGGTCGGCTTCAACTCCAGCCCATAAGGCGCCAATGTGTCGTCGAGCGCCGCTTCGGCGGCTTCCATGGCCCCCTTGTAGGCGGGATCGAGTGCGTAGACGTCGAGCTGCGCCTGGCTTTGCACGGTATTTGCCTGCGCCTCGCCGTGGCGCGACACAGCGACATTCTCGGCCGCGATCGCCTTGGCCACCTCCGGATCGAACCACTGCCAGGTCCCGTCCACCATCAGCGGCACCCAGTTGCCGCCTGATGGCGCGGTTGCTGACGGCGGTTCGCCGAACGGGCCGACCGATGTCGGCGTGCCCTCGAGCTGCGGCGTGGCGGGGACCGGCTTGCCATAGGCTTCCATCGCAGCGACCACGGCCTGCTGTTTTTCAAGCGCGTCTGTGGTCAGCTCCGGCGTCGCCCCGCCGAACATGCCATCCAGCGCCGTCTTGACTATCTGGTCTTCCTTGGCCTGCTGCGGGTCACTGCTGTTCGGGTTGATGTCCAGCAGCAGCTCGGCCAGCGCCTGTTGCGCGGTGCCGGCGGCGATATCGGTGACGGCGCCGGTCGCAGCGTTGGTCAGCGTGATCTTGCCGTCCGGCGACGTGGTCATCGTGTAGCCGTTAAACGTCACATTGACGGTGGTCCTGGTGGCGCCGTCGATCACCACCGTCTCGCCTGGACGAATAAGGTCGGGGTCGCGCGGCGTGGTGAACAGTTCCGGATTGCTTTTGGCGAGATCGTCCAGCGTCACGCCGTTGGCCTCGGCGATGTCGCTCAGATTGTCGCCCGGCTTGACGTCGTAGTCGATCGGCTCGCTGTCGTTCAGCGTCTCGACGACGGTCTCGGTGCGTCGGCCATCCTTGTCCACGACGATCGTCGTCTCGGTGTTTTTGCCGGGGTCGACGATGGTCGTGGTCTCCTCGCCGGTCTCGGTGTTGCGCTCGGTCTGCGTAGTCACGCCGTTGCCGTCGACCATGTTGGTCGTCTTGGTGCTTCCCTCGGTGACCGTCGCCGAGCGCGAACCGTGGTGGTAGTCGTTGTTGTAGGTGGCGGTCCTGCCGGTATTCGGATCCGTGACGACGATCTGCAGGGTCTCGCCAGGGTCACCGCCCTGCGTCACCTCGAGGCCGGCGGCGTTCATTTCGGCGATCACCTGCTCCGGCGTGAGACTGCTCGCCTCGGCGATCTCGTCAATGCTTTTGCCGGCGGCAAGCTGTTCCTCGATCGCCGCCACGCCCGAGCCGTCCGCCGCCTGCGATTGCGCCAGGGTGGTCACCTCGCCGCCCGGAGCCGTAACCGTGGTTACCGGCAATGCCGGGCCGCCGGCGGGCGTCACCGTCTGCACGGTCGAACCATTCGGCAGGTTGCTGGTGACGGTGACGGCGCCGTCACCACTGGTTTCGGTGGTTGTGGTTTCACGGGTCTGGGGATTGGTCGTGCGTTCGGTGACGGCGCCGTCGCCGAGATCGTCCACGAGCGTCGTCGTGATCGCGCCGGTCTGCGCGTCGACACTGGTGGTTTCCTTGCGGCCGAGATCGTCACGGATCGGCGATGACGTCGCCTGCATGCCGGGGCCGGTCTCCTGGGTGTAGTAGCCGCCGTGCTGATAATCCTGGTTTTCGGTGATCGTGCGGTCTCCGGCAGTGATCACCACCGTGCGGGTGTCGCCGTTGGCATGCTCGGTCGCTACCGCCGTCATGCCGCCGGCATTCAGAGCCGCCACCACATCCTCGGGAGCCACGCCCTGCTCGGCGGCGATGTTGTCGATGCTTTTGCCACCATCGATCGCCTTGAGGATGTCGTTCGCCTTAACTTCTGGCGCCTTGACTTCTGACGCCTTGACGTCCGGCGTCTTGACTTCCAGCGCCTTGACTTCCGGCGAAACGACGCCGCCGCCGCCGAGATCCTGCATCGCGAAAAGCGCTGGCGCGGCTGTGACGCCGCCGTTGGCCATGGTGACCGCGGCAGGCAGTTCCGGTCCTGGCTGCGCCGGCGGAGTCGGCTGCGGCGCCGGGGCAGTCGGCTGCGCCGTCGTCAGCTCCGCATTGACCTGCGTCAGCCGCTGGCGGGCGCCCGCGGCCGCGTCGACCTCGCCCATCCTGTTGGCGAGCCGGATTTCGTTTTGCAATTTCGTGGCTTCCGCCTGCAGCCGCGTAGTCTGCTCGGCTTGGGCCTTTGGATCGACCCTGGGCGGCGGCGGCGGCTTGACGGTGTTAATCGGGCGGATCATCAAACAACCTCCGGAGCCGGTCCAGTCCTGGTTCAGGCAGCCTGCCTGCCGTCAACGCCCCCGCGCCCGACAGTAGAAGCCCCGGAAGCTTACCGGGGCGGCTTCCAATAGATGCCGAAAGCAGCGAGTTGCTCTTCCGACTGTCTTACTCGTTCTGCAGCATTCACTTCAGACTGCGCAGCCGTAAGCGCCACCAGAATCTCGACGGCGGCGAACGCCGGCGCCATGCTGCGAAAGAACGACTGCGAATTTGCCGTAACGATGATGGTCTCGCGCGCGATGCGGGCCAGCGGCGACACGCTGCTATCAGTGATTGCCACCACGCCGACACCCTGCCTGGCCGACTGGCGCGCAACCTCGATCGTGGTGCGTTCATAAGGCGACATCCCGACAGCAAGCAGCACATCGCCGCGCCCCGCCCCCTGCAGGGCATCCAGGCCATGTCCGCCGATCTCGCCGACAAGCGTCACCTTGTGGTCGCCGCCGGCCAGAAACGACATGATGTGAACGAAGTGGCTGGCGACCGGATAACCGGAGCGCGAGCCGAGACCAAACAGATTGCGTGACCGTGCAAGGAGGTCGGCGGCGCCGATGAATTGCGAGGCATTGCCGTACTCACCCAGACTTGAAACCTGCGCCGCGAGCGTGTCGGCGACGACCCCTGCAGTCGAATATCCGGGAACGCCACCCTGGTCGGCACCGTGTCGCGCCGGCTCACCGGCGCCTGTCTCACGCAGCGCGCGCGCATAAAGGCTGCGCATATCCTCGTAGCCTTCAAGGCCAAGCCATCGCGCCAACCGCATCATCGTGCTGTGCGAAACGCCGGCCTGGTGCGCCTGCTCGCGCATCGACATCAGTGCGACATCCTTAGGATGATCCAGCACGAAACGCGCCGCCACCCGCAGTTGCGGCGGCATATTCTCGAAGCGCTCGACCAACAGCTCCGTCAAAGGACCTTGTTCCATTCTGCCATACCCCATTTCCCCCGACGGCAGGTTACTCCTCCTATGGTGGCAATGCAACAGTTGGAACCGAACTGGTTCATATATTCCAAGTGGACTTTCAATTTCGATCATGCTGCCTTAAGCTTGTTTCGCAACCTGCCGGCGTCGACGTGATTCCGGAGTTTGAAACTTGAATGATCCCTCAAGGAGACAATTGATGGCTGCTACCCCTCCCATTACGTCCGGCTCTGCCGGGTCACCGGAACAGAACCTGGACAAGATGATCAAGCATCAGGAGCGCATGTTTGGCCTCGAGATCACAAAAGAGATCGCGAAGTCCCAACATGACATGCTGATGAGCACCGCCAAGACGCTCGGCCAGTCGGCTGAAAAGGCCTAAGGCGGGATTCTCGAACCATGCGCCGCCGCAAGCATCCGGCGGCGCACGCCCACGGCACGAACGTTTCGATGCCGTTGTCAGGCTGCGTCTGAATTGTCATCAGCGGGAGATGAAGTGGCATGACCGCTCATTCTAACGGCAAAGATTGGGCTAACGGCAAAGATTGGGCTAACGGCAAAGATTGGGCTAACGGCCGCACCCCGGCATCGCGTCATTCCGTTGCGCTCAGCGTAACGCACGGATTTCACGCGGGCGCCCAACTCAGCCTGGTCGAGCCTCTGTATACGGTCGGCTCCACCACGGAGTCCGAAATAGTCCTTAGGGACGCCGGCATCGCGCCGGTCCACGCAAGGTTGCGGCGCAAGGGCAGCCAGATTGAAATCGAAGCCGTCGGCGGCGATGTCACGCTCGCCACCGGCGAGATCATCCGTGAAGGCCAGGGCCGCCGCTGCAAGCTGCCGCTGTCGATAAGCGTCGGCGATGCCCATATCCGGCTGGTCAACCCGGAACGCCCACCGAATCGCTGGTCTGTCTCCAATCGCCCCCTCGTGGTTGCGGGCAGCGTTCTCTTTGCTGTCTTCGCTGTTTCCGTCGCCGCCAATGGATTCTCCTTCGCCGAGCCGGACATTGGCAAAAAGCCATCCGCTCAGGTCGATAAACCGATCACAGTGGCCTTCGCTGGCGAGGCCGGGCAGAGTGTTCTGGACGATTCATCGCCGACACCCAGCGCCGCAGACGCGGAACGCCAACTCAAGCTGCGCCTCGAGCAATCCGGCATCAGCACATTGACCGTTCAGCAGTCACCTGGACGGCTCGTGGTCTCGGGCATGATCGCCAATGACAAGAATGCTGCCTGGACCGAAACGCAATCCTGGTTCGACCAGGCGTTCGGCGCGCACATCACCCTCGCCTCCAATGTCATGGTCGGCAACGCCGAGCAGGCTCCGCGCCTGAGGCTGCAGGCGATCTGGTATGGCGAGCGGCCCTATGTCATCGCCACCGACGGCGCACGCTATCATGAAGGCGCATTCACCAATGACGGCTGGACCGTCAAGCGCATTGGCGAGACGGAACTTCTCCTGACGAAGGGCGGCGCCACGGTCGCGCTGAAATATCCGTGAACCGCCGGCTTGAAGGCCCGCGATTCGATACGGCAAGGATGGATACAACCGGCCGCGAGGTGCGGCAGGCGGAAGGCGTGCGCGGTCAGGCAATCAACCGTCGGCGGATGAATGGCGTCGACAAGGCCGCAAGCCGGGCCCCGGGGACGACATCGGCCGCTGGTACGGAAAAGCCAGGAACCGCGGAATTCCAGTCCTCTCGGGGTACGGCGGGCGAATCGCTCGACGAGGCGCTCATCAACTTCGTCATGCCGAATATTCCCGAGCCTGCAATCCTGCGTCGCTCGGTACCCATTCTCCAGCATTTTGTAACGCATCTGGTTGCCGGCCTTGAGGGAGGCGAGCCACTCAAGACACTTGCCAGAACGCTGATGGAGGATGAAATCGAGCGTCATCGCGATCTGCTTGGCCGGATACAGGAAGGAATCGAAACCTGACTGATCCGGATGACACGGTGCATCTGCTGCATGTCCTGGGCTATCTCTACGGGTGTCACGGGCAGGCAAAGCGGGGCGCGGCATATCTGCTTATCGCGACGCAGCTGTCGCCGGGAAATGCCGGCGTTCTGCGCACGCTGGCGCATCTGCTCATACTCGATGGCGAAGCGGACAAGGCGCTTGCCACCATTGCCAGGCTGGAGACGCTGGAGGGAATGGACCATCCGACGCTGGCCTTGCTGAAGAGCCGCGCGTTGCTCGTGGCCGGCCGCAAGGCCGAGGCGCACAATGCCTTGCGGAGCTTCCTGTCGCATCGAGCCGCCGAATGACGGTGTCGGAGCGCCTTCTGCACTTCCTTGCCAAGCTGTCACGCCGCAGCGATCTGGTCATTGCCATCCTGATGCTCGTTGCAGTGGTGATGATGCTCATTCCATTGCCGACCTTCCTCGTCGACATTCTCATCACAGCCAATATCGCCGTCAGCGTGCTTATCCTGCTGGCTTCGTTTTACGTTTCTCATCCGCTCCAGTTCTCGTCGCTGCCATCGGTCATCCTCATCGCCACCTTGTTCCGGCTGGCGATCACGATCACGACCACGCGACTGATCCTGCTCCAGGCCGACGCAGGCGAGATCGTTTCCGCCTTCGGTAGCTTCGTCGTCGGCGGCAGTATTGCCGTGGGCCTGGTGATCTTTCTGATCATCACCGTTGCGCAGTTCATCGTGGTTGCGCGGGGCGCGGAACGCGTTGCCGAAGTTGCCGCGCGCTTCACGCTCGATGCCCTGCCCGGCAAGCAGATGAGCATCGATGCGGAGTTGCGCAACGGAGACATCGATCAGGCGGAGGCACGCCGGCTGCGCCAGCAGCTTGAGCGTGAGAGCCAGCTGTTCGGCGCGATGGATGGCGCCATGAAATTCGTCAAAGGCGACGTCATCGCCGGCATTGTCATCATTCTGGTCAACCTGATCGGAGGTTTCGCGATCGGAACGCTGCAGCACGATATGTCGCTGGGCGACGCCGCCGTGACCTACTCACTGCTCACGGTGGGTGACGGGCTGATCGCGCAGATACCGGCGCTGCTTGTCGCTGTGGCCGCCGGCACGATGGTGACGCGCGTCGGCAGCGCGGACGGCACGAGCGACCTTGGCAAGCAAATTACCAGCCAGCTGCTGCGCGACCCCCGTGCGCTCGCACTCGCCGCGGTGATCATGGTCGGCCTTGCCGTAGTGCCGGGCTTTCCGCCCCTTGTGTTCCTGATCCTTGGTGCCTGCTTCGGCGCGGGCGCCTATGCCATCAACCGCCGCACCGCGCGGGAAGCCGAACTTAGGGATATCGGCCAGACCGCGGTGGCCGAACAGACTGGAAAACCGGCGTCGCTTTCATCAACGCCCGTGGCAGCACTGCCTTCTTCATCCCGCATCGTCGTGCGCTTCGGAACCGAACTCGGACGCTCGGTCCCGGAACCCGAATTCGCCACGCTCGCTGATGGCGTGCGCCGCGAGCTTTTCGGCGATCTCGGTGTCGACGTTCCGGCTATCGGCCTGCAGGTCGACGAGAAGCTTTCAGTGAGAAGCATGCGCATCGATCTGGAGGGCGCACCCATCCTGGATGCCGAAATCCCCGCCGACCGCGTTCTTGTCGAAGCGGACCCAACGCATCTCGATCTGCTCGATGTGACTTACGAAAAGGGTTCTCCGATTGCCGGTCAGCGCAAATTCATGTGGGTCGACGATCGCCACCTTTCGGCGTTGAAGGAAGCCGGCTTCGTCTTCTCCACGCCGGCGCAAACAGCGGCCAAATGGACCGGAAATGCACTTCGGCTCTATGCCGGCCATTTCGTCGGGATCCAGGAAACGCGCAGGCTGCTGTCGGACATGGAGCCGGACTATGCGGATCTGGTCAGACAGGCGCAGGAAATCGTGCCGCTGCAGAAAATCGCCGAGGTGCTTCGGCGACTTGTCGGCGAAAACGTGCCGATCCGCAACCTGCGCCTGATCCTCGAAGCGCTGATCGAATGGGGTCAACGCGAACAGGACGTCGTTCTGCTTACGGAATATATCCGCACGTCCTTGAAACGCCAGATCAGCTTCCGCTTCGCTGGCCGCAATAACATCATCGCAGCCTATGTTCTGCAGCGCTCGGCCGAGGATATCCTGCGAAACGCGGTGCAAAGCACATCGACCGGCACGTTCCTGAACCTTTCGGATGACGATGCACAGGCATTGATCGCCGAAATCGAACGAGCCTTGTCGCAGAACGCCACCGATGTCTCACCGGTCGTCCTCGCGGCGATGGATGTACGCCGTCATATGCGGAGCCTGCTCACGCACAATGCCATCGAACTTCCGGTCCTGTCCTTCGGGGAACTCGCACAGGAATTCAACGTCCAGCCATTGGCCACGATATCCGGCCGCTCGGGCATGGCACGCAACGTCTCTCGGTCGCTGCCATCGGCTGAGGCGAAAGCCGGACAAGAGGCAGCCTCATGATGCCAGCCGGGCGGATTGGGACAATTGGGGGAACACCATGCTCAAGAGGGGAACGGCATGACAATTCACGATACCGCAGCAGGCGTTCGATCCGCCACTTTCGTCGGGCGGATGCGCTGGCTCGCTATCGCGACGGTTGGCGTCTTGCTGGCGTTTTTGTTCACATATGCCGACGCGACGGCACAGGATGTGTCGCCATTGCCGAGCCGGCCAACGGTCGACCTGCCGGTCGGGCAAGGACGCCTGCTGCGTTTCAATGAACCCGTCGAATCCGTCCTGATCGCCGACACCACGATCGCCGACCTTCAGGTCGTGTCGCCGGGGATGGTCTATGTCTTCGGCCTGAAGCCCGGCCTGACCAACCTCATTGCAATCACGGCCGATGAACGGGTCGAGGCAACGGCCCAGTTCCGCGTCACCCCCGATCTCGCGCCTGCGAACGAAGCGAAAGCCGCGATGCAGCCGAACTCGGCGACAAATCTCTCGATTTTCGGGACCCGCATTGTCGCGACCGGCGAGGCAGGAGGCGTCGAGGAGGCAACGGATGTCGACAATATCGCCCGCACGTTCTCGCCGCCGGAACAGCCGCCGCTGAACAACATGACCGTGCAGGGGTCGCAGCAAGTCAACATCCGGGTCCGTTTCGCCGAAGTCTCGCGCACTGAGCTGCAGTCGTACGGCGTCGACTGGTCTGTCGGGTACAGGAGCGGCGGTTTTGAATTCAACATGTTCCAGGACAATGGCGTGCCCTCCGGCACCGGCAATCTTGGTTTGAGCATGGACCAGGCGCAGGGCATCAACTTCGACATTCTCATCGAAGCGCTGCAACGCAACGGCGTCGTCAAGATACTGGCCGAACCGAACCTGACAGCGATGACCGGTCAGACCGCGAGCTTTCTTGCCGGCGGCGAAATCCCGGTTCCGATTCCGCAAGGAACGGACGTCGTCACCGTTCAATACAAGTCGTTCGGCGTTTCCCTCGGGTTCACCCCTACGCTGATCGGCCGCGATCGCATTGCGCTCCATGTTCAGCCGGAAGTCAGTTCCTTGTCGGAAGCAGGCTCAGTCAGCGCCAATGGCTTTGCCATGCCGAGTTTCGTCGTGCGCAGGGCTGACACCACGGTCGAAGTGGCGAGCGGCCAGACCTTTGCGATCGCCGGTCTTTTCCAGCAGCGGACCTCGCGTAATCTGGAAAAGTTTCCGGTTCTCGGCGATGTGCCAGTGCTTGGCCCGCTTTTTCAGTCACAGCGCTTCCAGCGCGAAGAGACGGAACTGGTGATCCTGATCACGCCCTATCTGGTCGAGCCGGTGCGCGACAGCCTCGCCACGCCGCTCGATCGTCCGGCGGCCAAGCGCCACAGGAAGCGCGCCAATGACGCATCGGCGATGGGCCTGATCATCAAGTAGCGGGGAACCGGACATGACATTTCGCATCGCATTGTGCTCTGTTCTTCCGGTGCTGCTTGTGGTCGGCTGCGCCAACATCCGGCAACAGCCGCAGGACTATTCTCCCGGCTACAGCTATGTGTCGACCGACACCAGCGGTTCCGAGAAGGGCGTCGGCGGCTCCGTGCTCGCTCCCAACGCATGTCTGAACGAACCGGCCGATGACGACCGTTCTGCGGCTGCGACCGATCTGACGATCGTCCGCGGCGTCGGCTCCCACCTGCCGCCCGGCTGCGCCAACGCCTACAATCTTCAACGCATGGCCGAAAGCCAGCGGGATCTCGTCGAGGGCCGGCGCATGGGGGCGGCGGCGGCCGCGCCGACGGCAAATGCCGCGCGGCGCTACCTCAATGGCGAAGAGGCGCCGATCGGTGGAGCCAACAGCGGGCCGCCGACGCCGCAAACAACGCTGCCAGTCGAGTGAGCCGATGCGGCCTTGCAAAAGCGCGTCGCGTTTGCGCGACATGCATTAGTTTGTCCGGCTGTTTGCGCGTCGGGTTCGACCCTTTCCGGACCGATGCGCTAGAGCGGTTCATCGTTTCACGGAAACGCCGAACCGCTCTATCTCCTTGTTTTTGCGCAATTCCGCAGGGAAAGCGCCATGCGCTTTTCCCGGGAAAACCGTTTCACACTTTTCCTGGAATTGCTCTAGCCGAGGATAGAGCCGAGTGCTTTCGCCCTTGCCTGTGTGCTGCCCTTCGAGCGGATGGTTCTGGCACGCGCAAGCAAGGTATTCACCTCCTTGGTCGCCAGGCCGATCGGCGGCGAGGCCCTGACCTGATCGGCCTGGCCAAGAAGTCCGTAGACCACCACGACGTTGCGCTTGTGATGCAACTGCGCATTGGGTGCGGCAGAGATCTTCTGGACCAGCGGGAGTGCTGTGGCGGAATTGCCTTCGAGCGCCGCGGCCAACGCCATGTTGCTCTCGACGTCGAGATCCCCCGGCGCAAGTTTCAACGCCTGAGCAAAAGTGGTCTGCGCCTCCGCCGTCTGGCCGGCGAATGTCTGCGCCACGCCCAGCCTGATATAGGCGCTGCTGGTGTTGACCAGCGGCGCGGCCTGCGCGAGCGCGCGCATGCCGGCATCGATATCGCCCGTTTCCATCATCGCCGAGCCAAGCCCGAGCATTGCCCCTCCGTCATTGGGCGCTTTTGCCAGCGCGGCCTGATAGGCTCTAGCCGCCTCGGCGGGATAGCCCGCTCGCATATAGGCCTCGCCCGCCTTGACGAAGGCGCTCGGCTTGGCATCCGGCATCGCTGCCGCGCGCTGGTAGAGCGCGATTGCGGTGCCACTGTCTCCCTGCGCATGGATATCGTCCGCAAGCTTGATCAGACGCTCCGATTGCGACGACGGGCCCTGTGCCTTTGCCTGCTCGGTGTCGGTTTTGGTCGTCTGACAACCGGTCACCGCCAGCATGGCGACGACGGGCAAGAACACGACGTGCAGCCGCATATCCACCTCTCCGTATTCAAGCCCGCCGCACCTTACACACGGCCCTGGCCGACTGGAACCACAACAGTGCGATAAGATTGCAACATGGCCGAAGAAGCTGAGGAAAAGAAACTACCGGCGTCCGACAAGAAGCTTCGCGACGCTCGCCGCAAAGGCCAGGTTTCGCAGAGCCGCGACCTGGCCTCCGGCTTCACGCTTTTCGCAGCGCTTGGCTATCTTTATTTCGCCTGGCCGATGCTGTTCGGGCACCTTTCGGAACTCGTGCAGACCGTGACCACCCCCGGCGATTCGTTCGTTGAAGTCAGCCTGCAGGCTATCCGCCATTCGTTGTCATTGCTGATGCTTGCCACCTTGCCGCTGGTCGGAATCGTTGTCGTTCTCGCCGTGGTCTTCGGCATGCTGGGAACGTTCGGGCCGGTCTTCTCGTTTGAGCCGCTCAAGCCGCAATTCGATCACATAAACCCGGCGAAGGGTCTTCAGAAGATCCTGTCGCTGCGCAACGTCGTCGAGTTCACCAAAGGCTTGGCCAAGGTGGTGTTGCTGGCCGGCCTGTTCGCATTCCTTTTGATCGCGTGGCTGCAGCCGCTCTTCGATGCACCGGGATGCGCTCCGTCATGCCTGGAGCCAATTATCAAAGCGGTGCTGACACCGCTTGGAATTGCCGCCGCCCTGGCCTTTGTCGTCATCGGCGTGATCGATGTTCCTATTCAGCGCTGGCTGTTCCTGCGCGACATGCGCATGACGACAACCGAATACAAGCGCGAAAACAAGGACCTCGAAGGCGATCCGTTGATTCGACATGAACAGCAGCGACAGCGGCGTGAGGCCGTGATGCAACCGGCGAAGCTGGGCGTGAAAAACGCGGTCATCGTCTTCGTGGCTGGTGACCGCTCAGTGGCATTGCGTTACGTCAGGGGTGAAACGCCGGTGCCGACGGTCGTCGGCAAGGGCCAGGGCCGAGCGGCTGACGAGATGACGGCTCAAGCACGCCAGGCAGGTATTCCGGTGATCGAGGATGCGGCCGTCGCCGGCCCACTCTTCGAAAATACGAACACCGGAGCTTACATCGGCCAGGAGATGTTCCCACCGGTCGTACGCCATCTTGTCCGGCTCGGGCTCACTTGAGCCATGCGCGAACCGACCTTGCCGCAATGCCTGAGCAGCGCGGCAAGGTCAGCAGCGACAGCCGACTACTTGGCTGAACCCATCAGGACGTCGAGATCGACCGCGTCTGCCATTGCCTTGTATCCCGCGTCGTTGGGATGGAGGTTATCGCCGCAGTCGTAGTCGTCGCGCAGATACCCCGGCTTGGCCGGGTCTTCCATCACCTTGTCGAAGTCGACCACGCCATCGAAGCCGCCGCCGGTGCGGATCCATTCGTTCACCGCGACGCGAATCTTTTCTTTCTCGGGCGTGTAGTAACCCTCGGTGGGAAGTCCTTTGAAGGTTTCGGCGAAGGGGGTCAACGTCGCGCCGACAATGCGTATGCCATGGGCGTGCGCGCGATCGATGAGTTGTTTGTATCCGGTGATGATGTCTTGCGCCGTCGGTTCCTTGTCGTCCGGCGTGACTGCATTTTCGCCGGGCCAGCCGATGTCGTTGATGCCCATCATAAGGACGACGGTCGAGACTTTGGGATGGCTCAGTATATCAGAATCGAAACGTCCCAAGGCATTGACACCCATACCGTCGGTCAACACGCGATTGCCCGAAAAGGCTTCGTTGACCACCGCGACCTTGCGGTTGGCCTCCTGCAATCGCTTGGCGATATGGTCCGGCCAGCGATTATTGGCGTCAGGGGTCGAGCAATTCCCATCGGTGATGGAATCCCCGAAAAACACGATCGCCTCGGATTCCGGCACGGCGTCAACCCATATGTCGCTCAGAAACAGGCGCGATTTGAGTGTGCTGTCAGCCTTGAACGCAGCCTCGTTTGTGAAATTGCCCGGGCCGGAGATGTAGGCGGTTTGCACGCCATCCCAATGTACCGACGACAACGCAGTCTTCTTCGGCAGGAAAATGCTGACCGAGATTTCGGAAAGCGCTTCTGCCGGGAGAGCGATGGGGTCGCTGAGGATCGGAGCTCCCGGCGGAACGACCACAGAACTATTGCCGCCCCAGGTCAGAGGCTTCAAGGTCGCCTGATCGACCTTGCCGCCCTTGCCTGCTATTGCGACGCTGCCGGCACCGATGGTCAGCGGCTTTTCGCCGAAAGCATTCGACAGCACGACCCGCACGCTATTGCCGCCAACGCTGATGCGGGCGACCTGGCGGACGGTCTGGTTCTCCAATACCTCCGGCACTCCGAAAGGCGCAGGAAGATCATCCGACCAGCGCGGAGCAGGTGTGGCAGCCCAAGTGGTGATCCAGGCTGCCTTTTCGGCGCCTTGTGCCGAAAAACCTGCAATCGCGGAACCGGCCGCCGCAGCTGCACATATCAGGATGATCTGACGTCGACGCCGCTTCCTCCCTGCGGCGGTAGAAAGCTCCGATGAAACCTTATCCGTGAAAACCAAAGGCCTGTTGAGCCGCATTTTTATCTCCTCCTCGAGACATGCTGGTAATGCCGCCGCCGGGCTCATTATGACGGGCTGCCTGGGGAATGAAATTCGACTTCCGTGGCAATCTTGGACCAGCGTCAGGAGCAGGGATTTGCGAGCGTGGAAACTGGTGCTGCCTTATAGTCAACTCGCGTGCTGAACGTCCGCTGCGCCCTCGCCGGATTCACTGGCGGACATCGATCCTGGGGCCCAATGTCTGGGTCATGACCCGCCGCACGACCTTGCCATCCGCGACATCGAGGCAGACGGTATCGACCAGGTATCGATACGCCACGATGTCGCGAGGCTCCAGCGCCTCAAAAGCGCGGTGCAGGAACGGCATGGAATAATGATGGTGTGGATAGAAGTTGTAACCGACCGCAACAGCCGAGCTCGCCAGGTTCACGGCGCGATTGTGCTGGCCAAGAATAAACGGCGCCGGGCGGGCCGCATCGTAGTCAGGCGGCGTGATCGGCTGTTCGACTGGATAGGCGCACTCGTTCGTAAGCTTCATGACCTCATAGTTGGACGAGGCAATTTCCGACGACTTCGGCCCCACCTTCCTGATCCCGATCTGGCCCCAAGCTGAGGTCGGAACGTGGCCGGATTCACGACGATATTCCTGATAGCCGAAGTGACGGGCATAGAGCAGATAGGAAGCGTCGCGGAAAAAGCTGGGTGCGACCCGCACCCAGTCACCTTCTTTCGTCAGCGCCTCGAAATGTGCTTGCCGGATTTGCCTTGAATCATACCAGCCGAGCCGCGCGTTATAGAAGACCGCGTCGCCGAATATGGTGACAACAATCCCGGCTACGATGGCAGTCGCGGAAAACGAATTTTCCTTCATTCTCGTCAGAGCCGCGACGATCAGACTGTTCAAGATGATCCAGTGCAGAAAAAGGGCGCCGCTCAGAAGGAATATCCCGATATGCATGATATCGAATAATGCGGTCAGTCCGATGAGCCACCGCCGGCGCAAAAAAGCGAGAAAGCATAGAAGCTGCGCAGCAAGGATAACGACATTCATCGGAACCTGGACCGCCCTGACCGCTTCATAGGCATGAGCGAGCAGCGATTCGGAAAAGCCCAACGGGGCCGCGCCTAAGCCGTACCCGGCCAGCATGATGGAACTGGTCGGGTTCTCGAGGATCCAGCTCAACGGCCCTCCGTCAAGCGTGACCTTGGCCATCCCGGACATGAAGTAGTTGCCAAAATGGGCGCCGATCCCGGCGAGCAGCAGTATGCCGGCAGCCTGGGCCGCGAAATTCCTGGTTCCGAGTTCGTCAAGGCTGGGTAGGTTCCTGGTGAAGGGCTTCAGCCGGCTCAAGCTCTGCAGCAGGCCAAGGCCCAACAGGCCACAGGCCAGGAAGAGACCGACCTCAATCAACGGCGCATAGTCGTTGCGGCCCAGTTCCGCAGCATCGGAAACTGCCCGCGTGACATTCTTGTGGAAGCCGAAATAGACCATCGGGAAAATGGCGAAGGATGGCCGCAGGATCGAAAGAAGCGCCGCCGCAAGCGCGATCAGGCGACCATATGTGAGTGCATTGCCCAACGCGTCGGCGCGAACCGCGTCGGCAATGCCGAGTTCGTCTCCAAGCCCGAAGCTGAAGAGGCCCAGCGTTATCGCCAGGCCGACCACGATGATGCGCGCAGCCCGCGCCTCGGCGGGATAGCGCACGAATGCAAAAAGGCAGCAAAGCAGAGCCAACCCGATGGCGCTGACCGTGGCGAGGGCAGGATCGTGCCACGCCACGCGGGACGCCGCCTTCTCGTATAACAGGATCGGAACGACCCCGCACAGGAACGGGAAAAAAAGAAGGGCTGCAAGGACATAACGCTCAGCGGGTGAACGCTCGATGCCGACTGACGGCCAACGCCGGGCGCTGCCCGCTCCGATGCTCATCCCATGCTTCTCCCGTCTTCCGGACTTTTCGCCTCACCTGTTCGGTTTTCGGTGCTCACCTTCCGGGGGACGGGATGAGCCCTCACGCCGCACGTTGCCGCCGGATATTGCTGCACTGCAACAGGATGCGTACTACAACCTAAACGCACAGGCAACGACGAAAGTTCAAGATGCCCCTGGCTCAATGCGCGCGCGCAAGTTGTGCCAATTTCCGATAAATGCCCGCGTTAAATTGCCGACCTGTCGCAATTTGGTACAACAACAGCAACAGCGATCGCCGCCCGCGTCACCGTGCCCGGTGTCGAGCCAGGGTATTTGCAGGCTCAAAAAAATGTTGCCAATCTACCCAAAGTAGTGGCAAATATTATGTTGCAGTGCCTAAGAGTGCGATGCAACATTGAATTTGTCTGACCTGCAGAAAACCGATCGCATCGGCGTCAGGTGCAGGGTCAGTGGCTGAAGAGGCCATGGAAAATGGTACTCGACACCCGGGCCAAACAGGTCGCCGACGAGCACCATGGTATCGTCGTGATCGGCGCTGGCTTCGATTCAGCCTTTTTCCTGCACCAGTTCGTCGGACGGAGAAAAACTCGTGTTCCCTTCGGATTGTGGCGCCACAGCACGCGTGATCGGCAGCTCGAACGCCGCGCAAACAGCAATATCCGGGACGAGGACGCCGGCAGATCGTGGAATTACACGATCGGCCTGGTCGGCGGCACCAACAGCTGGTTCGGGCAGACGCCGCGGTTGCTTGCTTACGAGTTCAGGCTGAAAAGCCTCTACGGCATCGGTCTCGACCGGCCGACCAGCTATGACGATTTCGAGCCTTTCTGCTGCGGCCCAGGCGGTCATGCCCGTGAGCAGCTTTGCCAGGGGGAGAAAATACTATGACGGTGTTCTATGATAGCAGCCATCCGGACGCTTTCGTCGGCGGAGCCGGTTCGGACGCAGTCACTTACGGCGCTTCGTCCCGTGGGGTCATCGCCGATTTGGCTTCCGGCCATGCCTACAAATTGCTGTCGATACTGCCGCTGGGCGATTCCATTACCTATGGAGTGATCGCGAGTTCTTCCGATACCGAAAGCGGCGGGTATCGGAAGTTCATGCTGGAACAGTTGGCGGCACTCAATGTGAAGATCGACTTCGTCGGTTCCTCGTCCAACGGACCCGCCAGCATGGGCGATCGGGATCACGAGGGTCACCGCAACTGGACGCTCAATCAACTGAACGGCATCGACAACGATGTTGTGGCCGCTACGAAACCCGATGCCGTGCTGCTGATTGCCGGAACAAATGACAGCTCGACCGACAGCGTGCCAACGATGCTGCAGGATTTGCGCAGTCTTTTGCTCAGCCTGACCTCCAGCGATCCCGCCTTGACCGTCTTCGTCGGTTCCTTGCCTCCCGTTCGCGTCGGCCAACAGTCGCAAGCGCGTGCAGACCGTGTCGATGCGTATAATGATGCAATGCCCGGTCTGATCTCTGAACTGGCCGCCCAGGGGCACAAGATCGCCTTTGTCGACATGCGTGATCTGACACCAGATGACATCACCGCGCCGCCGCTTGACAGCGGGCTGCATCCGACTGCCGGGGGCTATGCAAAAATCGCCTCACATTGGATGGCCGCACTGGAACAACATCTCGGCCTGGACGGGACCGGTATCGGAAGCGACCGCGACACCTTCACCAGCATCGAAAATCTTACAGGCTCTTCCTTTGCCGACCAACTCGGCGGAAACGAGGGAGCCAATGTGCTGGATGGGCTGGCTGGCGATGATTTGCTGGAGGGCCGCGGCGGCTCCGACCAACTCATCGGCGGGGTCGGCGCCGACACGCTTGTCGGCGGCACGGGTAATGACGTCTACTATGTCGACAATGCCGGTGACAAAACCATCGAGGCGACCAATGGCGGCGTCGACGAGACGCATGCTTATACAAACTGGACCCTGGCCGACAACGTCGAAAACCTCTTCCTGAGGTCGGCTGCCAATCTGGCGGGAAAAGGCAACGAACTCGCCAACACCATGATCGGCAACGGCGCAGCGAACACGCTCGAAGGCCTCGGCGGCGCAGATCGGCTGGAGGGCCGGGGCGGGTCGGACCGGCTCGTCGCTGGTCTTGGCGCCGATATCCTCATCGGTGGAACGGGAAACGACAGCTTCGTCTTCGCCGCCGGCCATGGCCACGACACCGTCACCGACTTCGACCTTTCCGGCGATGATCTCCTGGAGATTTCAGGCTACCAAAGATATAGCGAACTCCGGCAGGTCGGGAGCGACACGCTGGTCGTCTTCTCCGACAGCGACACTGTTCTCCTCAAAGGCGTGACCAGCGCCTCCCTGAGCAGTTCGGATTTCGTCTGGATCGATCCACTCGACGAGCCGCCGCCGGGGTCAATCGTAGGCGACGACGGCAACAATACGCTTACCGGCGGTCCCGGTGCGGACGTCATTTATGGAATGGGCGGCAGCGATATCTTGAACGGAAAAGCGGGCGCCGACACGCTTGTTGGCGGCGCGGGTGATGACGTCTTCCATGTCGACAATGCCGGTGACAAAACGATCGAAGAGAACAATGGCGGCTTCGACGAGACGCATGCTTATACAAACTGGACCCTGGCCGACAACGTCGAAAACCTCTTCCTGAGGTCGGCTGCCAATCTGGCGGGAAAAGGCAACGAACTCGCCAACACCATGGTGGGCAACGGCGCAGCGAACACGCTCGAAGGCCTCGGCGGCGCAGATCGGCTGGAGGGCCGAGGCGGGTCGGACCGGCTCGTCGGTGGTCTTGGCACCGATATCCTCACCGGCGGAACGGGAAACGACAGCTTCGTCTTCGCCGCCGGCCATGGCCACGACACCATCACCGACTTCGACCTTTCCGGCGATGATCTCCTGGAGATTTCAGGACACCAAAGATATAGCGAACTCCGGCAGGTCGGGAGCGACACGCTGGTCGTCTTCTCCGACAGTGACACGCTTTCGCTAAACGGTGTCCTCGTCGCAAGCATCTCGAATAGCGATTTTCTCTTCGTGTAGAGCGCATCTCCCTACGTGATGTCAAAAGACAATCGCCGAGGGTCTCTTCGCGCAACTGACTCGTCGTTGCCTCGACCTCTTTGCTTTAATTGCCCGTTTCGGTCTCGATCACGACAAGGCGGTCGGTACCGGACTCCGCACCCCATACCTCGCCGGAGCGCCCGTTGAGCTGGCGCACATTGGCGTCTTCGCGGTCGGACGGGAAGCTCGCGAAGGTCTGCGTTTCCGGGTCGAAGCGGACGATGGCGTTCGCGCTGAAATCGGTGAGCCAGACCTTGTCGCGTTCATCGACATAGACGGCATAGGCCTGGGGCGCGTCTCCGGGCAGCTTCCAGCTGCGCCAATCATTTGCTGCCGGATCGAAGACGCTAACCTGGCCGGCGTTCCATTCGCTGACCCAGATGCGGCCTTTGGAATCCGACCAGACACGGCGGGCGCCCTGGTCCGCGGTCGGCGGGTCGATCGGGGAAGCCTCGCCGGTCGAAACATCGATCCGGGCGATGTGGTTGCCGGCGAGCGAGGCGTAGTAGACCTCACCGGACGGTGTGGTCGTGATCCCGTAGGGGCCGCGACCGCGCGGGGCGCTCCAGACGTCGACCTTGCCGCTCGCCGGATCGAGCCTGCCGTAAATGCCCTCCTGCCCGGTGAACCAGAGCCTCCCGTGCTTGTCGAAGGAACCGGTGTTGAGATTGGCGTTGCCGTGCCCCTCGGGTAGCGGAAACGCCTTCACCGCTTCCGTTTCGGGATCGACGCGCACGATGGCGTTGAGGCCGCCGTCGGTCACCCAGGCAGCGCCGTCGGGACCAACGATCACCCCGTGCGGCGCCGAGCCGTCGCCAAGGCTGATGTGCTTGACCGCGCCTGTATCAGGATCGAGCCGCCCAAGCGCGCCCTGTCCCTGGGCGGTGTACCATACGGAGCCATCCGGCGCCGGAGCGACATCGTGCGGGCCGGCGCCCTCCGGAACGGGATAATAGCGGACCTCCTCCGCGGCGGCACGCGCGGCCACCGAGCAGAGCAGCGCGGCGAACAGCGCCGACGCAATCGTACGAAACATGGCGAACTCCTCACATCGCGCGTTTCAATTTGCACAGCGAGCGATCCAAATTTCCTTTTCGCGCCACTGCGGCCGAGCCGCAGATGGCGAGCTCGCGGTGTCGCTTGCCGATCAAAGCCAGGAGCTAGTGTATTCCCTGCCCTCTCCCAGCCCTGCAAGCCCAGAAATCGTCGATAGGCGGCAGCATCGTGGGAAAACCTGCATTGCGACGACGGATCGCAGCCAAAGCCAGACTTTTCGGCGGAAGCCGTCAGCCTTGCCGCAAAAGTTCCCGCGCCAACTCTTGCCATTCCTCATCAAGCGTAGAGGTCGACGGCGCGGCGTTGCAGCGACGATACCAATACTCCGCATTGGATTGATCGCCTTCCTTGCGATGCAGGTAAGCATGCACGCGCATGCCTGCCATATCGTCGCGCAGCTGTGCGCGCTCATGCGCCTTGGCCCAATCGCCCTTTGCATCCCACCACAGCGCCTCCAAGGCAGGACTCAAGCCGGCGGGCGGCTGTGATTTCGCAATCGAATCTCTGAAGGCTTGCAGATCCATTTTCCACCAACGTGACGTACTTGGGCGACGCTGATGATAATGTAGTCCCGGATTCTCCAACAGCAAAGTCGCACCGCGCACAGCAAAGAGGCGGTGCCCTGGTGCGTGCCATTGGAGACCAATTCGCTGGGTGTCTCGAGGGTCGGGAGTGAAACAGATGCCACCGACGGCGAAGATGGCGACGAAGAAGGCCGCCGTTACCGCTCGCATGAAATCGTCTGCCCGGTTCCAATGGCCACCGAAGAACTGATCGAGAGGTCGATTCAGTCGACGCAGTCTGCACGGCAGTGAGCGGTGTCCTCGTATCTAGGAAGGCGCACATGTCCGGTGCGGCGACCTACGACGCCGACGTAAAGGACTCTAGAGCGATCCAAGCACGACCGGCACCACTTCCGGTTCATTATCTTCCCGGAGGATGGCGTGGAGATGCCCGATCACACGGGAAAGGCATCATTGAACGATCAAACGCGAGTAGCCAAGAGCAACAGCCTCTAATGCGGTGCGATTGAGAATTGTCAGCGAGCCGTGGTCGTATTGGGTCAGATACCGCCGTTCCCATTCTCTCAGGCAACGATTCACTTTCGCTCGAGACGCCGGGATCATTGCCGCGAGGTCGGTCTGCGAAATGTGGATACTCAGAGCTCCATTCACGGTAGCCTTGCTGTGCGGGGTCTCAATCAATCGCAACAGCGTGTTTGCCAATCGAATGGATAGGGCATTGGACGCACTGTGGATCACTCGCTCTTGCGCGTCGTGCGTTGCTTGGCATAAGTACGGGATCACCTTCAGTGCGAGATCTGGGTGCTTGTCGAAGACGCTAGCCATGAAAGCTGCTTCGATTTGGAGCAAGTCGCTGTCCACGACTGACGCAGCGTTCATGTTACTGTGTCGCGAGATGAACAATCTAGTCAAGTCGAAAGTGTCACCCGGACCGAGATCAGAATAGATGAATTCTCGGCCGTCTGAGAGAGGAACACTAAGACGAACTTTTCCGCGAATTATGTAGTAAATATATCGCGGTATGTCCCCAAGGTGAGTTAAGACTTTATTCTTTGGAACCTTCCGTAGTATGGCTGCTTTCGCCATTTCACTAACAGTATCTTGTCCAAATTGTCGAAATAAGCGTATGTTGTTCAGCTGCTTGACTCGAACCTCAGCGCCATTCTCTGTCATGGCTCCCTCTCCCTGATAGGGTAAGCGCCCCAGCCCCCTACAGCATTGCCTTGACCACCTCTTTGAACGAGTCCGACCTCCCGCCCGTTCTCACGCAAACGCGTTAAGGCAGAAAATATTAACACATTAGAATACGATAAAATAGCGACTCGTCTGTGCCCGGGGTAACAGCGACATGTCTCTGAGACATTTAAATCAAATCTAACCGACTGGAAGCCGTTGGGATAACCCCCTCCTTCCTTATGGGATGGCGTGTGCCATGACCCATAGAGGAGAAGGGATGCAACAGGATTCGGGGGGGTCGTCTTATGCGGCATGCACCTACCGAGGCGTCGCGTGCGCTCTGGAAGCGGAGCGTAGAGCCGCTACGGCTCCCCGTGGGAGCAGTCTGCATGTTTCTCGCAGCTGCTGATTTCCTCCTTGGACAGACAATATTTCTTGCGTCGATTGAGCTCTACCATAGGGCCTTCGGCGTGAGGCCGCCAGAAATCTGGGATTCGATCTGCCTAGGTGTTACCGCCGGCCTGTTGCTGGTCGCATTCATGACCGCCAGGGGCGCCTATACGGTTAGTGGCATCCTGGACGATCACTGCAGGATCAAAACACTGTTCAGCGGCTGGCTGTTTGTTTTCTTTTCAATTCTCTGGCTCGCCTTTCTCACGAAGACGACGTCGACGTTCTCGCGCGGCTCCTTGACGCTGGCGTTTGCGGTCGGATTCCCAATCCTGCTGCCTGGCCACGCGGTTCTAGCGCGCGGGCTGAGACGGCTTCTGGCGGCTGAGAAACTCGTGTTGCGCACAGTTTATCTGTTTTACTCTGGCGTTCCTGGAAAGGAACAGGGGATAATCAACAAGCTTGGGCAACAGGGCATCGCGGTTTGTGGTGTTTCGAACATCGAGAACCATGATGGCACGATCGCAGCACGATCGGTGCATGCCGCCGCCGCGGCTGCACAGACTGCGTTCCGTAATGGCTCGTATGGGGCAGTTTATCTCTTTTGCTCTTGGGACCAGCGGAAGTTGATCGAACGCATCCTGGAGGAAATGTCCCGCCTCCCGCTGCCGATTTATCTTTTCGCCGACGCCTACATAGATAGAATTCTGGCTGGAAGGCCGCTGCACACCGGCTGGCAGCGAGCCTTCGAAGTCCAGCGTGTGCCGTTGAGGCCTGCCGAACGCCTGCTCAAGCGGTTGTTCGACATTGCTGTTGCATCCCTGCTACTGCTGTTCCTGTCTCCGTTGATGGCCTTGGTCGCATGTGCCATAGCGCTCGAGAACGGTCGCCCTGTGGTGTTCCGGCAGATGCGACGAGGTTTTGGTGGTAAGCCGTTCAATATTTACAAATTCCGATCGATGACGGTGCAGGAGAACGGTACACAAATTCGCCAGGCTCAGCGCAATGATGCGCGGGTTACCCGACTTGGCCGAATATTGCGCCGGTCAAACATCGACGAGCTGCCGCAATTATTAAACGTGCTTCGTGGGGAGATGTCCCTGGTTGGGCCCCGACCTCACGCCGTCGCTCATGACGACAGCTATACTTTGACTATTGCGAGCTATGCTTATCGCCATCATGTAAAACCCGGTCTAACAGGGTGGGCTCAGATCAATGGTTTTCGAGGGGAAACGAAGGAACTCTGGAGGATGGAAAAACGCGTTGAGCATGACCTCTGGTATATACAATCCTGGAGCATGCTTCTCGACATTAAGATAATTTGGAAAACTGCTCTACTGATGTTTTCGGATCGTAATGTCTATTGAAGTAATAGCATCTCCTCAGGGAAGCTAAATGGATATATGTATTCCATCTTCCGACCGATTGACCGGATAATTTTGATTCTGATGCCTCGGGCGATCCCGCCGCCAGCGAGTACATCGAGCCTCACAATCGGGTTCGCGCCGGTTCAGTCGCCGGACAGTTGCGCATCTCGCAGGCTAAATTTAGCACAAATGCGAAAATCAACGCGACGCGGGGAGATGGTCGGAGCAACACATGACGGAACCTCAGGGGGCAGTCAGTCGGATCTTGCCCTTCAACGGTTCAGGACGGACCACGGGCTCATTGCGGCGAACGGAAAGCAGGCTTGCTTGGCGGCGTAGCCGCCCTTCAACACGAGAAATTGTGCAGTCCTATGAGCTTCCGCTCGATGGCATCCGGCTCTTGATTTCCTCTAGAATGTTGGTTGCGCGTGCGATGCGGCTGTACCTGCGAGTCTGATGCATCCGCACAGGAATTTTCTTCACTGTTTCGTCGAGGCGAGCCGCGAACGGGAGCGCGACTACTTTTTTGAACGAGTCCGGTTCCGATCCGATTTTCGCGCAAACGCGATAAGGCAGAAGTATTGGTACAAGGTATACCGCAAAATAATCACTCCGCTGTGCCCGGGGTAACAGCGGCAGTTCTCCGAGACGTTTAAATCCAACAAGTTAGATCTGATCGACTGGAAGCCGTTGGAATAACCCTCCTTACGGACTGCATGTGCCATGGCCGGGGCACACTTAGGTTCGGGGTTCATCTCCATACGGCATGCACCCACCGAGGCGTGGCATGTTACTCCAATGCAGTAGCACCGATATCGGGACACATGAACCAAACGCGCGGCTGGGCGTGGGAACGCACCCAACGGATAAATTCAGCGCGATCGGTGCGGTGATATGAAAGCACAGGACGCGGAAGGCAAGATTGACTTGGGGCGACGACTGCGTATCGCTCATGTCATTACCCGTCTCATCAATGGCGGTGCTGATGAGAATACCGTCCATTCCTGCAATTGGGCCGCGCAAGGAGGACATGATGTTGTCCTGCTGCATGGCGAGGCCGTCGACCGGGAAATTGTAGCTAAAGTGGACCCGCGGGTGGAACTCATTGGCGTCCCGGGCTTGACCCGATCCATTTCGCCTGTCTCCGACATGAGGGCATTGTTGGCGCTCACCCGGAGATTCCGCGCCTTGAATGCCGACATCGTACATACGCACACCAGCAAGGCAGGCATTCTCGGGCGTTTCGCGGCATGGGCGGCGGGCGTTCCAGCGATCGTTCATGGCGTGCATATCGTGCCTTTTGTCAATGTCGGCGTCGCCGAGCGGTTTGTCTATCTCGCATTGGAAAAGCTTGCAGCACCAGTCACCAGTGCGTTCATCAGCGTGAGCGAGGGCGTCCGTGACTTATATTTGAGCGCAGGAGTGGGACATCCAGACAAACATTATGTCGTCCATTCCGGATTCGACCTTGATCGTTTCCGCAACGCCCGTCCGCCCGACGATTGGCGCGATTTGCTGCGCTTGACACCGGACGCGCCGCACCCGCCTGTGCTCTTGATGATTGCGGCATTCGAGCAACGCAAGCGACACGCGGAATTTCTAGAGGGTTTCAAGAAAATCGCCGCGCGCTTACCCGACACGGTACTTGTGCTCGCAGGCGATGGGCCGCTTCGTTCGATCGCCGAATTGCAAGTCAACCGGCTGGGGCTCCAACGCCGCGTGGTCTTTGCCGGTTATCGGGACGACCCCGAGCGGCTGATCGCACTCGCGGATCTCTGCCTGCTCTGTTCCATGCGGGAGGGATTGCCCCGCGTGCTCATGCAATATCTCGCCGGCGGCAAGCCATGCGTCGCTTGCGATCTGCCGGGTCTTCGCGAAGTGCTCCGTCCTGGCACCAATAGCGTGATCACACCCCCGGACGACTTGAGCGCCATGGCCGACGCCACGGCCGCCCTCCTGGAGGATCGCGAAAAACTGGCTTGCCTCGCCCAAGGTGCCGCAGCGACGGACCTCTCGAACTGGGACGCCAATCGCATGGGCAAGCGGATCGACTCCATTTACCGCCAGGCTCTCAACCAGCATCTGGCGAGCAAGGGAGCGTCGACTAGGCCTCCTGTTCGAAATCTGGCTCTTCCGCGATGAAGTGCCCTACAGAGATCGGGCAGATTGCCGGATTTGTTGGCGGCAAATTCGGTGGATTGATATGAATGTAACAGAAGTTGCCTCTGCTCATCCGACGAAGACCCCGCGAGCCGAAGCTCTTCCCAGCATACGTGTTCTGCTCGTGCTCCCAACCTATTTTCCTGAGTCATATGGCGGCGGCGAACAACAGGCGCGGCGATTTGCTCGGGCGCTGGTTGAAAGCGGCGTTTCCGCAACCATTCTGGCACCCAGACTGTCGCACTCGACCCCGAAACGGTCGGCCATCGACGGGGTGCCTATCCATCGCCTTCGTTTGCGCGCGGCTCCGTATTTGGGCGGGCGGCATATGCTGTCGTTCCTGTCGTGGTGTGTCCAGGTTTTGATCTGGATGCTGCGCCGTCGCGACGAATTCGATGTCGTACATATCATCCATGCCCGACTTCACGCTGTTCCGGCGGCATTGGCAGGAGCCCTCCTGCGCAAACCGGTTCTCGCAAAATTGGCCCGGGGTGGACGGTGTTTCGATCTCGACGTTGTGCGCGAAAAGAAGATCATCGGTCGCTGGGCGTCCGCCTTGATTAAACGTCACGTCACGGCCTTCATCGCAAATAGCCGCCAGATCGCTGGTGATCTGAAGAGACATGGCATCGACGCGGATCGCATTCATATGATTCCGAATGGGATCGATCTGCCCCGCATGCCGCACCGCGAGCCGAGCGCCGATGGCAGCCGACGCTTTATCTGCCTTGGCCGTCTCGATCCGGAAAAATGCCTCGGGCACATGATCGATGCGTTCGCGGCACTTCCCGCCGACGCAAAGGTGCAACTCACCATCTTGGGCGATGGCCAGTGCCGCGCCACCCTCGAGGAGCAGGCGGCCCGGTTGGGCCTGTCCAGCAGGGTCACTTTCGCCGGCGCGGTCGAAGATGTGTTTCCCTTTCTGTGGGAGGCTGATTTCTATCTTTCCACCTCGGCGTCGGAAGGCATGTCAAACGCCCTGCTCGAGGCCATGAGCTGCGGCGTGGTCCCAATCGTCACCGATGTCAGCGGTGCGTCCGACATTGTGGAACATGAGCGCAGCGGTTTTCTGGCCCGCTCGCATGCCGAGTTTTCCGGGCTTCTTCGTCGCGCGCTCGGCCTGTCGGAAGCCGAGCGCTATGAGATGGCGCAGCACGCAGTACAGACAATCGCCGCGCGGTTCAGCATGGAGAGCGTCGCCCTGCTCCAAATGGAGCTATACATGCTCGGTACAAAGAGGAGATTCGTCTGGTAGCTGCTTTTGCCAGGCGAGAATCTAATGCACAGACGCTCATATTTGGCCAGTGGACGGAAGCAGAAAGGGCGGTTTACTCCGTCCTAGTGCGGCGTCACTTGAATGTTGCCGGTGGCGAGCTGGTCGAGGCGGCTCCCGGCAGAAATGCAGTCAAGCAGAGGCTCTTCGTACGGAAGGGGGATGTATTGGCGACAACCTTCATCAAGCTGGAATGGCGCGGTCATCGATGGCGCCAACAGGATTCTGTTCATGGCTGAATCAGCAAACGACGGCGGAGACGCTACCGGTGACCCAAACGGCGCATCGTGCATGGTAAACACGGAGGACAGCAACTCGACAACTAAACCGCGCAAACTGACAGAGCGCATGCTGAAGGGCGCTGCTTGGTCCGGCGTAACCTCGATCGTTCGCCTGGGGCTGAAAATCATTTCGGTTGCGATATTGGCGCGGCTGCTTTCGCCGCGGGATTACGGCGTGGTCGGCGGCGCACTCATCGCCGTGGAGCTTGCGGCGATGCTCTATGGTTTGGGCCTGGCCCAGGCGCTCGTCCAGCGCAAGGTCGTCGAGCGAGATCACATAGCAACTGCGCTCGGTGTCTCTCTTACTCTATCTTGCGTGATCGGTGCCGCCTTGTGGCTCGCAGCGCCGTTTGTCGCAGCATTGATGCGTATCGAAGCTCTAACCGATGTCGTGAAACTGCTCGCATTCACGACTCCGCTGGGTTCCTTCAACTTGATCTGCGAGGCGCTCCTTGTGCGCAACATGAGGATAAGGGCGGTTTCTCTCCGCCCGCTCTTCAGCTTCTCCGTAGCGGTCTTCGTCGTTGCTGTTCCCATGGCATTCGCCGGATTCGGCTATTGGTCGCTCGTTGCCATGCAGATTGCAGAAGTGTCTGTTGGTGCGCTTGCCTTCGGAGTTGCTGCTCGCAAGCTTCTCGTGCTGCCCGGCTTTTCAGCTCGAGCGTTTCGCGAATTGTGGCCGATGAGCCTTGGGTTCTCGCTCACGCAGCCCTTCGGATACCTGGTGAACAATACCCCCAAGTTTCTTATCGCACGGCTCATGGGCGCCGAGGCGCTCGGTCTTTTCACGCGCGCGGCTTTCCTCAGCGAAAATGCAGGGCATCTCTTCAACGGCATCATCCGAACTGTTGCATTTCCTGCCATGGCTCAGCTTCAGAATGACCGAGAACGCCTGCGCAGCGGATTCCTGAAGGGCCTATCTTTAACGGCTCTGGCCACCATCCCGACCAGTGCATTTTCTATCGTTTTCGCGCAAGAGCTTGTCGACATTATGCTTGGTCCACGATGGGACGAGGCTGTCTTGCCCTTTGCCCTTCTTGCGATCAGCCTATATTTTCGGCTTGGTAACAGGGTTAGTTACGCAGTCCTTCAGGCGCTGGGGCAGCCTTACCTCATCATCAAAAATAACTGCGCTGTCGTTGCTATACTCGCACTCGGCATCCTGACGACTTCCGATCATGGCCTCGCCAGCATTTGCACGGTGGTGCTACTGGCTTTCGGCGCTGCTTTTGTGATCACCGTCCGACTCGTCTCCAGAGTTATGGAAATGAGTATCGGTGCCATTCTTAGGGCTCACGTTATGCCAATGTCTCTCGCCTTGGTGGTTGTTGCCATCGGCGTAGGTACAAAGGCTATGCTTGTTGGGCAATCGAGCATTGTCATTCTCGCAATCGGCACTCTTGCTGTTATGAACTCAGTGCTCCTACTGCTATACTTCTTACCAGAGAAAACTTTGGTGTGGTTTGGTGTAGAAGGAGTTCGAACGCTGCCGAGGTTTGCTTTTCGCCGGTTTGCTCGTTACTCTATGTGATCGGGACTGATATGAGACCTCGTGTTCTTCTTATAACGCGTCTTCATACGCAAAATGCGGGCAATGAGGGACTCTCTACGGAGTTCATACGGTACGTAACATCCCGTTTTCCTGCTGCGGATGTTCGAGCTATTGATCGTTACCCACGCTTTTTCGAACAATTTGATCTGAGGGGCATCGGTGGAGGTTCGATCAAGGAGTTTGACGCACTAGCTCACGCGCTGACATTGCGCTTTTACAGGGAGGACGCGCCTTTGCCAGCGAAAGCTGAGTTAGATTTGGTCAAGCTTGACGAGACGGGAAAGGAGCTTCGTGGTCCCTTCCGAAGAGTAAAGCAGAAGCTGGCGTTGCGTAGGAAATTGGCCGGCATGGGACTAATCGAGAGATCAGTTCCTGTAACCGCTGTGACAGCTTGTTGTACTTCCGATTTAGTCGTTTGGAATCCCGCAGGGGAAATTTGTCCAACCGGCGATCCTCATCAAGTGATGCGGTTGCTTCTGTTGCTTCGAATCGCTCAGTTAAGCGGAAAGAAGACTGTCGCAATCAACCACAGCCTCGAGATCGGGAACAATGCTCTCGGTGCCTTGATTGCTCACGTATACAAGAACCTGTGCTATTTGAGCGTGCGCGACGCAAAATCGGTTGAAGTTGCGATAGATCTTGGCGTGCGCAATTCGATTATTCATGAGGCACCGGATATGGTATTTCTGGCCTCACAGATATCGGTGCCGGAGGCTGCAAGCGCCATACCCCGCGGGGCGATCGGGCTTGCAGTTAATGGCTTGGGGGCTATGCAGGGCGTGGATGAATGGGCGCGTCTGGCAGAAGGTCTGAATAGGGCCGGGCGTCCCATCGTTCTTGTGTCGAATGCAATCCATCGCGATTTGCCTTTCGCCAGACACTTGAGTCGAATGATCGATAAATCCACGGTCATCAACTACCAGCCTCGATATCAGCAGCTTCGGTCCATATACCGAAAATGCGATGCCGTCATCAGCAGCCGCCTGCATGCTTCGATTTTGGCGCTTTGCGAGGGTGTCCCGGTCGTTAGCATCGAACCGTCGGTCTTCAAACTATCAGCGATCTTTCGCCAATTGGATTATCCGCTCGAAACTGAAAGATTGCAGCAGGCTGGTTGGTCGGATCGGGTCCTTGCCAAGCTAGGACTATGTCTATCAGAGCAGCGATCCTTTATTTCGTCGGCTGGCACAAGCGCAATTTCGGAACAGCTGAGAAGGATAGAAGTGGCGTACGCACCATTGTTTGCGCTTGCATAGGTTCGGCGCGTGTTCACCTGTTGTCGGGCGCCATGCATGTGATCGGCGAGGAGACCTGAGTAAGCCATCCTTTGACCCATGGCGCCCCCGACTTGAAGTTGGATCGGACCTCGTGTCAAGCCGCGAGCTTCTTGCTCGAGTTCTCAGCCGCCCAGGCCGTAGCTCGTCCGAACGCGAGGCGGAGCACGTCCATCTCCAGCTCTCCGGTACCATCCGCAGCTTCTCTTCAATCGGCTACCGGCGAGCCCCCGCACCACCGCCAGCCTGCTCGCAGGTGCGGCAAGATTTGGGACGGCGCGCGGCTCATCACCCGGTACTGCGTCGGGATCGCATTGGGGCCCCTGAGAGGTCTCCTCGCCGATAACATGCACGGGGGCCCCGATAGCAGGGGTAATTGGTGTCTACTTGCCTAGCGTTTTATCCAAGGCGTTGCGCACGGGTCGTTTCCAGTCCCGTATTACAAGAACGCCAAGTTAGAAGGCATATCTGAAGCGGTCGATGTCTTCCTCGTATCTTTTCTCGACTATTGCCCGCGTATAGCTATTGTACACATCGTGACGAGCATGAGTGTTCCCGAAGATGTTCGTTCGCGGGACCTGGAAATCTGGTTCCCCGAGGATGTCACGCAGTCGATCGACCTCGTCTGAAATCTGCTCAAGCTTGAAGACGTGATCGCATCTGTACTCCTTTTCCGCGCGCAAGAAGGCACTCTGAGACGCCCAGTGGCGATCGGCGCGATCATCCGTCCCCTCATCGGAGCCGAGCCAGCTAACAAAGGCATCGAAAGGCATGAATGGACGCAGGCCCTCGTAACGTGCGATTAAGTGCGCCCGGCGACGTCCCCGGTCCAGCCGTGCTATCTTATCCCGATAACAGCTGTAGACCCTGTCCCAGGGATTGCGAACGACTGCCACTACCCGATATTCTCTTCTGCTCAAGTCCTTGCGCAAGAGAGCCTGGAGTGAAGTTGTCTCAGACCACACGCCGTCCTGGTCGGACCAACGGTCGAGAAATGCTGCCATAAGAGATCCGCTGCCGGATTTGGGGATTGTTACGACTATTGCCTTATGGCGAACAGAAATGAGTACGTCTGTTTCGAGAGGAGACGCAGGTCGGTTCTGTAGTGAAAACAGTATTCGTCTTGTCGCAATGTAAGAGAGTTGCGCTCTGATTTGCAAGGAGTGTGAATCGCGCGTGAGAAAAACGCTCTTCCGTAGGGGATTCTCGTGAGAGTACTTTGCGGATATGGTCATCCCAGGTTCAGCGCGTTGTTTATTGAACATGGATCTTCGTCCTCTAAGATTACAGCGCCGTTTCGGGATGATCCAATCACCTACTGATCAACCTTAAACTGTCGCCGGAGCAGCACCACGGTCGACGAATAGGGTCGAAAGATCCAGAAGTATCTATGATAGCGAGCCTTGAAACGCTCAAAGTCAGCAAGAAGAAGATACGGACAACTGAGAACATGCCGCGTAATAAGCCGGATCAGCTCTCGTGATGTATTTTGGTTCCGTAGATCGTCCAGATAGGTGCTGTCCGAAACGACGGCCTCTTCCAGGCAAGCGAAATCAGGAAACAGGCGACGGATTTCATCGGGGGCTGGCCGGTAGAGAGTATCGATCGGGTCAAGGTGATAGGGATAGCTGTACGGGCCGGTGACCAGCAGGAATCCCTCAGGCTCCACGATACTGGCGCAGGCTTCGGCAAATGCGCCCGGATCAATCAAATGCTCGAGTAGGTTGCTGCACATGACGAGCCTGGGATGGAGCGCCCTCAGGCGCTCCTGGAAGGCCGGATCCAGCACATCTCCAACCAAGTCGACTCCCTCGTCTTCCTTCATGTCGATATTGAGGATGCGTACCCCGCGCTCACGAAGCGGCCGAAACACGTGCAGGTCGACGTGGGGCTGTTCCACCGTCCGAAAATGGGCGGTTGAGGAGCCGATATTCAGGCAAGGATTCATTGCTTCGCTCGGAAGCGAAGCCAAGAGCGTCTGAACGTGCTTGGCTTCATTCGGACGCATCGGCGAGCATTCCCCCTACGCTAGTTACAGTGTGCGAGGGCCGGTCGCCAAAGGCGCGCATTTTGATCACCGCTCGCCTCCTTCGCTTGCTCCACCCCCTGCGAATTCAGGGGCCCGGGCTGCTTCACCGAACCTCGTACAGGGTCTTCATGACGCCGGAGCCGTACTTGTTGAAGTCCTTCAGGTCCTCGCTCGTCAGTCGCTCGATCGCAGCAGCGTTTATGTTCTCGGCCAGGAGTGACGCCCAGTAGCTTTTGTCCACTATGCGCATGGTGCGACGTGCAGACGCGGCGGCCTCCTGACCGGGCCCATGGCTCTTTGGCTTGTGAATATAGGCGTCCTCACGGGGCCGCGGCAGCGCCAGGCGCCCGTACAGGCGATCCAGAAAGCGGAGAGGATGGGCAACCATATCCTCGAACCTGACAAGCAAGTAGTTGTCTCTGGCAGCCTGTTCCTCAAGCATCTTGCCGGCAATGTGGCTGTAGACTCGACCCGCCATCATGGCCGGCACCCCTCGGCGGTTCCATGAATCGCAAAGGCCGTAGCCGTTCCTCACCAGCCCGACGAAGATCGTCTCTTCGAACTGCTTCTCGATTTCAGAGTTCAGGAAGATGTCGTACTCAGTCACCTTAAAGAGGACGTGGCGCGCGAGCGCGAGATCGAGCCCCCTTTCCTTCCGCAGCTGGTAGTCAGCGGCAATCGACGCTTGGATGCTTCTTTCCAGACGCTTCTGAAATCGCTTAGCGTAGAACACTGACCTGGAGGCAAGCTTGCCCGCCCGGACTCCCAGACGCCGATAGACCTTTGGAGGAAGATTCCAGCCGCCGTTGTAGTAGAACTGCCAAAACTCATCGAAAGTCATGAGGACGCCGGGCGAAGAGCCGATCATATTCGCCAGAATGTTCGACCCGCCGCGGCCGAAGGAATTTATGACAATGGCTCGATCCATTCTGGGGTCCAGGGATTGCGGTTCGGTGCGCTATTGACCTGTCTGAGTGTATTGGGCGATAGTATTTCCTAACCCTCGCGTCGTAAAGGCTCGTGTCACTGTACCCGTAGCGCGCGTGTTTTTTGGTTGTCGACCATCGTCAGGAGCGCGCCCGCTTCATCGCCGCGTGCCGGACAGCACTGCAAGCGCTACTCGTACCACACGAAACGCATGGGAAATCCGATTTCTGAAAGGAGGTACTAGGACGGGCGAAGTTCATCACATTGAACTCGCGGGAGACTGACCGAGTGGGTTCCGGCGCGCGGATAGATCTTCGGAGCAAACTAAGCCCCTTGTAGCAGAATTGCCAGAACTTGTCTGCGGCCATCTTACGTTGAGAGAGAGGCAGCGATCATGTGGACCCGTATGTTCGAGCCCCCTCGACCGAACGAATTACGATAACGGCTCGTTCCATAGTATCTCAATGCTCGCGGACACTCCGTTTCGAAGGATTCTGTTGCCCTTCGGCGCCGCAGGACGTCATTGAAAAGCCAAACTAACGCGGCGAATTGTTTTTGCGAGGAGAAGCGCAATAATCGGTAACGGGCGTCGTGGTGCAGCCTTAGCTCGAAACCAGCGGATACTGGCGCGATGTGAGATAGGTGATGTGAGATAGGTAAGGGACTAGATAATGACCCACCGCATTTCTCGCCGGGATCTGGCGCTGGCCGCATGCGCCGCCCTTGTGCTGACGGCATCCGGTCGCCCAGGACGGGACGCTCGCGCCGCCGGTCCGGCGCAAGGCTCGCAGCCGAAAGCTCACTCCTGGCAGCCTGGTCTGTTCCCGGAAATGATTGTGAAATCCTGGTTTCAGGAGGATCTGGCCGAAGGCGAAATCTCCTCATGGCAATCCGGCGGCGTGAAGCCGGTGGCTGCGGTGCAAGCCGAGCCCTCCCTTTGCCCAACAAAGCTTCCGAATAACGGCGGCGTCCTCTTCAAGAAGGGCACGAAACAGGCGTTGACCTGGCCAGTCGATAAGGATTCCCCCTATCTCCACCGGTGGTGGCTCGTGATCGCCCGGTGCAATTCGGCGATCAATGCAGATGCGAATAACGTTTCCGTTGTTTGCGTCAATGGCGCGGAGGGTGGCCCGGTGCATCGCCAGCCCCAGGTCTGTTTCAAGCCCTCGTCCGGCACATTCGTTTCGCGGCTCCATGACGGCAAGCTCAAGAGCGAGGAAGGGCAGTACTCGACCGATTTTGACGACTGGAATGTCATGGTCGGGTACCGTCGCGGATTCGTGATGCAGGCTGTGGTGAATGGGGTCAAGACGGCCGGCCAGGCGATTCATGCATTGAAACCCAACCTAATGAAATCGCAGAGCTTCATGGGCGATGTGAACAATCCGATGAGGGCCGATGTCGCGATCGATTGCGTCATCATCGGGCAAAGCGAACTCAATGATGCGCAGATCGACAAGCTCGTGGGTTGGGCCATGTGGCGCGCCGGCAGGCAAGCCGACCTGCCCGACGATCATCCCTATAGAAAGAGCCCGCCTTCGGCGGTGGATGCCAGCGACAATCCCGCGCGCTATGCCTTCGATTCGCAGGCTTGGGCAAGTTGGGCGGCGGTTGATACAAGGACGAACCAAGCCCATCGCGGTCAGGCGGCGCCTGATATCAGCGGCTATACGACGGTGTTCTTCGACGATTTCGAGACCAACACCATTGTCGACGATCTGACAGGCGCACAGAGCAGCGGCTGGTTCGCGCCAACGCACCTCACCAATATCGGCGGGGATGCGAAGGCACAGAGGATTTCCGGTACGCCGTCTTCATACATTCACGATGCCGAGAGCCACACGCTGTCGCTCCGTCTCGTCCACAACAAGGTTTGGAGGACCGGAGCGTTTTCTTCGGTCAACAACAACGGCCAAGGTCGGTGGTGGGGAAAAGGAATATTCGAGATCCGCGCCAAGTTCCCCAAGCTTTCCGCGCCGCGCCCGGGCTTCTTTCCTGCCTTCTGGGCCTATGGCAAGGAGCACCTGTTTTGGCGGACGCGGAATCGTCTGGAAACTGACTTTTGGGAATATGGGGCGGAGGACGGAACGTGGATCAATATCAGCCAGCATGTGCATAAGGCGGCGCTTGCCTATCTCGATCCCCAAATCGCCGCCGCCGCTGACGTGCGCAGGAAGATCGCCGGCTACCCGATCGACCAATCAAACGGCTTCCCCAACGCGATAGACATATATGATGGCGAGTTTCATACGTGGTACGCCCAGATCGAAGATAATTACACATACTTCGTGATTGATGGCTATGAAGTGGCACGTTGCCCGACGACTCCGGAGCTTGCCGCGCAAAAATACATCATGGTCGATTTGGGCTTTCGATCCGGCAGGGGCGGAGTCTTGCCGGATCCATCCGAAACTTACGACATGGCCATAGACTATATTCGGGTCCGCCAGAAGGAGTCGGACCTTGCGGAGGTGCCTGCAGGCTTCGCGCGATTGCCAGAGTTTTCCAGCTCTGCCTCAATCGGAAGCACGCTGAGCGTACAGCCGAATGTGCCAGCGTCGCATCTGGAGTACCTTTGGTATCGTGACGGAGTTCCCATCATCGGCGAAACTGCTGCAACATACAAGCTCAATGCAAGGGATGCTGGGCACAGGATCCGGTGCCAAGTGCGTGCTCTCTCTTTGCTCGATCAGCCGGAAGCCTGGACAGCCGAAGCGGACGTCGTAGAGAGGTAATCGTGCAAATGAGCTTTCGCGGCTTGACTATGGCATCACCTGCCCGAGCAAAAAGGACAGGCGGCAGGGTCTCCTCTTAGTTCCTTTTCGCCCCGGGAGAAACATATGAGTCCGTCCGCCTATGATCGCTTGACGGTGAATAGCCCCAACCCGGCCGCGCGGTTTGCGCAGAGAAGCCGGCATGAAAGGGGTATCCGACTTGTGAAGCAACATCTCTCTCCAAGCAGCGCTATCCTCGACTACGGATCCAACAATGGCGACTTTCTTAACACGCTGGCCGGCGGGGGCTGGACAGGACCGCTTTACGGCTATGATCCCTATGTGACGCCAAAAGCCCCATCGTTCACGCCGGTAGGGAACCTGGGAGAGATACCTGATGAGGTACTAGACGCGGTGCTGGCCTTTGAAACCCTCGAGCATGTCGACGACCACGTATTAGAGGAGTTCATCTCGTTCTGTGAGCGCTCTCTTCGGGCTGGTGGAGTTCTGATCATCTCCGTGCCCATCATGGTTGGGCCTATTCTCTTGCTCAAGTACCCCAACGCCGTTTTCATAAACAAGTCGCGATGGCGATACAGCGCCAGGGAGCTATTCCGTGCGGCAATTCTCTGGCAACAGGTCCCACGGAGCAAGTCCGGCGCCTATCTCGATCACAAGGGGTTTGACTACAGGGTGCTTCGACAGAGACTCGTCTGCAGCTTCGCCCCGATCTCGATCGGATACTCTCCATTTCCGGGCTTGGGCCCTGCCCTAAACTCTCAGGCTTTTATGTGCTTCCGGGCGATGAGCACGAGCGATCGAATCTGAGGTGAGATTGGAACCACCGCCACGGATATGTCCCTTGCTTTTCTCAAAGGCTTTCTGCGGACTGAATGGCGTGCACTTGCGCGGACCCATCCCCTTGATGTCCCGCCGAAATTCAGCGCATTGACGGTCCTCTCGGGCGAGGCTTCACCAGTCCAAAAGCTGACTGTCGTATCGAACGTGATTGCGTCGCAATAGAGTGCCTCTGGTATCGCGACGGCGTTCCGATCGTAGACGAATGGCGCAAGCTATGAGCTCAGTTCGCGGGATACCGGGCATAAGATTCGCTGCCATGTTTCGCGCGGTCTCTGTGCTCGACCAGCCAGAAGCCTGGACACCGGAGAGCGAGACCGTCGGCTAGGCCGCACCGACCGCAAGCCGTCGGGATGCTCACCACTCTCGTCGGACTGCTGATGAGTTCTGCCACCAGTAAACCTCCCCGCAGCCGAGGAGGGTGAGCTTTGCCAACAGGCGGAAACCTCTTCGATATGCGATTGCCACAGCGAGCGGACGATGAGGTCGTCGGCTGGAGCAGGGTGAAGTGTTTCTCTGCGGGCTGGCATTGATACATCCAACAAGTTCTGTTTCCGGGAAAGAGAACATGCTAAAAGAATATCGCGCCGCGAGGGGGCTATGATGCGTTATCTCCTCACATTCGCGATACTGAGCCTCTTCCTGCCAATCAGGCTCGAGACGGGTCTTGTATTGCTGCGTCCGTTCGAGGTGATCGTATTGCTGGCGCTCATCATTGGCCTGGCGACGGGCCGTTGGCGAAATTTGGCTTTTTCGGCCGGTTTTCTACTGCTCCTGCCCTTCTTGGGCTGGCACATGGTCTCGGCCTTCAGCGTGGACGCAGAGAACGGCCTGCGCGAGTTGTTGCAGATGTCCACTGTGGGCGCCTTTGCGTTCGCCATCGCACAGGAGGCTAGATGGCTCGAGACGCAGAAGGCCGTCAACATCTTGCTTTTCGGCATGGTGCTGATTCTCGCCTATACGATCACTTGGCATGTGGCTCATGGCTACTCGGTCGGCTGGAAGCACTTGGTCGACCCAAAGCTCGTATTCACCTTCCTTCCAATTGCGCTCGCGGGGCTCCTCCTCTTCGCCAAACGGGGCAAGCGGAGCGCCCTTTGGTTTGCATGGGCAGGGATACTTCCCCTGCTCCTGCTATCCGGGGAACGCAAGGCGTTTTTGATCTATCTCTTTCTGACCGCTGCGCTTCTGATGCGCGGACGGATCGCTGCAATGGTACCAGCGATCGCCGCCGGCTTCGTGGGTCTTTTCACGTTATCGATCATGGTAGACAACGCCTATGTCGAAAAGCAATTGCAGACCATCGTCAATCCGCTGAGCATGGGGCAACACGAATATTTGGCCGCGACGGGGAAATATGCCCCTGGTGACACGCCGAGCAATGTCCAGCGCGCGTTTGCCTTCACTCTATCCAAAAAGCTTATCTCCGAACGTCCATTAGTGGGCGTGGGGACGAACAAATTCAAGAATATTGTCAATACCGAGTTCAGCAATCTTCCTGCCGAGTTGCGGCTGGGGATACATGGCGAGTTTCAACGCATCCTCACCGAGAACGGCATCATTGGGCTCAGCCTCTATATTCTCATATGGATTGCTGCATGGTTGCGCTTAAGCCGTACTTTAAGCTGGGCGTTTTCTCACGGATTGATCGGAGCGACGCAGGCACGGCTTCTGCCCCTCGTGCTTCTTGTACCCTGCGCCTTTTACGTTGGAACAGAAGCCTCTGGCACACGAGCTTTCATCACGCTAACCCTTGTCTCGCTCCTGCCTGAATTGACGCGGCACGGGCTTTGCCTATCATTGCACAGGATGCGGAGGAGCCACCCCAGGAGCATGAGACATCCTCGATTTCTCGGGAGCCCCTTGCCAGGAGCATGAGATGAGTGTTTCGGTTGTCCTGACATGCCACAATGAAGAACGCTTCATAGTGCAGGCAGTGGAAAGCGTGATTAATCAGACCGCGTCGAGCCACATCAAAGAGATCATCATTGTCAATGATGGCTCGACGGACGGCTCGTCGGAAGTGATAGCGTCGCTGGCCGATCGGGAGCCGCGTGTACATGTCCTGACGACGGCGGGTATCGGGCTTTCATCGGCGAGGAATCTTGCCATCAGACATGCTGCCGGCGATCTCATTGCAATTCTCGACGGCGATGACTTCTGGGCCGAGGACAAGCTTGAGCGTCAATTAGCCGTCTTGGGCAATGGCTGCAAGGCAGGTCTTGTCTATAGCGATATTGTCGATTTTTCCGCTCCGGATCTGTCAGATGCTCTACCCGTCGCCGTGCGCCGCTATCGCGCGGACCAATGCGATACGCTGCCGACATATTTTCTGCTTGATGGGCCGATTATTCCTTCCAGTATGGTTATGCGGCGGGAGATGGTCGAAGACATCGGGGTATTCAACGAGGCATTCAGGGCTGGAGAGGATACAGAGTTTTGTTTGCGCGCAGCCGAGCGTTGGACATTTCAACATGTGGCCGGAGCACTCGTCTATAAACGGCGCCATGGCTCGAACATAACCCGCAGACTCGACGCGCTTCTGCCGGTAAGCGAAGGCCTCACGCGAGAATGGGTCATGCGACGGCCGGAACTTACGCACCTCGCGCGTCGGCGCAACGCGCGTTTGTACGGCAAGGCGGCCAATGATTGCGTGGCTCAAGGCGAAAAGAAACGCGGAGCGCGCTTGCTCATTCGCGCGATGTGGCACAATCCATTGTCATGGCGCGTCTATGTTTACATCCTTCTTTGCGTCCTGCCGAGGGGCGTGGAGCCCCAGGTGCGCCGCGCAGCCAAGCTGTTGTTCTACCGCGCCCTGCGCAAAGGGAGCGGCATTGACGAATATCGGGGCGCTCAGCGCTAGAGGCACAAGGCAATCGGGAACGCTTCCGTATCACATGCGAATTCTTTACTTCATCAACGGCTTCGATCCCGGTGGTGCCGAGCACGGGCTGCTCACCTTGCTGCAAGCAGGATTTTTCAGCGGGCATGAGCTGAAGATTCTAGCCTGTTGCCGTGGCCGCGGGGCTCTTGCCGATGAAATCGCCGCAAAGATCGGAGAGCACAATCTTATCCTGACGTCGCAGAGCGAAGAGCCTTCCTTGCGCACCTTCGCGAGCACGTTCATTGTAATGTTGCGCCTCATCCGGGAGTGGCGGCCGGATATGGTTGTGTTGTCGCTCAAGCAGGCCAATCTCCTGGGACGATTCGCTGCGATGTTCGCTCCTCGGCTTCGCTGCGTTTCATTCGAGCACATCGCCCGTTACCGCTCCCGGCGTGCCGAAGGCGTTTATGGCCCTGTGCTCAAGGCGCTGTCCTGGCGTGTCGACGAAATCTGGGCTGATTGCGAAAATACGCTGCAGGAGACACAAACATACTTCCTGCCCCGCAGGCGTCGGTCGCATGTGGTGCCTCTGTTTCGTGCGGATGAAGCTTCCTCCCACAAGCGCGATTACGCGCTTCACACACCCTTGCGCCTTGCTGCAGCCGGACGCCTTATGGCGCGAAAGAATTTTGACCGCCTGATCGAGGCCATCCGAATGCTCCAAGACCGGGGCATTTCGGCAAGCCTCGATCTTTACGGCGACGGGCCGGAACGGCAGGCGCTTTCGCGCAAGGCGGATGAGCTCGGCATTGGAGATCGCGTGCGTTTCCATGGCTATGTCGCGCGCTGGTTCAAGCTAGCCTGTGATCGTGACATGTTCATCAACCTGTCCGATACAGAAGGGTTTTGCATCGTCGTCGCCGAGGCGATGCTTGCCGGCCTTCCGGTGATCGCGACCGATATCGGCGGTATCCGGGATTACGGCAAGCATGGAGAGAATATGCTGAAGCTTACTGTGCCCTCAGCGGAGATGGCGGTGACCCAAGTGTTAGTGCTCGCGGGCGATGAAAGGCTTCGCAAAGAGATCGGAATACAGGCACGACACGATATGCTGGAGGCCTATTCGCAGGATGCTTTGCGTGTCCGCGCTACGGCGGTGTTGGGTGGCGGAATGTAAGGACCGGCAAAGGACTGGCGACCAGGATAGCCGGGCCGATCGTGAATTCTGACTGGTCGGCATCCCACCTGTCCGACATGGTTCTCGACCTGGCCCTTCTCCCAGTCCGATGCCAGCGTGCAGCCCACCGGCTGGAGGAAGCGACGATGTATCGCCGGTCCTTGCCGACGAACACCATCTCCTGCGTCCGCGCGGATAGGCCCGGACGGAGTTTGTTCGTCAAAGCCCTCCTTGGGCTATCTGCTCAAGACAAAACAATGCCTGCTCCACAACTAGGCCTGGTAATACTGACTATAGCGTTCACTGTAAAATTCGGCGCTGCCGAACTTTTGGTACCGCTTGATTCTTTTGATATCGACCTTGTTGAGCAGAACGCCGATGCATTTATCCGCCAGGATCGGGTTGTTGTTGAGGATTTCGCGCACGAATGCACGAGCGGTCACACCCCATTCAACAACCAGAACAAGGCCGTCGAGGTGCTGGACAAAGGACCTCACGTCCGCGACTGGAGCCAACGGGGGCAAATCAACGACGACGTAATTGAACATGGGGCCTGCTTTGAGCAGAAAGTCGCCCATTTTCTCGATAGGCTGCATGGTGTTTGCGAGCTTTTGTTGGCTCTGGTTCACACCGGGCAGGAACCTCAGTGGCAATGACTGATGGGCCAGCAAATCTCTCGGATTGAGTTCTCCAGCCAACAAGTTGGCCAGGCCTCGTTCCCAGCCGTTGGCTAACATAGGGGACAAGCCAGGATTATGGATATCGGCATCGATCAACAACGTCTTACAACGCTGCATAGCAAGAACCATCGCTAAATTAGCAGCGACCAGAGACTTCCCTTCTCCCGGGAGGCAAGAAACGATGCCGAGCGCCTTGGTGCTCTTCCTTGGTAACTCGACGTCAACAGCGACTTTCACGGTTCGCATCGCTTCAGCGAATTCCGAGCGTGGATGTTGCTCTACCCAGTTGAAAGCGCTGTTCCCCACCTCGATGAATGACGGCTCTCCGGCCGCACGATCGTGCTTGTTTCGGTGAATTGGCTTCCCATCCAGCAAAGGGATCATTCCGAGCGTCTGAAGTCCGAGCTCATCGCGCACTTGAGCCGTCGTGCGGAAAAAGCGCTCCCGGTACTCCCGAATTCCACCCACACCGGCGCCAACCATGCCGGCGAGCACGACGCAGACCGCCAACGTAAGACTGCTGTTCGGAGAACTCGGTCTGCTGGGGGTTGGTGCCTCCGAGATAGTCCGCGCCTCCGTCAACGCCATGGAAAGGTTCTGCAGGCTCGCTTGGTACTGCTGCAGGACCTGTTCATATTGCGACTTGAGAGAGAACGCCTCAAGTTCGAGCTGGCGCAAGGTAACCAGCGTTTCCTTGGTCAGCGTATTATCTGTTCGGAACCTGTGGATTGCGAGCTCGGCATCGACCGATCGCTTCCGCACCGTCTCGAGCTCTTCCGCCAGTGCGCCGCGAGCTCGGATAATCGACTCGTCTTTGGCTCCGACTTGGTCAGAAATATAGATTTCTGCATACTTACTGGCTATTTTTTGCGCCATTTCGGCACTAGGCGACCGAAATTGGACTTCCAGAATGTAAGAATCCCCTACACGAGCTACCGTTATATTCCCAGCCAGAATGTCAAATGCCTGCCATCGAGGATCGGATCCGCGCGCGGCACTCGATTTCACCGGCGCTCCACTTGCTTCGGAACTGCCGATTAATGGCCACCGAGCGACCGATCCTGTGAGACTGTCGAGCAATGAATATGTCGCTGACAAGAAAGAGCGATCGGTAGCAAGACCGAGGCTGTCAACGACCTTTAGCCCGATGCGGTCGGAACGCAACAATTCGACCTGGCTCAGCATCATCGGGTCAAGCTGTTCGGAGCTTCCGGTCTCTGTTAACTGCGTCACGACGGATGGCTGGTTCTTGTCGATCAGGATTCTGGCGGTCGACACATACAAGGGCACCTCGGCCCAAAGATACGCCAGCCCCAGCACAAGTCCTGCGAGCGCGCATGTAAGGACGAACCTCAACTGCCGTTGCGCTGCCGCCACAAGTGTTTCGAGATCAATCGTTCCCCACTGAGGATCGCCGAATGTGAAGGCAGAATCCGGGTGCTTTTCAACTTCGCGGAGCATAAGCCTTCACACCCGTGGGATGAGACTGGCAGCGCATTGGCAGTGACAAACACCATACCACATTATCTGACTAAATGTCTGCAAATTCAGTATCGACGCCCGCGGAGCACAGGCGCACCGCTCGGGGCGGCCCGCTATTCGCCAAAGGCGCAACTCCTAACCTCGATGCGATAACCTCACGCGGCCCATCTCCGACTGCCGCAATTCCGCTGCATGTCGTAAGCTCCAATTGAAAGAAGAAATTGAGTCGTATTGCCAAATGGCAAAACATCTGAGCAAGAGATTCCGGGCTCCGGTTGAGCCTGTCCTGCGGGAAACAGGAATGGCTCGTCGATCACAGACGCGCGACAACGATCACCGCAAGGGTCCTGCGCGCATCTGGCGCCTCGCGGAAAGCCTTTCCGCTGCCCGAATGAGACAGGTTGCAGTCACATTTTGTTTCGTGGTCTGGGGTGTCATCTTGCTGATCGTCCTGCTCTAGCAGCTATAAAGGCGGAGAGTGGCCCGCCTCACTTACTAAGTGGCTCGGCGGTTGCTCCCTTTCGAACTCATCGCGCGATGTGTGACTTCGGAGTCACCGATTTTTTGGAGACCGAGCGCCACACTAGCAGCATGACAGCAACAAAGTACCCAATCTGTATCAAGATCCCACAAATTAACGTTTGGACAAACGTGCTCCAGAGGGAGTCGGTGAGCAAATATGTACTGATTGCGAATGCCAACAGTACTACGATAAGGCCTCGCAAAAAAAGCAGAAAGGACATCGCCGTCCCACTCGCAGCCGCTGGCGTGACGCGCTCCTTGGCTATCCAAGCCTCAGCGCATTAACCATCATAACATATCGGAACGCGTCAGGGCGACCAATATATTAGCAGGTGCGAATAAATATGGCCCACCCTGTGCCAGGACGCTTGCTTCCAGGCGACCAACTCCCGTTCGACCATCCACAGCTTCTCGGCCGTCGACCACCGCCGCCGTCGCTCGCGGCCGTTCAGGATCTCAATCTTCGGAATGCTACCAGTCATAGACACGACATTACTCCTATCCCTTATCAAGATGGAGATCGTGTCCGGTTCATTCGGGGGCTATTTCATACGGATCCCCTCCGGGGCCATCCTTGTTAGCGTGCGCAATGCACATCAAACCAGTCATGCCAGACAGGGTCAGGATCACCGGTGTGGCCAAGATCAAAGGCAAGCCACGTAATGCAACTTCCTTCATTTGCCGCCACGGGCCATCAGTCTCATCACCGAATGGACCCGAGGAGCCGTACGCAGAATGTTTCTTTGCAACATTCTCTGGTGCACGGCGACCCAGCATACGTCGAACACGACTTCGCAATGGTCTTAGATTTCGTGACCATTGTTGGCCTGATCGGGGCTATAACTTAGCTGCCGAAAATCCTCCTGCGCAATCAGTTTGAAACGCGAATAGCCGAGATTGTGCATAAAGAACAGATCCTCCAAACGGCTCTTCTCAAACGAGACGAATTGAGGGAGATCGTTTGGTTCAAGTGCCTCCAAGCAGAAATGATCTGCAGTCTCGATATCAACCTTGAGGTAATAGGGTGTTCCAAACTCGGCCAAGATGTCGTTCATCGGTCGGCAAGTGACCTGGATCTCATGAGAAGTGTTGTTGCACACCTCCGCATTTTGCCTATCGAACGAGTTGAGCTCGGGATTGCTACTGATCCAAAATGAGGCTTGTCCGTGACTTGGCCCAATCGCAGCCTCAACGACGTGAACTTGGCCCTTCTCGATCTCAGCAGCAAACCGTTTTCGCCCTGCTTCCGCTTGCGCAGGGTCTGCCTCAATCGCCACCACACGATAGCCTTGGCTCATATAGAACACCGTTATCATCGCCATTATGCATACCGACGTCATAAACCAAGTCGCGGTCCACATTGCCCTCCTAAGGAGATGAGGTGCAAAGCAAGATATTAGAATAATAAGTTGGTCGCGCTCTGCCTAAATCACCCTTCCGAAAGGAGAGTAGCATTAGGGTCTTGACGAAATCATTAGCATGACCCGCCCGCCTGATATCCGCTCGACCTCCGACCGCGAAATACGGGATAGGTTATTCATAACGTCGCGCAAATGGCGCAATTTCGCTTCGGCGGATGAAATTTTAGGTTTGTCATCTGCGTCCCCCAATTGGCAGCACCACAATCATAACAAAGAAAATCTCCCCACATGAGCGAATTAACTGCAAAGCGGGAACCGTTCGCGCTGGCCTATGTCGAGTGGGCAACGGGGCAACGCCTACCGGAGCGCCTTCGATGTAAGGGAGAACACCAAAGTTGTGTGCGTCAAGTTCTGCAAAACAGGCGTGGCATTCAGCGGTGACGTTGGTGTGTCCGCCGCGCAGCTTCCGTGTTTAGCGGAGCGGCGGACATGGCGGCCCCGCCTCAGGCGGGCCAATGCGGCTCAGGCCACCAGGAAGACGAACGCGACTGCCATCAGCAGGTAGCGCGCCGACCGGCTGCTCGCTGGCCGGCGGTGTCGCTTCCGATCGGCGACACGATGGTGACGTCAGCCATAGCGTTTGCGGCTCTACGACTGCACCAGATTGACGACCAGGAGCATCGCGAACGATAGCAAAACCATGATCGCGGCGATCGCGGTGGCCGCCGGATAGTTGTATTCTTCCAGCCGGATGATGATCAGAGTGGGGCGTCTCGGAACATCGGCTGCCTTGTTGCGGTTGTTAAGAGCGTAAATTCGCCTCAAAAGAAGGGCATTGTAAGAAGGTCTGCGTCGATGTCATGCTCGAGCGTTGCGGGGTGATCGCGAATGTTGAATAGATCGGTGCGCTGGATGCGGGCAGGCAGCTGCGTTGCGCTCGCATGCATGTCTCTGTTGTTCGCAAACGCGAATCTGTCGAATGGCCTTGCCCTAGCAGAGGAGTACAATGTCGGCGAGTACCGTCTGCAGACTGGCGACGTGATCGGCTTCGCTGTCATAGGCTATCCCGAGATGCAAAAGCGAGCTGTGATCGACCAAAGCGGTTTAATTGTGTTGCCGGTCCTCGGCCCCCTAAACGTTCTCGGTAAGACAATAGAGGATGTTCGCAAGGAGATAGTTGAGGTTTTAAAACCAAAATCCCTTCCGCAACGATCCGCCGACGGCACTGAGACTTGGACTGGTTTTTACCCGGATCAGATTGTAGTTGATATTGAGGAATACCGACCCGTCTATATTGACGGGGACATTGCCTCTCCTGGGATTCAGCCCTTCAGACCAGGAATGACTGTCCGACAAGCTGTGGCGGCTGGCGGCGGCTACAAGCTCGGTCGCGGTGAGCTTGAAAACCCTGAAATGACAGCAGCGGACCTTGGCGGCCGCCTCCACATTCTGCGCATCAAGTACCAGGAAAGCGAAATCAAAGCTGCTCGCATAGAGGCGCAGCTGAGCGGCGCCAGAGCGATTGAGCTTCCGGACGCAGAACGTGACCCGAGCCTCGAACCTCGTCGCGACGAAGCTTTGCAGCAGGAGGGGAAGCATCTTGAAGCTGTCTATGCGGATCAGGAGAAGGAGCGTGCTTCGATTAAGTTGGCCACAACCAAGGCGGCGGAACGAATGGGCTACCTGAAGGAGCAGCAGAAGGCGGATCAAGCGGGCGCAGCCGCAGATGCGGCGGAACTTGATCGCATCAAGAAGCTCTTCGAAAAAGGTCTGATCCAGATCACGAGGGTCAACGATGCTCAACGCGCAGTGCTCTTGTCAGCGACCCGCGCTTTGCAAACCAACGCTGAGATCGCCCGACTTGAACGCGACCAAGGGGATTTGCAGCGCAGTCTTGATAAGTTTATCGACCAGGGTCGAATTGACCTGTTGGCTGACTTGCAGACTGAACGCGCGGCGATGACGCAAACGCGCGCTGAGATGGATTCCTTGACCAAACAAATCGCCTACGTGATGCAGATGCGCAGCGACCTTGTAGGCGACGGGGACCGAATTACGATCGGTGTAACCCGCTCCACTGACGGACAGACAGCGACGACCGAGGCGACTGAAGATACTCTGCTTGCTCCGGGTGACACCGTCACAATTACGCTGGAGGTCCCACCAGGAGCGGCGGTCGCGAACTAAACAACTGAAGCCTGGCATTAAGCATCTAGCTTCAACAGCTCGGGCTCGGTACGCCCGAACAGGGACGCGCTCACCTCTCCAGATAAATCTTTTCATAAAGAGGCCGAGACTCGGCGTTTCGCATCCGGTTCACTCGAACCTTGATCCAGCGAGGGACCAGCCCCCGGCAGTAGACGTCGACCGTGTGAGGCAGACGTGAAATGGCCGTGCGCGGCTCCAGGACAAAGAGCTTCTTCGACAGGTACCAGGCTGCGGAAAGCCGCCCGTGAACCAAAGCTCTCACGGCAAGCCCATTGATCGTGTCAAGCAGATGGGCATTGAGATCGCTCCCAAATTGCGGATATTTCTCGCGAAACTCGGCTATGACAATTTCATACGAACGAAACATCTGCATGACATCGCTCGACATGTTGCCGATCGTCCTCCGGTAACCCACTAGATGTTGTGGCACGACACGAAACTCGTAATTCTCCGCTATTCTGAGGCACATTAGAAAATCTTCGCAGCCTTGTGCGTTCCTCGCCCTCAGGGAAGGATCAAACTGTCCTGCCCGCTCGAATGCGGAGCGACGTACAAGCATCGAACTTCCGTTACCGACAAAGTTGTTTCTGCACATGCGTTGCAGCACGCGACCCTCAGCATCGGGCTGTTTGAAGGAAAATATCCGACCGTGCTCGTCGATCTCCGCAAACCAGCAATATGCCAGGCCAGCTGACGAGCCTCCTTCCTGCAGGACGCGCAGTTGCAGTGCGATTTTGGATGGAGCCCAAAGATCATCCGCGTCCACGAACGCTAGAAACTCCGCATCGGTGGCAGCGGCGCCGCTGTTGCGTGCGTGCGCAACACCTGCGTTCGGCTGCCTGAAAAGGCTTATACGCCGATCTTGCTCGGCATAGGCGGCCACGATTGACGCGGACCGGTCCGTCGACCCATCATCCACTACGATAATGTCCAGCGCCTGGTGGCTCTGCTGGCAGATGCTGGTCAGCGTCGGGAGAATGGTTCTCTCGGCATTGAACATGGGCACCACGACGCCTATCATAGTGGCATTGTGCTGGCTCATTTGCCTTCGTCTTCTCTCACGACGTGGTAAAATGGCACATCAGGGCCGGTAGTTCCATCAAATTTCACTACTTTAGCTGATGAGGATTCAACCGCGGCGGCCCAGCGGCAAGGCAGAGGCCCCGGCGAGTTCCACTCAGCACTCCCGGAAGCGATAAGTAGCGGCTTCCGGACTTTAGCTGGATATTTAGAACCGCCCCAGTCGAGATCGCCGGCTGCCCACGCAGCACGCGATTCAGCCGTTCATCCTTCAATCACCGCGATCCAGGACATACCGTTATGGCGGCATGTCATCGGATCTCCAGGACCGCCGCCGATATCGACCAGACGCAACGCCAAAATTACCTCCCGTCGCCGTGGGCCACCCGCAACTGGAAACGATGACGGGCGTTGCTGTGACGAACAGGATATAAGCGTATCTGGCAGCAAGCCTGGTTGAAGAAAGCCCGACGGTCATGAAGCCAATGAACGAAGAGCACCTCGCAGTGCTGCGCAGGCACATGGTCGAGATGATTGCAATCCATACCGACCTTGCAAGCGAGGAGCTCGGCAAGGCGGCGCTCGATGAACGGGTGATGGCAGCGATGCAGCAGGTGCCGCGCCATCTGTTCGTGCCAAGCTCGGTCGCGCCTTATGCCTACCAGGACATGCCACTGCCGATCGGCTTCGACAAAACCGTCTCGCAGCCGTTCATCGTCGCGCTCATGACCGATCTCCTTGCTCTCCAACCGCACGAGGCGGTGCTCGAGATCGGCACCGGCCTGGGCTACCAGACCGCAATCCTCGCGGAACTCGCCGGGCACGTTTGGAGCGTCGAAATCATCGAGGAATTCGCAAGCCATGCCGAGGCTCTGCTGCAGGACCTCGGTCTATCCAATGTCAGCATTCGTGTCGGGGACGGGTCTCGCGGCTGGCCCGAGCACGCCCCATTCGACAAGATCCTGGTCAGCGTCGCGGCGGGGCGGGCGCCGCCGGCTTTGCTTGAACAGCTCAAGCCGGGGGGCCGCCTGGTTATGCCTGTAGGCCCTGAACAAGGGCAGTTGCTGACGGTCATCGACAAGGATTCGGCAGGACAACTGAAGACCCGCAAAATCATCCCGGTTCGCTTCAGCCGGCTCGAAACGGTCTAACGAAGGGTGCGGACATCCGGCACGCAGGGAGCGCCGGGCCGCCTCATCCTTATGGGATTTCGCCGTCTCACGGCTGCTTCGCGTCGGCTCGTTTGAGCATCGCAAATGCGCGATTGATCCGTTGCAGCGCTGTCGCGTTGGCCACGAGTGCGTACAGCGCGAACCCGGCCGCCAGAATCCAGGGCGAAGCGGCGCCCATGGCGGTCGCCAAGCCGTCGGCGACCAACAGCACGCAAATGAACACCAGGCGTTCCATCCGTTCGAAGAAATCCGGCCACGCGTGGTTTTCTATGGGGATTTCGATCGCCGTCCGCGCCTTGGCGTAGCTGGTGAGGAGTCCGCCGGCGAACGCGATCATGGCGATCGCCCACAGGTCGGCGACCCAGCCTATTGCCGCAAACACGGCAAGTTCCTGATAACGGTCGGCCATGGCGTCGAAATAGCCACCCGCCTTGGTGCTCATATGTCTGCGACGGGCAACCGCCCCATCGAGCGCGTCGAAGGTGAAGGCAAATGCCAGGCAAAGGCCAAAGGCGAGGCTCGACTGGTGGTACAGATAGGCGGCGCACGACAGGGCGACGAGCACCAGCCCGCCTGACGTAACCTGGTTCGGGGTCATGCCGATCCCGATCAGCGGAGAGGCGGCGTGCTCCCATAGCGGGTCGATACGGCGTTTCATGAGACCGGCGATCATGATGACTGGCTCCTCTGATGATGTCGACGTTTAACCGGCAAATTGAGGGTTCGTTCCAGCCCGTCGGCGCCGATCGAGGTGGTCAGCGCAATGCCCGTTGTGTCCGCTGTCGCAAAAATCGACTGGCGGTCCATAGCGCGTCGCGGCCTGACCGGCTCACGCCCGAGGGCATGCTTTTGCGCGACCGCATTAGCGGAAGTAACCGGAAAGACTGATACAACGCATATCCGCAATTCACCGGGAAGCCGTTCGAAACGCCATGTGTAAATTACTGCCCAGGCTTGCTTACCTGCTCGCGACCTCTGCCGGCGCGGGATTATCTCCGGTATGGCCGGGCACCGCCGGCGCGGGCGTAGGAGTGGCCGTTGCCGCGGTCCTGATACCTGCATCGCCTTGGCTGATCGTGCTCGCCTATATGGGCTTATTCGCCGTGGGAGTATGGGCGTCGTCGCATGTCGTCTCCCATACCAGGACGGAGGATCCGCAGATCGTCGTCATTGACGAGACCTTCGGCACCGCCGCAACGCTTTCCATGCTGCCGCTAGACCCGGTCTGGTGGGCAGCAGGTTTCCTTGCTTTCCGGTTTTTCGACGTCGCCAAGCCTTGGCCCATCGGCATCGTGCATGACAAGGTAAGGGGTGGACTCGGCATCATGCTGGACGACGCGGCTGCGGCCGTGTTCGCCGGCGCGACGCTGCTTTTGCTGAACGATTTGATTCACCGTTTGCCGTAGGAGGACATCTCAGTCTTCACCTGCCACCCAGCGCGAAAACAGACCTCTTCACTAAAATCTGCCGGAGCAGCGCTAGACCGCAGCGTCGCGCGGCCGCGCCAAATCGTTCGTTCCCTCCGGATCCGGCGCCTGGCCATAGCTCATCTTCCTCATCTGCTCGATCACCCGCGCCATCTCCTCGTCGGAAAGGACCGGCGGCTCGCCAAGGCTAAGCGCCTGGACATACATGCGCGACAGGGTTTCGACCTCGTTCGCCAGCCACAACGCCGCCTCCATGGTCTTGCCGAGCGAAATCTGGCCGTGCTGGCCGAGCAGGCAGGCGAGGCGATCCTTGAGTGCAACCAAGGCATTGTCGGACAAGGCCTGCGTGCCAAAGGTTGCGTATTTCGCGCAGCGGATGGTGGTGCCGCCCGCCACCCCTGTCATATAATGGAAGCTCGGGATCGTCTTGTGATGGCAGGCCAGCGTCGTGGCGTAGAGCGAGTGGCAATGCAGCACGACGTCGATCTCCTGCCGCTCCCTCAAAATGTCACGGTGGAAGCGCCACTCCGAGGAGGGCCGTCGGCCGACATAGGTGCCGTCAAAGCCCATCTCGACGATGTCTTCGGGCGTCATCGTTTCGTAGGGCAGCGACGAGGGCGTGATCAGGAAACCGTCGCTAGAGCGCACCGACAAATTGCCGGCATTGCCCTGGTTGATGCCGCTTGAGTTCATCCGGCGGCAAGCATCCACCATCTCGCGGCGCAGAGCGCTGTCATCAGTCATCGATCATTCCTTTTGCTGGTCTTGCGCTGTTGCAAGTTGTTTCGCTTCGCCAGTTCGCGCCACCGCTGTGCATAGGCTGCGAGCGCCTCACGATCGCCGGCAAAGCCAGTCGGCAGGCTGAGCGCGATCGGAGCCGGCGTGTCACGCGTTTCGTGTTCGCCAAGCAGCGCCGCACCCGAGGCGGTGCCATAGGAGTCGAGGTTGTAGACCGTTTCGGCGTTTGGCCGTAGTGCGGCAACCAGTGTGGCGTAGAGCGGGTCTCGCAGGAAGGTGCCATCCAATGCAACCAGCCCGTTTTCGTTCAGCGCATCGATACATTCTACCGTCAGCAGCGCGGCGTAGAGCACCGCGAGCGCCTTGCGCTCTGCAGGGGGTTCTGCAGGCGGCCCTCCAAACCGGCCGAGCCCAGCGCTGCCTGGAAACAGGCCGTCATCGTCGCCGAACGACGGCAATGCGAAAGTGCCGCGCTCAATCAGCAAGCTGACCAGCGCAGCGTCGGCTGCAGTTCCTTCTTGCCCCTGCCCTGCCACATGACTGAACTCTCGTCCGCCCATGGTCAAAACGCCGCCGACCGGGCGTCCTGTCACGTCGCTGTTCAGCACCATTCCGCGATTTTCATCGAGTTGGTCGAGAGGTGTCGCCGCGCACATTCCGACGATCCAGGTTCCGGTAGAGATCACGCAGGCGTCGCGCATGCCTGCCGCCTGGTAGCGGTAGAGGTTCAGGCTGCTGTCGTGGCCGCCTGTCAGGACAGAGAGCTCTTCCGGTATGCCGTGCCGGCGCGCCAGATCCTGCCGGATTGGCCCCAACCTCTCCCAGGCCGGATGAAATGGTGGCATTAGGCGCTGCCATCCCTGCCCCGCCACAATGGGCGCCCACTGCTTGCGCACATTGTTCCACAGATGGGATTGCGCCGAGAGGACCGTCGTTTCGGCCGATGGCACGCCTGACAGCCGCCAGGCCCAATATTGAGGCAAGCCCAGATACCAACGAGCCTGAGCGACGCGCTCCGGATCAACCTGCTGCATCCAGTACAGCTGGCGCGCCTGGTGGGCAGCCTTCAGCATGATCGCGCTGCCGCGATCGAAGAAATCGCCCGAAAGCGGCGCGTAGCCTTCGCGAATTGCAGGCGGCAGATCCTGCTCGTAGTCAATCATCGGCAGGGCACAAGTCTCGTCGGGATCTGCGTTCACCAAGACCCCTGCGGAGCCATGTCCGGTGCCGACCACCTTTTCCAGCCGATGGTGTCGGCACAAAGTGGCGAGCGAGCCGAACAGCCAGTCGGTAATGCCGTTGAGATCGTGCTGCCGCCAAGGTGGACCGGGCCGCACTTCGTTGTGGACAGAGAGGCTCTCCACGAGCACGCCGTCGAGCGTCATCGCGGAGAGCTTTATGTTGGTCTTGCCGACATCGAAGACGGCGATCCTTGCGCCGTCCGCCTTCTGCCCGTCACCCATCGTCTCAGATCAGACCGTATTGGCGAGCCTTGTTGCGCAGGAACGGCAAGCCATTGCCCATCACTTCGGCCTCGTCCTTGGCGACTGGCCGCCAGACCGAGAGGCCGTAGGAGACTTCCGGCGGCATGTTGATGAAGCTTTCCATGGCCAGTCCGCCCTTGAAGCCGACCGCCGCCAGCGTCGCGTAAATCTCGTCCCAGGGGCAGTTGCCGGTGCCTGGTGTGCCGCGATCGCTTTCAGACAAGTGGATGTACTTCAGGTGATCGCGGGCGGCCAGAATGCCGTTGCCGGCTCCTTTCTCCTCGATGTTCATGTGGTAGGTGTCGAGATGAACAAAGATGTTGTCGGCCCCGACTTTCTCGACCATCCAGACGGCCTGCGCGCCGGTATTGATCAAATGGTTCTCGTAGCGGTTCACCGCCTCGATTCCGAGCTCGATGCCGCGCTTCTTGGCGTGCTTGGCGGCGACGGTCAGCACATGGGCGATATTGTCGTATTCCTTTTCGGTCGGTGGCAGGCCGGTGCGTTCGCCGATACCGCCAAAAATCACGCCGGAAAGCGCCAGCGCGCCCATTTCCGCAGTCTTGTCGATCGCCACTTCGAGATGTTTGATGGCGGCATCCGGCCGCACCGAGGCCCAGGCGCGCTCCGGCAGGCCAAGCGAGCAAACGGCAGGAAGATTGTGCTTTTCGAGCAAGGCGCGTGTGTGCGCGGCATCGACCGCCGGCGCGTTCAGAAGCGCGATCTCGATAAAGTCCATCCCGTATTTGACGGAAGCCGCGATCGCCTTCTCCGCGCCGGCCCGGTCCCAATTCATCGTCCACATCGAGGTGTGGACCCCAAAACCATGCATCTGACTCACCCTCTGTTTGTGTTCAGGAATTTGAGGCGCCCGGCAAGCCAGCGCAGGATCATCACCGTGATCATCAGGATGCCCCAGACTGCCGTCGCAAGATGCTGGCTTGCGCCCATCAGATTGAGTCCCGAGGACAGAAGCTGGAGCACGACGAGCGCAACGAAGACCGGGATCACCCGACCGAAGCCACCGAACGGATTGACCCCGCCAAGGAAGCAGGCAAGCACGGTGATCAGCAGGTAAGACTCGCCGTGGCCGACACGCACCGAATTGAAGCGCGCCAGCATGATGATGCCGGCGACCGCGCACATCGCGCCGGACAATGTATAGACGAGAACCTGCACCTTGCGCGTATTGATACCGGAATAGCGTGTGGCCTCAATATTGGAGCCTATCATGTAGGTGTTGAAGCCTAGCTTCATGCGCGTCAGCAAGACGTGCCAGATCAGCACGCAAGCGATGAAGATGAGCAACGGCACCGGGATGCCAAAAATCGAACCGTAGCCGATCGGCGCCAGGAAGCCGGGAATGCCGGACACGTCGCCGCCGCGCGTCAGGAATTCGCCGAGACCGCGCAGGAAGATCATCATCGACAGCGAGACCAGGATCGGGTGAGCCTTGGTGTAGGCGATGACGAGCCCCATGATCAGCCCGCTCAGTGCGCCGACCGCGATGGCAAGGACCGAGCCAAGGAGGAAGGCGCCGATGCCCGCGTCGACGCCTCCCTGGCTCTGCAGTACCCAAGCCAGCGTCAGGCCGGCCATGTTGGCCGTGAAGGTGATGGCCAGGTTCAGGCCGCAGGTCAGGATCGGCAGCAGCATGGCGAGTGTGAGGAGACCGAGTTCCGGCAGTTGGAAGGCGACGGATCCAAAGGTAGCGCGGGAAAGAAAGTTCGGCGCGGCAAAACCGAACACGATCATGACAGCTACGAACGCGGCAAACGGACCTGCAAGTTCAGGGCCGAGCGCATTGCGGACGCGTTCAATCAAAACCGTCATGAAGGCACCCGTCGGCTTTTCAGGAACGGCAGCAGGCGTTCGATGCTGGTATTCGAAAGCGTGATTGCGGCAAGAATGATGGCGCCGACGATCATCTTGAACGCGAAAGGCGACACGCCCATCAAATTAAGTCCGTTCTGGGTAATCGAGACCAACAGAACGCCCAGAATGCAGCCGAGCACGCTGCCCTTGCCGCCGCCGAGCCGCGCACCGCCAAGGACCACCGCTGCCAGGACGTCGAGTTCGCGCCCATAAAGGGCATTCGGCACAACCTCCTGCGCGTAGTGTGCTTGGACGAGACCGGCGATACCCGCCATCAGGCCAAGCCAGCCGAAGGCGATAAATTGCATGGCACCGATATTGATGCCGAAGCGGCGCGCGCCCTCCGGGTTGTCGCCAAATGCGTAGAGTTGGCGGCCAGTGGTGGTGCGCGTGATCAACGCCCAGGTAGCGAACACGCATATGGCCATAATGAGCACAGGCAGGGTGATCTCCGCCCAGGTCCCGTCAGCCATCTCTCGCTCGAACAGCACGACGCGGGTGGTGAGCCAGTCCGGCAGGTTGTAGATCGACACGCCGCCTGTGAAAAACATCAGCAAGCCGAAGAAAATGTTGAAAGTCGAAATCGTGGCGACGATCGAGATGATCCTGAACCCGTGGATCAGGAAGGCGTTGATGCAGCCCAACGCGACGCCCAATGCGCCAGCGATGATGAAGCCGACAATCCAATTCCCGCCGCCGATCCAGCCGAGGACGGTCGCGGTCAGATATTGCACAACGGAGGCAGCAACCGCGAAGGAAATGTCAATGCCGCCGGCGATCAGCACGACCAGCAGGCCGACGGCGAAGATGATGTTGACCGAGCTGGTGTTCAGAAGGTCAAACGCGTTGCCGAGGGTGAAGAACCGGTCTGTCGCGAACGAAAGGAAGACGCAGATGACTGCGATAACGGCGAGCAAAGCCAGTTCCGTTGCGTGGGAGCGGACAAACCTACGCATAGACCGCCTCCTCCATCGCCTGGAGGGTCGTAGCGCCCGGCGTAAATTCGCCGACAATGCGCCCCTGAGCCATGTGCAGCACACGGTCCGCGTTGAAATAGACTTCAGGCACCTCGTCCGAGATCAGGATAATGGCCAGGCCGCTGTCCGCCAGCTTGGAAACGATGTCGAAAATGCCGGCGCGCGCGCCGACATCGACGCCGACGGTCGGTGCGTCGAGGATAAGCAGCTTCGGGTCGGTCGCCAGCCATTTTGCAATGGCGACACGTTGCTGATTTCCCCCTGACAGGGTCGAGATCGCGTCGTCCTGCTTTCCGATCCTGACGCCGAGGTCCCTTATCCAGCGATTGACCAGAGATCGCTTGCGATCGCTCGAAATGAAACCGCCTGAAAGGATCTTGTCCAGCGAGGCGATGACGATGTTGTCGGCGATTGCCTGGGGCTGAATGAGACCGAGCGACAGCCGGTCTTCCGAAAGATAGGCGACGCCGGCGGCGATCGCGTCACGGTTGGAACCGAAGCGAACGGGTTTGCCATCCAAGGCGACAGAGCCCGATTTCGGCTTGCGCATGCCAAACAATGTCAGCGCCAATTCGGTGCGCCCTGCCCCGAGCAACCCGGTGATGCCGAGCGTCTCGCCACGCCGGACTGTCAAGGACACGTCGTCGAATTCGCCGGGCCGCGACAGTCCCTTGACCTCAAGCATGACCGGGCTCCTGCTCAAATCCCGATGCAGGACGGAATAGTCGAAGGTCTTGCCCGTCATCAACTCGGTGATGCGCGACTGGGTCAGGCCTTTGGTTGGATAGACGCCAACCAGGGCGCCGTCGCGCAGCACGGTGACGCGGCTGGAGATTTCAAGAACCTCCGCCAGGCGATGACTGACGAACACAACGGCGACACCCGACGCCGACAGATTGCGCACAACGTCCAGCAGATAGTCGGTTTCGGATTGGGTGAGCGACGCCGTCGGCTCGTCCATGAAGACGAGCTTTGCCTCACCGACGAGGGCGCGGGCGATTGCTACGATCTGCCGCTGTGCGATGGGAAAGTGGTGGAGTGCCAGATCGACATCGAAGGTAACACCAAGACGTTGCAAGGCGTTGATCGCGACCCGACGCATCTCGGCATAGTTCACCAGCCGCGGCCAGCGGCCGATGACGGTCTGGAACGCGATATTCTCGGCGACAGTCATCTCGGGAAACAGGGCGAGATCCTGCCAGATGACCTGAATTCCGCTGGCCTGCGCCGTAACCGGCGACATATGGGGGTAGCTCTGGCCATCATAATCGATTTCGGCGCCCGCCTCGGGCTTGTACACGCCTGTAATGACCTTGATCAGCGTGCTCTTGCCGGAGCCGTTCTCGCCGGCAAGACAATGCACCTCGCCCGGCAACACCTCAAAGCTGACATTCTTCAGCGCCTTCACGCCGCCGAACGTCATGTTGACGTTGCGGAGCGACAGCAGCGGCCGTGGTGCGGCGCCATCGAGTGCCTGATCAGCCATCGAGTCGAAACCTGGATCCAATCGCGTTTGCAATCCTGCAGCCGGGCCGGTTCGAGGCCGGGCCCGACTGCCATTAGCCCTGGGAGGCTTTACAGGCCCATCGCCGCGAGATCGTCGACAGTATCCTTGTTGATGGGGACGAGTTGATCGACGATGATGTTACGGTTTTCGAAGTCGGGCTTAACTGTCCCAAGCCCTTCGATCGTATCGCCATCCTTGATCTCTTTGCCCTTCATGAGATGGTCGGCCAGCGTGACGAAAACCTCGCCCGCCTGCTTCGGATTCCACATGAAGCCGCCGGAGATCGCGTCGCTTTTGATGAGCTTCCGGCCCTGGCCCGGCGAGAATGGTCCGAGCACGAAAATTTCGCCCACCTTCCGGCGCTCTTCGATTGCGCGGCCAGCGCCGATCGGGCCTTGGCTGCCGAAGGCGAGAAAGCCCTTCAGGCCAGGATTTGCGGAAATCAGGTCAAGCGCAGTGCTGCGGCTCTTGTCTACATCCTCGGCTACGCCATAACGTTCGCCGACGAGTTTCATGTCGGGATTATTCTTCTTCAGATACTCGATTGCCGCATCGGCCCAGGCATTGTGCAGCGGCACCGTCAACGAGCCGACGAACACTGCATACTCACCCTTGCCGCCCATCTTCTCCGCCAGGAGCTTGGCGTGAGCCTCGCCGAAGCCGGTGGCGGACGCGAGTTCGAAATCCCAGTCGGCGCCCTTCTGGCCAGGCGATTCATGTGTGATGACGACGATGCCGGCGTCCTTGGCCTTCTGCAGGACCGGTTCAAGCACTTTCGCATCATTCGGCACGACGCCGATGACCTTGACGCCCTGCGCGATCAGATCCTCGATGGCGCGAACTTGCAGTGCTGGATCAGCGCTGGTCGGGCCGACCATGAATGCGTCGATCCCGAGCTTCTCGCCGCGCTCCTTGATACCCGCCTCCATTGCGTTGAACCACGGAATGCCGCCGATCTTGACGACGACGCCGACCTTGCCGGCCTGCTGTGCCATCGCTGCGAATGATCCGCCAATTATAAGGGTCGCGGAAAGCGCCGCGATCAAGAGCTTTTTCATCTGTACTCCTCCCATAACGTTCCTAGTGGGAACACACTCGAGCCGTCGAACGACGGCGGCCGTTAGAAACCTCCCCGAAAGAGACGGGGCACTTCCCCATCGATCATCCACCGGTTTTCGCTTGCACAATCGATGGTGCAGAAACTATTGTGCATCGAGAAGCTCTCGTCAAGCGGGATATTGCTCTAAATAGACGCGCCGGAGGCGCCAGATGGATCAGCGGGTCAAGAAGAAGGCGACGATCTATGACCTGTCCGTGCTGTCGGGCAGTTCGCCGTCGACCGTGAGTGCCGTCCTGAACGGCACTTGGCGCAAGCGCCGCATCAAGGAAAGTACGGCGCAAACAATTCTCGGCCTCGCCGAACTCCACCAATACACCACCAATCTGCAAGCGCGAGGCCTGCGACGCTCGCGATCAGGCCTGGTCGGCCTGATGCTGCCCGTCCACGACAATCGCTACTTCTCCTCCATGGCGCAGACGTTTGAGGGGCATGTGCGCAGCCGCGGCCAATGCCCGGTCGTGGTTAGCGCCAGCCGCGACCCCGAAGAGGAACGGCGGACCGCGGAGACGCTGATCTCCTATTCAATCGACCAGCTCTTCATCGTCGGCGCCACCGATCCCGATGGCGTGCACGAGGTCTGCGAACTGGCGGGGCTGAGGCATATCAACATCGACCTGCCGGGAGCGAAGGCGCATTCGGTGATCAGCGACAATTATCAGGGCGCGCGGATGCTGACGGAAGCAATCATCCGCCGCTTCGGCAACGACGATCCTCTGCGGCCGGACGAGCTGTTTCTGTTTGGCGGCCGCAACGACCACGCCAGCCGCGAACGCATCGCCGCTTTCCATGCGACCAAGAAGGCGCTGCTGGGCGCCGACCCTGACGACGGTGTGCAGTCCTCCGGGTATTCGCCTGATATAACTTTGCGTGCCTTCGAGGCGTTTTACCAATGCCGTGGCAAGCTGCCGCGCGCGCTGTTCATCAATTCGTCGATCAATATGGAAGGTCTGCTGCGTTTCATGGCCGGCCGGCCGGCGGAAATGTTCAGCGAACTCGTCGTCGGTTGCTACGACTATGACCCCTTCGGCTCTTTCCTGCCCTTCCCCGTAATCATGGTGCGGCAGAATGTTGAGGCGATGATCACGAAGGCATTCGAGCTGATCGATGAACCGCCGACGGCACCGCAGACCTTCCTGATCGCGCCAGAGTTGATCCAGCCCAGGTCTGCATTGAAAGGGCCGCTGGACACGCTGAAGGATATAGCCTGAGGGTGACCCGGCGCTATAGGGCGACACGGCCTTGAGATTTTCAGTGGTTCATCGTGCCGACCCTCACGGGAGTGTCGCCGTCCTCAGCGCGAGCCAATTGGGTGGGTGCGTAGGCGCCTGTAAAAAGGTCTACAGCAGCGAGCGTCAGAAGCGATAACGGATTCCAAGAGCGTTCGCATTGGAACCCTCTGTCATATCTCCAAACGTGCCATCGGCGCCGGATCTATGGTGGAGTTGGTAGACGAGTTCGACGTTGGGGGCTTGCCTCACTCTGAACGAAAGCTCCGCGCCGACGAAGCCGAGGAATGACGCATCGCCATCGTGGCGGATTTCGCGTTCGCGCTCGATCTCGGTAGGGCCGGTAACGGCACTGAATCCAGCAGTCAGTGCGGGCGCAATCGCCAAATCACCAATGACGAGGCCGTGGTGGCGCAGTCGCGCTCCGGCCCAAAGTTCGCCAGTCGTATCGTCGTCTTCGCCAAATCTTATGGCCGCGCCGGCGACGCCACCAAGAACGAAGCCAGCGCCGATATCGACGAAATCGCGACCGTATGCAGCTCCGACTATATAGTTGTCGGTGTAGTCGGCACCGAAAACATTGATCGCGTCGCCGAAGGCTCCGCGCGTAAAGACGCCACCAAAGACAAAGACATCGTTCTTGGTCGGCAAACCGTCTGCGAAAGGATCCTGGGTCGCAAAATAGATAAAGGGAGAATTGTCATCGGCGAGTCCAGAACTGACTGAAATGCCCAAGATCACCGCAGCCAGGGCCACTTGCAGTCCACGCATAGACAAGCTCCGAATCAATCCATTTCCATGGTTCGCAATTGCAGCGGGAAAAACAAGGCACGAATTGGTTTATCGCCAAAATACTGGATGCGGGTGGCTCGAACCATTCTTTAGGTTTTTCCGGGCGCGCGCAGGTGACCTTCGCCACGGGCCGCAACGGCGCAGTCTTCGGCCGCCGGCCTAACAGTAATGGCATCAGCCTATACCAATTCACGTCCGTCGCAGCGTTCGACTGACGCGATCATCTGCCGGAGTTCCATCATTGATGGATAGGATTCCTGTGCGCCTTTTTTCCGGACGGCAATCGCCGAAGCCGCGACGCCCCAGCAAGCGGCGGCGTAGGCGGACTTGCCGTCGAGCAAGGCGACGGCCATTGCCGCGATAAACGCGTCGCCTGCACCAGTCTTGTCGATCACTTCGATCGTCGGGGCGAGAATTTGCATTGCGTCGTGATCCAGTGCGAGAAAGCAGCCGCCGTCTTCGAGCTTGACGCATGCTATCTCCACCCCGAGCGCATTCAGTTGGAGCGCCGCTCGGGCCGCATCGTCATTGGTGGCGATCGGCAGGCCAAGCAGATCCGAAGCCTCCTGCTGATTTGGCGTAATCGCGCAGAAGCGACAGAGTTGCGACCGATCGATTTGATCGGCGAATGTCGGGTCGACCAGGACCCTGAACCCACGTTCTTGCGCCGTCTCGAAAGCGGCATCCAGGACGGGCAAGGGAATTTCAAAGTCAGCAACGAGTATCGATCGATCAGGAGAATTCCTGATGGCTGCCACGACGTTGTCAACGGCCGCTTCACTCCAGGACATGTTGGCATTGGACGCGGACAGAATGGCTTTCGTGCCGTCCTTCGGAACCGCCACGATGGCAACGCCAGTCGGGACGTCGCTGTTAACGCCGACGGACCCGAGGTCGAGCTCAGCCGCCTTCAGCGGACCGACTGCGATCTCCGCGAAATGGTCGCCGCCGACGCGCCCGATAAGCCTCGTCGGAACGCCGAGGCGATGGGTGAAATACGCGACATTGGCGGCTTTGCCGCCGGCGCGTTGGGCGAAGCCGCTGGCCCTAACGGTGCCGCCATCGCCAAGCGACCCCTGAACGTCGAACTGCAGATCGGCATTGATGCTGCCCAGCGAGAGCACGATCGGGCGCGGCAACGAAACCTCCTCAACCCTTCGTGCGCAAGTGAGCGACTGACCAAGGAACTCGTGAACAGACGCAGGGTTCCGGGGTCGGGCCGGCGGAACAGGCTGGGCTTACTGCGATGGCCAAGGAACCCGCCGCCGACCAGATCGTTTGCGATCTGACCCAGACCAGTCGGAACGGAGGCAGACATGCTCGACATGCCGCATGCTCGCAACTGCGACGCGCCCACAGCCGGTCGGCCTGGGCCGAAGCATGCCAAGGCCGGAGCACCCGATACTTATCCGTTCGGGCTCTAGACCAGCGTTATGCTGCGCGACGTTGACTATGTCCTGCGGAAACTCGACTGGATGCGCGCCGAAGGCATCTGGCCCAACGGCCTGCGCTATCTCTGGACCGATGCTTTTGGGGTCGTGCTCTATGTCTCGCTTTACAAGGAACTCGGCGAGGAACGTTGGCTGGGTGAGGCTGAACGGCTTGTGGCGGACGTCGAGCGTGTGCTCGGTCGTCCGCGCGGGTTGAGAATCGGCGAAGCGACAGATCGCGACGGACAGTATTTCCACTACCTGGCGATGTGGCTGTTCGCCTTGGCGCGGCTCGGCGATCTGAAACCGCGATACCGCGTGCGCGGCGTTGCGCTGGCGCGCGATATCCATCCGGCCTTCGTGATCCCCGGCCGCGGCGTGATCTGGAAAATGCAGGAGGATTTGAGCGGTCCTTATCCCGGCTACGGTCTCGGCAGCATGGACGCCTACGATGGTTACGTCTCCTACCGGATGCTCGATGAAGACGCACTGGCGCCCGAGATCGCGCAGATGCATGACCTGATCGAGCGCGACTGGCGCACCCTCGACATCGAACAGGATCTCGGCCTCGGCATGATGCTGTGGCTCGCCCACTTTTTTCCCGCCGAGCCATGGGCCAAAGCGCAGACGAAACGTTCGCTGCGGAATTTGGAAACGATGTGGGTCGACCCGCCGGGCTATTTCAGCCGCGCGCCGTGGCTGCCCGATACGAAATTCGCCTTCACCAATTACGGCGTGTCGCTGGGCCTGCAGGCCGCCGGCGTCTGGCCCGAGCGCATCGGGAGGTTGAACACTTTCTTCGAGAATTGGCGCTCCGGCGATGATTACGATCGCGAGGCGATCACTTGGGTGATGGCTTGCACCTCGCACCTTCCCGGTGCGTTTGTCGCTTCCGGAAACAACGACTGAAGATGGTAAATCCGGAACGTTTTCGCGCCGGCGCGGGTTGTCGATGGAGATGCATCGAAGCGCATGGGACGCCGGTGAAATGGCCATTCTTTCGGGAAAACCGGGAAGCTGTTGGGTGGCGGCAGCCACCGCTACGAACTATTCTCCGCTCGAGGGCTCGGTCCATGCCGATGCCGTTGTCGTGGGCGCCGGGATTGTCGGGCTCACGACGGCGCTTCGCCTTTGCGAAGCCGGTCGGTCGGTAATCGTCGTCGAAGGCCTGCGGACAGGCGGCCAGGTGACCGGCCGCTCGACGGCCAAGATCACGACGCAGCACGCGCTGATTTATCGCCATCTCATCGACACCTTTGGGCGGGACCTGGCGCAGACCTATGCCGAAGCAAATTCCGCCGGCGCCGTGCAGATCCGGGAATGGGTTCACGACTATGCCATCGCCTGCGATCTCGAGGCCAAGGACGCCTATACCTACAGCTGCGATGCAAACCGGCGTGCGGAGATCGTGGCCGAGGCGGAGGCCGCGCGCCAGGTTGGGCTGGACGCCGATGTTTTGGAGCGCGCGCCGCTGCCTTTCGAAACGGCCGCCGCTCTGCGTTTTTCCGACCAGGCGCAGTTCAATCCGGCGATGTATCTGGTTGGCCTGGCTCAAGCGGTGACGGCCCGTGGCGGACGGATTTTCGAAAACAGCCGCGCGATCTCTATCGGCGAGGCAAGCCGCTGGCGCGTCGTTACCGACAGCGGCACCGTTCACGCCGAGCATGTGGTCGTCGCCACCAACATGACAGTGAAGAGCCCCGTCGGCATGGCGAACCGCACCCAGCCGCGCTGCCATACTGCCATGGCGTTTCGGATCGATGACCGTCTTGCTGTCGACGGCATGTTCATCGGCATCGACGATCCGACGCATTCCATCCGCACCGGCCGCGACGCCGAAGACCCGCTGCTTGTCGCACTCGGCCCCAAGTTCGACACGGGCCAGGACGGCGATGTGGCGAAACGGTTTGTCGAGCTGGAACAATGGGCAAGAATGAGCCTTCCCGTTGGGGACGTTGCGTGGCGCTGGTGCAATGAGGACTATGATACCGCCGACAGGGTTCCGTATGCCGGCGAACCCGATCCGGACAAAGCCTCCGGTTTTCATATCGCCACGGGATTCAACGCCTGGGGCATCACCAACGGAACGGCCGCAGGCATGATGATCGCGGATCTGATCTGCGCGCGGCCGAGTCCATGGCAAAGGCTCTACGACCCGGCGCGGTCTTATCCCGAGGACTTTCACCAGAATGGCCGCAGCCAATCGATTGTCTCAAGCCTCGACGACATCGCGCCCGGCATGGGCGGTGTGATCGTCAGGGGTGACGAAAAGATCGCGGCGTGGCGAGATCCTGAAGGGGTGCTCCACCCGGTTTCGGCGACATGTACCCACAAGGGCTGCACCGTGACCTGGAACAATGCGGACAACACCTGGGATTGTCCCTGCCATGGCTCGATTTTTGCGGCCGACGGCTCGGTCATCCACGGCCCGGCTCGAAAGCCGCTTGATCCGGCTGCGCTGTAAACGGCGGCCACCGGCACGGGCCGGTGTTACCGTGCGTAGGTTCCGACCAAATCGGTCTGCTCCAGCGCATGCTTCTGGGCTTCCTTCCAGACGAGCTGCACGCCCGCCTGTCCCGGCACACTGAGGCTCGGCACGTCGAGCGCGGCCAGCCGGAAATGATAATGATGGACGCCATGTCCCACCGGTGGCTGCGGGCCGTCGTAATAGGCATTGCCGAAATCGTTGGTGCCTTGCCTGAGTGCTGAGGGGCCTGGCTTGCCGTCTTGCGCCTCGGCAAGCTCGCCGGCATCAGGCGGGATATTGAACACCGCCCAGTGCCCGAAAACCCCGCTCGGCGCGTCGGGATCCTGCACGACGAGAACAAGGCTCTTGGTACCGTCCGGAACACCGGACCATTTTAGCGGTGGTGAGACGTTCTGGCCGTCGCGGGTATGCCTTTCAGGGATTTTCCCGCCCGCCGGGAACGCAGGACTGATAAGGGTGAGTGGCATTTCCATCTCCCCAAGAAACGAGACCAACTGTATCTGGCGCTATTTCACGCCGCTTGCTGAGCTGCCGCGACGCGCCTGATTTCTGCCGGCAAGGATTCCCAAACCTTGATCATCTGCCCCTCTCCCACGTGGTGAGCGAGCACCTTGGATACGACCCTGAATGCATCCTTGGAATCGACCGGTCGGGTGAATTCCAACTCCGCCTTGATTTTGGCCAGGAACTCGTCGAGCGACCGCAACTTCTCGGGAGTCGTGGAGGGCTGATATTGGTCGTAATAGGCGCCGCGCACGAGGATCGGCAGCTGCGAGCCGAGGTGGGCGGCAAGATCCGGCTGCATGCGGTCTCGCAAGGCGTGGAGCACCGCTCCAAGCACATGCCATGCGACCTGCCGATCCGGTCCGATCTCGGTCATGATCTCGTCGAGCCAGATGTTTGTTGTCTGCAGCGTCTTGTCGAATACGTCGAGTCCGGTGGCGCTCATCGGAAGCCTCCTTTCAACAGGTTGAATGACTCTTGGACGAAACGGCCTTGGTCGGCTGTTGTTCCCGTCCCTAAAGGCCACCTCTCGCGAAAGCGTGTGATCTATTCGGCCAAGTTTACGCTCGCCAAGCTTAACGCGTTTCCATCGAGAGTTGGCCCGTCAAGATTTGGCCCGTCAAGATTTGGCCGTGGCCACGGCAACGAAAAGAGATTGCCCTTGCCTGCTGATGCGGAACAACATCGGCTTGTTCAGCTGGCGGGATTTCGCCCACTCCTCTTGGATGTCCGACGGCTGTGTCACATCCCGGTTGTTGGCCGAGACGATCACATCGCCAGGCTGAACGCCGTTTTCGGCGGCGAGGCTGTTTGGAGCCACTTCCTGGACGAACACGCCTGTAGTATCCGGCTGGAGTCCGAGCTGCTGGCGTGCCTCATCCGGGATTGGGCTGAGCGACAATCCAAGACGCGTGTCGGCCGTTTCCGACTTCGGAACGGCGCTGGTCTGTTGCTCCTCATCGTTGCGTTGTCCGATGGTCAGAGCTATTTCCTGTTGGCTGCCTCCGCGGTTCCGTGTCAGCGTCGTTTTTGTTCCCGGCTTTTGGCTCGCAGCCGCGAGCGTCAGATCATGGACGCTCTGGATGTCCTTGCCGTTAAAGCGTGTGATCACGTCTCCCGCCTGTATGCCTGCCTGCTCTGCCGGACTGCCGGGTTCGACCGAGGCGACCAGCGCTCCCTTGCTGCCGGGTATTCCAAGCGCCTCGGCAATCGACGGGGTGATCTCCTGGAGACGCACCCCGATGAAACCGCGCTCGATCCGGCCAGTGCGGATCAACTGGTCGACGACGTTCCGGGCGGTGCGGGATGGTACCGCAAAGCCAATCCCTATGCTGCCACCTGTGGGAGATACGATGGCCGTATTGACCCCGATCACTTCGCCGCGCGCATTGAACAGCGGGCCGCCGGAATTGCCGCGATTGATTGAGGCGTCGGTCTGGAGAAAATCGTCGTAAGGACCGGCATTGATGTCGCGCGAACGGGCCGAAAGCACGCCGACGGTAACGGTCCCGCCGAGCCCGAACGGACTGCCGATAGCGATCGTCCATGCGCCGGGTTGTACTGCATCGGAGTCACCCCAGGCGGTCGTTGTCATATTGGACCGCGGGTCGATCTTCAGCACCGCGAGGTCGGTTGCCGGATCGCGGCCGACGAGCTGCGCAGGCAACGTCTCCTTGTCGGAGAATACGACATGAATTTCGCTTGCATCGGCAACGACATGGTTGTTGGTGACGATGTACCCCTCGGGGCTGATCACAAAGCCGGAACCAAGGGCCTCTCGCACCTGCGGTTGCGCCGGTCCGAGGCCGGGACTGCCGAAAGGACTAAGAAAGTCGCCCAGCGTCGCCTGGTCCTGGATGATCTGTTTGGTCGTTATTGCGACCACGGCCGGAATTTTCTCGCGCACGATCGCCGTGAAGTCGTTTGGGATTTCCTGAGCTGCGAGCGGAGCAAAGCCGCCGGCCGAGAGCATCAGAGTTCCGGCGATCAGGCCGGCGCAAAGTCTTTTGTTCAATACCGGTAACATGGCCTGCGACACCTCCAGCGTTCATGATCAAGCATGCGACCGCTCCAGCATGAGCCAGCGGTTCACCAGCGGATTACGACAACCCTGTCGTTCCCGTTGGCGAGTTCGACAGCTTCGGTGCCGTCCGGTTTCCGGCTTTCGATCCGGGCACCTTCTACTGTTTCTATGCCGGCAATGTTGGCCGCAAAGGCCTCGTCAATCTCGGCGGCACAGACCAGGGTATCCGGGGGCAAATCCTTCACTTGGTCCATCAACTCGCGAAGCTTCATGGCGAACCTCCTTGGCACAGGCCCGGATTCTTTCAGCCGCACATTCCAACCATGTGCCTCCAGAAAAGTTCCCAGACGCGATTGCGGGCATGTCACAGGGACGAGATTCCGCCAACCATGCATCGGTGGTGTCATGGATCAGGGGCACGGGCCGTGTTCACATGAATCGAGAGCTTCCTGCCTCCGACAAGGGACCCGGCCATGAGCCTTCGTCCGGCCGCCCTGAATGCAAGGCGTCGGCTCGATCAACACTGCGGCACCGGCGATGCCACCAGCCTTTTGCCGGCCAGCCGCTAACGAGAACGATCAAGACTTGTCGTCACCGTTCTGGGCTGGCCTCAATGCACAAACCTTGCCCTCAGCCAGGCCAGAAGTCTGTTCCCGGTAATCGTCCGGCGGACTCTGGCGGCAGCCCATCGCGCTTGCATCGTAGCACCAACGTGACAGTGACAGACGATGTTGTGCAACTGCCAGTCACTTAGCTCGAAGAAGCGCTTTGCCTCACCGTAGGTATCATCTTTCAGACCCATGGCGCGCAGCACCGGATCCTCATAGGCAACGGTGATCGGCGACCCCGCGCCACGCGCTACGTCACGAGCTTCAGGACTGAGATATTCGGTGCCTGAAAGGGCTCCGAGGCAACGCCGTGGATTTTGTTCGAGAAGCTCTGCCCAACGCTCGATCCGCTGCGCCCGAGTCATGGTCGGGTATGTCGCCGAGGGCTCAACTTTCGCAACTGTCTGCAGTTGGTCGAGTGTTTGGTGTTTCATGGTCGGCTCCTTTCAACAGGTGGAAGTGCCCACGCCCTAACAGAAGATTATTGCGCTGCGACGCGCCGACAAGGCCGGAAATGGCAATGTCAGGAGTTTGCCCCTCGCCCGGTTCGGATCAGGAACCTTCCCGGGGGCCTGACTGTTTTGGCTAGTGAAAGGAGACGGTCATGAGCACAAAACCACCACCCGTTCCGACAGAGAACCAGAGCCCAAAGGGTCCGGGCGACAAGAAGTCGGTTCCTGTCGATCAGACGCAGCACAGCCATTCCGCCCCAAATCCTGACAAACAGGGCCAGCAGGGCAACACGAAGGTCAATACGACCCATCAAGGCCATCAGCAGGACCGCTAGGTGATTTCATGTCCACGTCGAAGAAGACCCGCGCCAGTATTCGCCATGGCGGTCCTGGCGCATCGCACGAAAACGCCAAGGAGCCGCTGGTGATAGAAAAGCCGCCAGCCGATTCCGATCTGCGCAGCCGCAGCAAGATCTCAGGCGGCGGAGGCGAACGCGACAGCCACCATACTCATGACCCCGAAAAGAAGGGCGGCGGCACCCGGCCGGCAAACAAAGGGCGGTAGAGTGGCTGTGGCCTACTTTGGCCTACCGCCGCAACTTCTGACTGCGTCAGGCATTTTTGCTGTGATCGCCGTTCCTCCAGGCGGTCCGAGGCTGAGAAAGCTGTCGCCCGCGGGCTCCCGGCCGGCGGGCTGTCTCGTCGGCCTACCGGCTTTTCCCGCGAGACGAGCGACAGCGATGCTACTTCCGGTGGAACAGGAAGCCCCCTCTGGGAGTTCATACCGTCATCAACAGGCGCATGGACGTGCCCTTGTACGGCGCGGCAGCGCACGAATGGGAGAACCACCATGAGCCTCGGAACCATACTCATCATCATTTTGATCCTTATCTTGCTTGGCGGGTTCAGCGGTTTGGGTGGTGGACCGTTCTACGGCACCGGCTATTATGGTGGCGGTGGCCTCGGTCTCGTGCTGCTGATCGTTATTATCCTGGTCCTTCTCGGGCGCATTTAGTACACGATTAGCCGGACAATTTGGCGATGATCCTGTGTCGGCCTGATGCCTTGCCCAGGAATGTCGCCGCGACTGCGGGCAAAGGGGACCGCACGTGATTGTCCGGACGGAACCGAAACCGCTCAAGGGCATTATAGCCGCTCAGAAATCCACGAGAATGGCGCCATAAGTGAACTTCGTTGAACAAGCCGACGTCGGCCTCGGAGTTCCGGGCATTCCCACTGCCGATCTGATGCAGGCACTGCCGGTCGCCATCTACACCGTCGACGGGCAGGGACACATCACCTTCTTCAACGAAGCCGCAGCTGAGCTCTGGGGCCACCGTCCTGTTATCGGTCGGGACCTATGGTGCGGCTCGTGGAAGCTTCGTCATCTGGACGGTCGGGATATGGCGCATGGCGAGTGTCCGATGGCCGTGGCGCTGCGCGAAGGGCGGGATGTCTCCTGGGACCAGGCGATTGCGGAGCGGCCGGATGGCGAACTGGTCCCATTCAGGGCTCACCCACGCCTGCTTCGCGACGAAGCGGGCAATGTTGTCGGTGCCATCAACACGCTGCTCGACCTGCGCACGCAGACGCTGGGCGATGAAGCCCGCATGCGTCTTGCCGCCATTGTCGAGTCGTCGATGGACGCCATCGTCTCGAAGGACATGAATGGCATCATCACCAGCTGGAACGATGCTGCAGAACGCCTGTTCGGCTACACGCCTGCCGAGGCGATCGGCCGGCCGGTGACGATGCTCATTCCGCCTGACCGTCTCGACGAGGAAGTCTCGATCATCAGCCGCATCCGCGCCGGCGAACGCGTCCCCTCCTATGAGACGATGCGCCTGCGCAAGGACGGCACGCTCGTTTCGGTCTCGCTCACCGTCTCACCGATCCGCGACGGGATCGGGCGGGTCGTCGGCGCCTCCAAGATCGCGCGCGACATCAGTTCCCACAAGGAGAACGAACGGCGCATCCGACTGCTCATGCGCGAGGTCAACCATCGGGTGAAGAACCAGTATTCGGTCATCATCTCGATGATCCGCGAGACAAGCAAGCTGACGAGCACACCTGAGGCTTTCCTCGGGCAAGTTCGAGAGCGCATCATATCGCTTTCGGAATCCCATGATCTCCTGGTCAATGCCGAATGGCGCGGCGCGACGGTCGGCGAGCTCATCCAGGCACAGCTCAAGGCCTTCGCAGCGCAGTCCCGCGTGTCGATGGCCGGGCCAATGGTGGTACTGCAGCCGAACGCCGTCCAGTATCTCGGCATAGCCTTTCACGAGCTCGCCACCAATTCGGCAAAACATGGAGCGCTGTCGTGCAACGGCGGACGCGTCGAGATCGATTGGCACGTGGTCCCTGCGGGCGACGGCGCTGAGACCTTTCGACTGGTCTGGCGTGAGTTGGACGGGCCAATCCTGGACGCTGTCAGGGGGCGCGGTTTCGGACTGGTCGTGCTCGAGCGAGTGGCGCCGCAGGCTCTCAGCGGCAGCGGGCGGCTGGAGTTCCACGCCCGAGGCATCACCTGGACGCTCGAGGCGCCGCTGCATTTCGTCCAGACATCACTGGCCGAAATCGCGGCCGATTGAAGGAATTTCGCCGCGCTCGTGACGTGAAGCTGAGCCCTTCCCCGCGACCGACTGTGTTCGGCCAGACCTATTGCGTTTGGTCCGGCGGGCGAAAATAATGCGAAACAGCCCTGTCCTCCAGAACATCGACGTCGCCTCTTCCAGGCAGGGCATCGCAGCCAAGCGAGTGCCGATCGACGTTACCTGGTTCAAACACGGTCAGGTTGTCGAATTCCATGGCCGCCCCGTAGAACTGGGCAGCTTGCAACACCAAGCATTCGACGTCTTCAAGCGCAACGTTTTCTGCGAGGTTTCGCAGCCGCACAGCCTCGGCCACCGCAGTGACATTGACTATCCCCTTGCACCGGGCGGCGGTCCAAACTTGCAGGTTAACGTCGTGACACAAATGGGCCGAATAAACGTCTCTCATGGAAAACCCTTCCTTTCAGGAGCGGTTTGTCCCTCAAGATCAGCATGTGCCATAGCAGCTCGAATGACAAGCGTAATCCATCAAACAACACACAAAATCAACAAGTTAGCATACCGCTCAGGCTACACGATCGACGCTTGACGGTAACTGTGAGCCGTTCACGCCGATGGCCAATGAGCCGGTCTTGACGGCCGGCGAGGCTTTTCCTACTTCTTAGACAAATACTAACTTTGAGCGGCTGGAGGGCAGAAATGGCCGAGCTGGAAAGACCCGAACGACTGCAGATCATGCTAACGTCGGAGGAATTGGCTGCTTTGGAAAACTGGCGCTTCGAAAGGCGCATGCCAAGCCGGTCTGCGGCCGTGAGGGAGTTGCTGCGGCGCGGTCTCCACGCGGACGGATTTTTGACAGCGGCACAAGGTGCCAAGTCGCAGGATTTTGGAATTCTGCCCAGTTCCGGCATTGTCGATGGAGCGTCCCGCGACCAGGGCGGCAGCAAGCTGTAAGGCTGCCCTCGCGGCGCTGGAGATGTTTCGGCGCCGGAGCCTTGCCCATTCTGTGGAACTTCAGGCAATCGTCGCGCGTTCGGTGAGGCATGTTGTGGACCGGAACAAGGCCGATTGCAGCATCACACAGGCCAGCAAGGATCGAGGCAGTGAGCTTCCTTTACCGCGCGGCAAAAATCGCCGAACAAGCTCATGCGGGGCAGACGGACAAGACCGGACGGCCCTATATCGAGCATTGCCGCCGGGTCGTTGATGCCGTCGAAACGCTCGACCAGAAGGCCGTTGCCTACCTCCACGACGTTGTTGAGAAAAGCGACGATTGGGATCGCGAGCGGCTCGAGGCGGCAGGTTTCGGAACATCCATCGTATCGGCCGTCGATGCGATGACACGCAGGCCGGACGAGAACGACCTCGCTTTCGTGCGCAGAGCAGCAGCCAACCCATTGGCGCTGCCGGTCAAGCGCGCCGATCTTACCGACAATTTATGGCAGGCACAGCAGATTGGCGCGTCGACATCGAAATATGAAGACGGACTGCGGATCCTCGACGAAGAATTCTCCTGATGACGAAAGGATTGTCGCCTGTGGCGTGATCGGCCGATGTGCGATGCGAGGCTCTATTCGGGGATGTGAGGCGTATGTCGCTTGTCCTCGGCAGGATCGGCATCGATCCGCGCCTTGCTGGGATCGAAGGCGCCGTGGCGGGCGATGGCCAATGCCGGCGTGTCGGGCGTCTCGTAGGCCCACATGAAGTCGTCGGCCGCTCCGCCGACCGCGTGGACCCGCCAGTAACTGGCCGTGCCCTTCAGCGGGGCGTGGGTTGTGGTGTTGGTCTTCTCCAGAAGGTCGAAATAGATATCCTCGAACGGGATATAGAAGACCGGATCTTGCCCCTCTTCATGGAGCACTTTTGCCCGCTCTGTCGAGGCAATGATCGCGTCGGAGAACCTGACCGTCACGGTTCCATTGAACGGGGTAATCGTCAGCGCGCCGGGACGGCTGGTGGAATTTACGGCTAAGGGCTCCATTCGACTTCTCCGTTGACTGCCGATCTCCTGGAACGTCGTATCGCCCGTCAGGGTTCCAACCGCGTGAGGCTCATTGGAGCCGCGACATCGGGGGGGCCGGCGACAGATGAAAACCTCCCGCGGGGCATTCCGATTCAAGGGAACGTTACCGCCGAAGAGTTCGTTTCCTAGATTGACACCGGAACCGGCGGCGGGGCTTCGCAAGTTAAGGGAGATTGCTATGAAGGTCGGCAACTGCATGACGAAGAATGTACAGGTCGCTAACCCCGAACAGTCGATCCGCGAAGTGGCTGAGATGATGGGCAGGCTTGACGCCGGAGTGATGCCCGTGGGCGACCACGACCGGCTGGTCGGGATGATCACCGATCGAGATATCGCGATCCGCGGCGTAGCATTGGGCAAGGGACCTGACACGAAGGTGCGTGATGTCATGAGCCCGGAGGTCAAATATTGCTTCGATGACGAAGACGCCGAGCATGTGCTTGAAAACATGGGCGACCTGCAGGTACGTCGGCTCCCGGTTCTGAACCGCGACAAGAGGCTCGTCGGCATCATCTCGCTTGGCGATCTCGCGACGAATGGCGAAGCGGCAGAAGCGGGAGAAGCTTTAAGCGACATCTCGAAGCCGGGCGGCGAGCATTCGCAGACTGCTCACTGACTAACGCCGCGACATGTCGGCGCAAGGTCAACATCACTTGTTTCGCGGTGCGTCGGCTAACGCCGGCGCCCCGCCGGAGCCTTCTGCATTTGCGATGTTTTTCGGCAAAGGTTCAGGAGCATCCATGACAACGATCCGAAGCACCGTGTCCTTCAGCGCCGAAAAAAGCGCGACAGGGCGAAATCATCATGCAGGCGCGGACGCGTCAGATCACGCGCCGAGACGTTCACCCGGATGTCGTGTCGTGATAAGCTGTTCTTGCGACGGGACCGCGCGACACCGAGGCGGGCATTGTCGCGGCCGGGCAGCCCTTAGTCGCAGACGATGAGCTTGAGCACCTGATGTTCTCGAACGATTGCAAGCGTCCTCCTGCCAAAGCCTGTTGCGAAGATGGGACCTGTTGCCAAGGTGGGGCCTCTTGCGAAGGTCGGGCCTCTCGGAGTGGACGGATTTGGGTTGGTCGCTGAACCTCGGGACGATCGCCGGCACCACCGTGCGCGTTCACTTTACCTTCCTGCTTCTGCTCGTCTGGATCTGGCTGACGCACTATCAGATCGGCGGCACGCCAGCGGCCTGGCAAGGCGTTGCCTTCATCATTGCGGTTTTTGCCTGCGTGATCCTGCATGAGTTCGGCCACATCGCCGCTGCGCGGTATTTCGGCATCAACACGCCGGACATTACGCTTTTCCCGATCGGCGGCGTCGCCAGGCTCGAACGCATGCCCGAAGAGCCGGGGCAGGAGTTCGTGATCGCGGTCGCGGGGCCGCTGGTCAATGTCGCGATCGCCGCGCTGATCTTCGTCCTGCTCGGCGGGTCGGCGGGCGTCGAACAGATGGCCGGGATCGAGGATCCGCGTATGAGTTTTCTCGCCAGGCTTGCCGGGGTCAACGTCTTCCTGGTCATCTTCAATATGATCCCAGCCTTCCCGATGGATGGTGGCCGTATCCTGCGCGCCGCACTCGCCGCCCGCCTGTCGTGGTCGCGCGCGACCCAGATCGCAGCCACGATCGGGCAAGGATTGGCCTTCGTCTTCGGTTTCGTTGGGCTGTTCTACAATCCGCTGCTGATCTTCATCGGCATCTTCGTCTATCTCGCCGCGGCAGCGGAAGCGCAAAACGCACAGATCCGGGAGGTAGCCACAAGCGTCCTTGTCGCGGATGTGATGATCACCGAGTTCGTCCGGCTGGAACGATCGGCGACGCTCGACCAGGCAATCGAGATGCTGCTCGCGACGACGCAGCACGAATTCCCTGTCGTCGACTCCGCTGGCCATCTTGAAGGATTGGTGACACGCAACGACATGATCCGGACATTGAAGGAAAAGGGACCCGCCGCACCGGTCGCGAGCGCAATGCGGCACGATATCCCGAAAATACATTACCGCAAAAGTCTCGAGGAAAGCCTGCGGCTGATGCAGCAGGCAGATGTGCCTGCTGTAGCCGTCGTCGACAGTTCCGACCGGCTGGTCGGGCTCATGACACACGAAACCATAGGCGAGATGCTCATGATCCGCTCGGCCGTGTCGGATGCCTTCCGATTTGGTCGTTTGCGTGGGGCCAAGCCACGATTCACACGGATCTGAGCACAAGTGTTCTTTTCACCGCCGGATCGGGTGAGTGCGCTCTAAATCGTAGCGGAGCGATAAGCAGAAATCGGCCGGAACGAAGGTCGTCCCGGCCCTTTTTTCTGTGCCTCAAGCGCCCCCGACATGAGGCAGAAGTTCAAGCGCACCGCGATAGATCATGTCGCCAGCGACGTAGAGGATCACCACCAGGCCGACATAGGCAATCCAACGGTGCTTCTGAAGCAGATTGGCAATGAGGTTTGCAGCGATGCCCATCAGCGCTACGGAGAGGACAAGGCCGAAGATCAGCACGTTCGGATGTTCGCGCGCAGCACCGGCTACCGCCAGAACATTGTCGAGTGACATGGAGACGTCGGCGATGATGATCTGCCAGGTTGCCTGGGCCAGGGTCTTGCGCGGAGCCTTGCCAGCTACGACGCCATCGTAGTCGACGTCGCTTTCCGAAAGCGCTTCGATCGCCTGTGCTTCCTGCGCATGGTTTTGCCGGAGTTCGCGCCACATCTTCCAGCAGACCCACAACAGCAAAAGACCGCCGGCGAACAGCAGCCCGACGATCTGCAGGAGCTGGGTTGTCGCGGCCGCAAAGCCGATGCGCAGAACGGCCGCTGCGATTATGCCAACGACGATTGCGTTTCTGCGCTGCTCTTTGGGTAGTCCGGCCGCGGCAAGGCCGATAACGATGGCATTGTCGCCGGCCAGCACCAGGTCGATCATGATGACCTGCATGAGAGCGGTCATTGCTTCGGGACTGAAAAAATCTGTCATACGGCACCCTTGCGTTCAGCTAGGGGTGACGCGGCTTGCGAGTATAACCGTAGAGCAACGCGGACACCGCGTATGACAAGAGAAATGCCGCTACAGCTGAAGAAAACTCAAAGCCAGGCCACCCGGATTGGAATTCCAGTCCGACATCGCAGTCCTGAAGGACTGCCAGAGGGGCCCGGCCTGGTAGCACCTAGCTATTGCCCCAAGCGCAAAAACTCAAGGCTTAATTGTGATCCGCATATGCGGCATCGCTCGGCAAGCTGGTTAAGCCAGGTCGATCAGCCACGCGGCCATTGAACGGGCCGGCAGCCGCAAGTAAGGTTGATACAGTGGGCTTCGGTCAATTTCTCCAACACCCGATCTGCGACCGTCGATGGCGATGAAGGGAATTCCGTCTTGGCTGCTCATCGGCGACCGATCGGCCAATATCTGTTCCCAATCGGCTCCTTGGGCCTGGCCGCACTCATTCATTTCGGCGCCGCGTCGATCGAGCATTCGCCGCTCTCGATCAAGATCCTTGCGTTGATCGTCGTCGCTATCTTCATCTTCGCGACAGTGTTTGTGGTTTTGCATCATGCAGAAGCCGTCGCACTGCGGCTCGGTGAACCATATGGCACGCTGCTGTTGACATTTTCGGTGACGGCCATCGAAGCATCGGTCATCGTTTCGATGATGCTGCACGGCGAGAACAACCCGACGCTGGCACGCGAATCCGTGTTTTCGACGGTCATGATCGTTTGCGCTGGCGTCGTCGGGGTCTGCCTCACCCTGGGTGGGCTGAAGCATCGATATCAGGACATCAAACGACAGGGCACCAACGCCTCGCTTGCCGTCATTATGGCGCTGACAGTTCTTACGCTGATCCTTCCAAACTACACGCTTGCAACAAGCCCCGGTACGTTCTCCGCCTCGCAGCTCGCTTTCGTGAGCGTTCTTTCAATCCTCCTCTATGGTGCCTTCGTCTTTGCCCAGATGGTGCGCCATCGGGGCGATTTTATCGAAGACCTGACCTCCAGCGCGGAACATGACAAGCATGTATCTGAGGGTGGGAGAGTGACCACCAATGTGCTCCTCTTATTTGTCGGACTGGCAGGGATCGTTCTTCTGACCGAGCAGGTGGCCGGCAGCATCGAGAATGGGCTCGAGTTTCTTCACATTACCCAGGCGGACGCCATGGTGGGCTTCTTCGTCGCTGCGCTTGTGCTTATGCCGGAGGCGGTATCGGCGGTTCGGGCAGCACTCAATAATGAACTTCAGCGAGGGCTGAATGTCGCCCTCGGCTCGGCCTGCGCCACAATCGGCCTGACAATCCCGGCGATCGGTGCGGCGAGCCTGCTCACCGGACGAAGCCTGACTCTTGGCCTGGGTCCGGGGGATACCGTGCTTCTCATCCTCGCCCTTGCCATCAGCATCGTGAGCTTTGGGACGGGCCGAACAACGATGCTGACGGGGCTCGTTCATCTCGTCGTGTTTGTCGCCTATCTGTTCCTTATCTTCGTGCCGTAGGTGATCGCCCGCCGTCTTCGGCCATCGCTGCGTTCTGTCGATTTGCGGCGCACATGCCTAGCCTGCAATTACTGGACCTTGGAGCGTAGGCGATCCGTCACGAACTCCATCATCACCACGATGGCGAAGATCACGAGAATGATGGTCGAGGCATTCCTGTATTGGAAAAGATCGAACGCGACCTTCAGCTCCTGTCCGATGCCACCGGCTCCAACGAGGCCGAGAACAACGGACGAGCGCACTGCCTTTTCAAGCGCGAAGAGCGTGGTGTTTATCAGGGACGGCATGGTGTCAGGCAGTACTGCCCCGCACAGAACAGAGAATCGTCCGGCGCCGATTGCAAACAGCGCTTCCTGAGGTCTTTCGTCGGCATCCTCCATCGCCTCGGCGAAGAAGCGCCCGCAAAAGCCGATCGTATCGACGACGATGGTCATGGTGCCGGCAACCGCCCCGAGACCAACGGCTGACACGAAAAGTAGTGCCCAGACCAAATCTGGAACAGTCCTGAACAACGAGACCAGCATCCTGGAGATATGCCGGAACGGGCCGATCGGGGTTATGTCCTTGGCCGAGAGCCAGGCAAACGGCAAGCTGAGGACGACACCTATTGCTGTCCCCACGAGCGCTATCTGAAACGTTTCGACCATGCGCCAGAAAACCCTCAGGAGGAACCCTGGCTCGACATTTGGGGGTATCATGCGGCCGACGAGATGGACCATTCGGGGCACCCCGCCTGCCAGTTGTTCCGGCGAAGGTGCGACCTGCCCGGCGGAAACGATCACGAGAGCGGCCAAAGCGACGGCAAAGCTGAAAGTGACGGGCGAGATCGATGGAATCCGGCTCGGCGAAAGGCGGTCATGCATCGAAGACGTCTTTCAGGTCAGCGCGGGTCACCTGCGCCGTCGGTCGGTCGAAGAAGACCTTGCCCGCCTTGAGCGCTATCAAGCGGTCGGAGTAGTCGAGAGCATGCTCCATGTCGTGCGTGGTGTAGACCAAAGTGATCGCCTGTTCCTGGGTCAGCTCGGAGAAGACGCGCATAACATCATGTCCAGCCGCCGGGTCGAGACTTGCCGCCGGTTCGTCTGCTATCAAAAGCTTCGGACGCCGGATCAACGCACGGGCAATCGCCACCCGCTGCGCCTGCCCTCCAGAAAGCGCGTCGGCGCGGGCGCCCGCCTTGCCGAGAAGCCGCACTTCGGCGAGGGCCTGCATTGCTTCCTCGCGCCAGTGTTGCTTTGCGATGGAATGGTGCCAGCCGCGCCAGCCGCCGGGCAGCCCGAGCTTGCCCTGCAAAACGTTTGTAAGAACCGATTGGCGGCTGACCAGTCCGTGGTGCTGGAAGACAAATCCGATCTGCCTGCGTATGCGCCGCAGCTGGGCGACGGACGGCGCCGAGCGGAAGCTCTCGCCGAGGGTGACGACCTCGCCACCGCTCGACGGTAGAAGACCAATGAGGCATTTGAGCAGGGTGGATTTTCCAGCACCGTTCGAGCCAATCAGGGCGACCCGTTCGCGCGATGCTATGGTGAGGCCGATACTGGAGAAAATGACCTTTCCGTTCGCATAGCTCTTCGCAAGATCGTGCGCCCGAATGATGGCTGTCATAGTGACCTCTTGGCCCAGACCGAACTGCGAAACAGACCGGCGGTTAGCCGCCGGCCTTGTCGCTGAAAGGAGCAAGTCGATGAAAAAGGAGCAAGCCTCAGTTTACGAAGTCGGTGAGGGTCTCGATTCCGATCGTGCGGTACATCGAGCGGACATAGTCGTAGTCCGAGTCCCTGACATCGGTCAGGAAGAAACCGCCCTTGAATTTCTGGTTGTCCTCGCCGGTCAAGATCGCTTTCATCAGCTCATTGCCATTCTTCGCAAAGGCATCGCGGATCTTGACGAACACGTCATCTGAAATGTCCTTGCGGGCGACAAGAATATCGTTCGGCAGATCGCGGCCCCGTGCGATGACCGAGAAGGCAACGCCGGGGAATGCTTCCCGGACCGAGTTCAGATAGCCGAAATTCAAGCCGATAGCGGCGATGTCGCCGCGGATGAGAGCCTCAGCCGCGATGTTGCGCGATATGATTACTGGTTCGTAATCGGTGGCATATTTCAGGTTGAAATCGGCCAGCGCCTGCGCGGGGCCGAGGTGCTGGGAGGTCGAGCCGACCGAGCCGAATGCGACCTTCTTGCCCTTCAAGTCTTCGACCGAGCGGATCGGTCCATTCGCCAGCACGGCGATCTGAGCGAAATAGTCGGGGCGCTGCCAGGCGACAACAATCTTCGGCTGGCTTAATTCTTTCATGACGACGTATTCTGCAGGACCGGTCAGAACAAGATCGACCTGCCCGGAATTCATCGCCTCGACGGCGGTGGTCCGCGAACTGACCGGAAACAGTTCGACATCCAGGCCGGTCGCCTCCTCAAGAGCGGTCTGGAAAGCACCGAATTCCTGCTGAAGAGCCTCCAGTCCCTCCATGTCGGTTACCGCGAATTTCACCGGCTCCGCAAACACTGGAAGAGCGGAGGCAAGCGTCAGGGCGAGTGCGGTTGCGATGCTGCGGATCATCGTTTTTTCCTTTGCTGTATAGACAGGAAACTGTTACCCGCTAATCCGTATACGCAGCAGATGACGTGCTCGTGACATTTCGCCGGCGCCACCGGCAGCCTTTGCTTTTTTGAGGGATACAGTGAACTGGCACATCCAGGGTGGTCGCATCCTTACCGAACGGGGACTTGAAACCGCGGACCTGAGCGTCACCGGCGGGATCGTGTCAGAGCTGCGGGCGGCCCATGCCTCCACGATCGATGCCGATGGTCTGCTCGTGCTTCCGGGGATCGTCGATATTCACGGCGACGGCTTCGAGCGCCAGATCATGCCGCGGCCCGGTGTCCGCTTCGACACCGCGCTGGCGCTGAAAGATACGGACCGCCAGCTTGTCGCCAATGGCGTAACCACGGCCTTTCACGGCGTCACGGTGTCGTGGGAGCCTGGACTTCGCTCGCTCGACGCTGCCAAACAGCTGATCGGCGCGGTCTGCGATCTCCGCGATAGCCTTGGCTGCGATACGCGTCTGCATCTGCGCTGGGAGACCTTCGCGCTTGATCAGATGGCGCAGGTCGTACGATGGCTCTCGCTTTCGCCACGGCCGATCATCGCCGTCAACGATCATACCACGGGGTCGGTGCTGAACGGCACGATTGCCCGCAAGATCGGTCAGATGGCGGAGCGGTCTGGCTTGAGCCGCGAGCAATACATGACGTTGCTCGGCCAGATTTGGTCCCGCCGCGCCGAGGTTGAGATCGCGATCGGGAAGCTGGCCGCTACTGCGCGGGCCAATGGCAATGTGCTTCTTGCCCATGACGAAGCGTCTCCCGAGGAACGCATGTATTTTCGCGCCCTCGGCGCAAAGGCCTCGGAATTTCCGCTGACGTTCGAAACAGCCAAGGCCGCGCGGCAAATGGGCGAGGACGTGATCCTCGGCGCGCCCAACGTCGTGCGCGGCGGCAGCCATAATGGAGCGCTGAATGCCACCGAGGCCGTCAGGGCCGGACTTTGCACGGTGCTGACCAGCGATTACCACTACCCTTCGCCTCTGCATGCGGCCTTCAGACTGTCTTCGCCAGACGCCGGCGACTTCCCCTCGATCTGGAATCTGGTTTCGGCAAACCCGGCCCGGGTGGCCGACCTCGACGATCGCGGCTCGCTTGTTGCCGGCCGCCGGGCGGATCTGATCCTGGTCGATGCTGGCGATCCAGAGCATCCGCGTGTGGTGGCCACCATGGTCCATGGACAAATTGTCTATAGCTCCGGGCTCTCCCGCACAGACCGATGGTCTGCACAGCGGTCGCCGGTGGATAAGGTTTCATGAACTTGGACACGAAAATTTCAACACCACACGAGCGCAATGGCAATCGCCTTCTGGCCTTTGACGGGCTGGTCTTTCGTCCTCGCAGCGATACGCCGATCTGGCAGCAGATCTACGATCACATCTTCGATCTGATCGAGAGCGGCAGTCTTGCGCCGGGCAGCCAGCTTCCCGGAGAAACGCATCTGGCAGAGAAACTCGCGGTCACCCGCATTACGCTTCGCCGGGCGCTGCAGCAGTTACAGCATGAGGGCCACCTCACCGCCCGCAAGGGCGTCGGTATCTTCGTGCGAAACCTGCCCTCGACATTCACTGTTCGCGACGGACAGCGCTTTCTCGACAATTTCGAAGCCCATGGCCAGGAAATCGGCACCAATACGCTGCTGATCGTCCGGGAACCGGCCGAAGCGGCCGTGGCGGAACGGTTGCGTCTCGCACCTGACACCACCATTATCCGGCTGTGCCGGATCAGAACGTCGGACAAGCAGCCGGTTTACGTCAATACCAAGTTCTTTCCGGCGCATCTCTTCCCCGACTTCGAGCAGAGGTACGATGTGCGTCAGTCGGTGACCGATGTTTTCCGCGCGCATGGCATCGACAACTACCGGCGGGCCGAGACGCGCATCAGTGGCGGCTTTGCATCCCCCGATGAAGCGGAAATCCTGCGGCTGACGCCCGGAACGCCAGTATTCCGCATCAATGCTGTCAACGAGGACCGCAACGGCGTACCAATCGAATGGACCCGCGGCTGCTGGCCGCTGACATCCGTCGAATTCGTCTTCTGATTATGGCGCATGTCAACACGACCAGTTGAGGACGTCGTCGGGCCATTGGGTCGACCCTTAGACAGACACCACAAGCCGGTCGAGAAAAGGCCGCAGGCCGACAAGCAACTTTTCCCGGGCCATTTCGAGGCCGAACCACCCTGCGCGATCGATCTCTGGAAAAGTCTGCATGCGACCGCTGCGCGGCGGCCATTCCATCTCGAACATGTTGCTGCGCAAGGTGCCGGCGTCGAAATCGTCTTCGACGCCAAAGGCCGTAACAAGCTTGCCGCCGGGCTGGCGCAGCGCTCCCAGCGGAAGCAGCGCTCCCTTAAGCTCCCAGCCGGTTTCCTCCACAAATTCGCGACGCGCCGCAGCTTCCGGCTGTTCGTCATCACCATACTCGCCCTTTGCAATCGACCATGCGCCGAGATCGCGGCTTTGCCAGAACGGCCCGCCCGGATGGACAAGCAGCACCTGCAGTTCGTTGGTCGATCTGCGGTAAGGCAGGATGCCCGCACTTCTTTTCGCCATCGCCTCATGCCTCCAGAATCCAGCCTGTCATCGCAGGCTGAACGGGAATGATGCGCCTGAATGGCAGATGCCGTTAGACTCGAGATACCTCAATTGATACTGGCCGCCGCCGCAAGTCGCTCATTCGGATTGCATTCGACTTCCCCAGGCGGTGGTGGCGGCACTTCTGGAAATCCATCCACGCTGGCCATCAGCTCCAGATAGCGCTGAGCTGACGCGGCCCACTGAAATCGCGCCGCCCTGGCGCGACCGCGTGCGATCAATTTGGTTCTGAGGCCTTCTTCGTGGACCAGGCGCATAAAACAATCGAACCACGCATTCTCGTCGCAAGGTGATGCGTACAACACCGCATCGCCGCCGATTTCGGGCAGGCTGGCACGGTCCGACATGACCACCGGACATCCCAGTGCCATAGCTTCGAGGGGCGGCAGTCCGAAACCCTCGACCAAGGAAGGGAACGCGAGGCATAGGCAATCGCGCAGAAGCGCGCCGAGTTCCGCGTCCGACCTTCTTCCCAGCCAAATGACGTTTTGCGATTTCTGGTCGCCGCTGCTGGCGAAAACGCGGGACGTTGAAGCGCCGACAACAGCAATCTGCAGCCCCGCCGCGGCAAGACGCTCATGCATGCCGATGATCAAGCCGACATTTTTGTGCGGGATAGAACTGCCAAGCACGACGATCGTACCAGTGCCGGAGACTGCCAGCGTTTGTTCCGAGTGGCAAGGAGCCCATCGCAACGCATGTTCATGCCCATTGCCTACAATTTCGACCTTTGCCGCCGGGCACACGCCATAGCGCGCCAGTTCACCCGCAGAGTATTTCGACACCGTCGTAATCTTATGCGCGGCCCGGCCCAAGGCAGGAACCAAGGTGCGGTAAAGAAGCCGAAATGGAATTGAATAGCTCTGCGGGCATGCCCGTGTATTGACATCGTGAATGCACAGCACTTGCCGACGAACCGTCACAGGGCCCGTATTGCAGAGGCTAAGCAGCCCGCCGCGAAGATAGGCCGGGAGCACAGCCTGTTCCCATAAATGCCCGCCAAAGCTGCCGACAGTCCGGACACGGATCGCTGCCAGGGGCATATTGTCGAGCGCCCCCGGCGGGACCAGCAACTCGACCGTCAGATCCCGTGTCAAGGCAGCCTGGCCCACGATCAAGGCGTCCAGCGCCGAAACGATCTCGCGTGCGTAGCGCTGAACTCCGGTGGTCGGCTGCGCGAGAAAGCGGCCGTTGATTGTCCAATGTCGTGTCATCACAGGGTTTTTGATCACCAGCGCCATGCCTCAGTTCCAAACTTGGACGACCAGGACAGCGGGGTCATCCTGGCCTTTGGGACGTACCCGGTCGTTTGCTTCAGAGGCTTCCCGGCAGCTCTCATCCGAATGGCGAGGCCAATCATGGGCGTTTACGCCAAATGTGTGAGGTTCTGCGTGGCGCGGTTTTGCTAGACTGCGTTGGGCAGTGCGGCAGATCTCAATCGTCGTGCTCGGATGGATGTCAGGCGAGTTCAGCGAGTGGAGTGATGCCGCATGATGTCTGGCGCAAAACAGGCAAGTTCGCGCTGATGCAGCGGCCGACCAATCCATCGCAACCAGGTTCCGTTGGACGGGCCGTCGCCGCGACCAGACGTTTGTGGACAACCCTGGCATGCCTGCTGGGCATGACAGCTTCGTGCGCAGCGGATCTGCTCTGGGGGGTGAATGGCCATCCCTTTACCGCCTATCCCGGGATATCGATCGAACAGCAACTCGATTATGTCCGCGACCTCGGCATGAAGTCGTATCGCGTCAACATTTCCAGCCTCGACAGCGCCACCAAACTTGCCGAACTGGTCAAGGCGGGCAAGGAGCGCGGAGTCGAGATCCTGCCGGTAATCACGCCCGGCCTCGACCTGGACAATGGGACCGTCGATGACCTCTATGCGCAGGCCTACCATCTCGCGTCGACACTGGTATCCCGCTTCAAGGACGACATCCGCGTTTGGGAGCTTGGCAACGAGATGGAGAATTATGCCATCTTGATGCCCTGCGAGATGCGGGAAGGCGGAATACAATACAATTGCTCCTGGGGCCCTGCCGGCGGCACCGAGACATCCCATTACTTCAGCCCGCGCTGGTCTAAGGTGAGCGCAGTGCTGCGCGGTCTGTCGGATGCAACCGTCGCGGTGGATCCGACCATAAGAAAAGCAATGGGAACGGCCGGCTGGGGGCACCGCGGAGCGTTCACCCGCATGCTGCAGGACGGCATCAGATGGGATATATCGGTCTGGCATGATTACGGGGGCGACCCCGAGGAAGCATTCAAGTTCCTGGTCACTCTCGGTCGTCCAATCTGGCTGACCGAATTCAACTACCCTGGGGGCAGCCAGGGGGGAGAAAATCAGCAGGCGGACGCTCTCGTCCGGACGATGACGCTGCTGCGCAGATATCAATCTCCATATGGATTGGAAGCTGCCCATATCTACGAACTGCTCGACGAGCCGTACTGGGCGCCAAGCTACGAGGCCTTTATGGGCCTCGTGCACCTGAAGAAGCGCGGCGATGGGCTATGGGCGCCGAGCGGGCGAAAGCCGGCATATGATGCGGTAAAGAAGGCCATTGCGAACGGCAATGCAGGCTCGAGTTCGTCGACGGTCGCGAGGGAGAGCCCGCCGCCTGCGGGCCAGATGTCGGTGCCTCCGGATCCCGTGACCGACCCATTTCAGCCCTGTTCGCTTGATGCGTTCGACAAGTCTGCCCTCCCGGCCAACCAGATTGCATATGCTTACTGCGTTATCTTGCATCGCATGCCGTCTCCAGCCGAGCAGTGGCGCGAGGTCGTCGCGATGAAGAAGGATCCATCCATATTTCCGATACTGACAAAGCTGTTGCTTTCGGTCGAATTCAGGACCGACAATCAGCCAGTTGGTCTTGGAAATGCGCAATATATCGCCATTCTCTATCGGACATTGCTGGGACGGGAGCCAGACGGCCATGGGCTTTCTGATTACGTGTCGAAACTGGACAGCGGCGAGGCGAGTGGAGAACGGATCGTGGCGGAATTGATCCATTCACATGAGTTCCGCTCCAGACACAAGGTTCTGTTTCCGAACGAGCCTCAATAGTTCAATGAACATCACTGGCCGCAAGATTGTCGTTGGGGTGGCCTGGACAGCGGTCGAAACATGATGCTGGCAGTTCGCCAATTGTCCGGTGGCCCGAGCGGTGCCCCGGCCGCCTTTTTCGCGACTACCGGAACGGGCAACGCCAATTGCGAGGATCATGAGTGCGGATCTCCGGGATGGCGGATTCTGCCCATATCAAGAACATATTCGGGTTCGATGCGCCCCGTCAGGACATGAAGCATGGCAAGGATGTTGCCGCGCAGCCTTCCGCGGCGGTCGATGTAAGACTCTGGCCGCACGCTGCGCACAAGGTTGGCGGCGACATTGCGCGCCATGAGCGGCAGAGCGAATGTAGCGGGCATGGTTCCCTTCTTGATCAGATAAACCGGATTGACGATCTGCGAATATCCGAACCGCTCGCCGCTCACGCGCCCGGTCTTGATACCAAGATGGATGCCGCGGATCGTATTCACCGCGACGACGCGGCCGCATGACCTCAACTGGCTGCTGAAATCTATGTCCTCCTGCCAGCCGTAGAGTACCAGGCGCTCGTCGAAGCGCAGCTTGCCAATCCTGGCGGCCCGGATGGACATGTTGCAACCATAGGCGCCGAGATGATCGACGACCTCGGGCTGTGGCGGCGGCTCCTGCTCCGACTGGTGGAGAGCCAGCATGGCGTCGTGCCAATCCAACCCCGCGTTGACGGCGCCGTCCTTGACCACTCTGCCCATGACCACAGCCCAGTCGTCATGCTCTTCGAAAGCTCTCGTGACGCGCTCGAGATAGTCGTCGGCCGGCACGAAATCGTCGTCGAAGAAGGTGACGATATCGAAACGTCCGCTTGTGTGATCGAGCGCGCTGTTGCGTTGCACGCATGACCCTTTCTTCCCGAAGACAAGGGAAACCGGAAAGCAACTTGTCTCGGGAAGCTCGACATGCGTGGCATCGGGCGCGGAAACGACGACTTCGTCAGGTGGTTGAGTCTGGCGCTGCAGATGCGATAGCAATCGGCAAAGTTGGCTGCCGCGGCCAAGGGTTGCAATGATCACGACGAGCTTCATGCGCAATCCTGCTAGAGGCGACAAGGGCGATTTCGCTGCGACGGTAAGCCCTGGGATGGGGGCAGACAGCCTGTTAAAAAGGGGGGCTGCGGGGCTAATCCGGCGCTACCGCCTGCCTCGATAGGTGTAGCAACCCCATCTTCGGATCGCATGCCTCTCCTTTGGGCTTAGCGGCCGCGCAGGTTCACGGCCTTCCACAATTGGTGCCCGAATCTTCCCAGGGTGGACGCCTCACGCGGCCGGACAGGTGGCACGACCAATTTCATTTCAATGTCGCGGGCATGACTCTGCTCCGTCAGCAGCGCGAGGCAGTGCGGACCTCGGATTAACGCCAAGGGATAAGCTCATACTTCGAAGGTGCAGAGGTTCGCACTGTCTCCCGGATGCTAGGTTGAATGTGGATCGCGCGACATGGTGCACTTTATGGGACAGCGAAATTACGGAAGATCTGCCGCCGTGGCCGCCAGGGCGGCCGGGACAATCGGCGCCGACCCGCTTCCATTCGAGAGGTATGGCAAGAGCTCATTTCCGGCGGTTCCCGCTGAGGACGGGGGGGCCTGCGGTGGCCGCACCAGGCGCTGGACCATCAATGGCGATTTCGTCGCGCTGCCTCCAAACGGCGTTGCCCGCTATGCGCGCGAGGTCACGCTTGCGCTCGACGCTCTCCTGGACGAGGGCCATCCGTTGGCGCAGGGACTTGAACTTGATCTGGCGGTCCCGCGTCGGGAGCAATTGCCGCTGCAGGCGATTGGCATTCGGGTCGTCCCCGAATTCAACAAACCGCGCCTTCCGCAATTCTGGGTGCAGATGCAACTGCCACGCCACGTTGAGGGCGGGTTGCTCAGCTTCTGCAATCTGGCGCCGGTGGCGCTGACACGGCAAATCGCATGCATCCACGACCTGCATACCAGGCTGATGCCGGAGAGTTATGGGCGCGGCTTCCGATGGGCCCACCGTTTCATTCTTCCGCTCCTTGGCCGACGGGCCGCACATATAACTACCGTCTCGCAGCTTTCGCGGCAGCATCTCATCAAATATGGCATCGCACCGCAGGAGAAGATCACCGTCACATATAACGGCAGCGACCATGCGGAACGATGGGATGCCGATCGATCGAAGCTGCAAATCCGGCCCGACCGCCCCTATGTGCTATGCCTGGGGCGCGATCAAAAATACAAGAACGCCGAATTGCTGGTCCGGCTTGCTCCGCTGCTTGACGCGTTGGGCTTGGACCTGTGGATGGCGGGCGAAATCGACGAAGCGCAGATTTCCCGGTTTGCGCAGCCGAAGCCAGACAATCTCCGGCTCCTCGGACGGATCAGCGATGATGATTTCAGGAAAGCTCTGTCGGGTGCATTGTGCTTTCTTTTTCCGTCCAGGATCGAGGGTTTCGGGTTGCCTGCCGTCGAAGCCATGAGGATCGGATGCCCGGTCGTGGCCTCGACATCGCCTTGCCTCCCCGAGGTCTGCCAGGACGCAGCGCTCTATGCCGATCCGGATGATCTGGCACATTGGGCCAGAGCGGTACTCGACATCCAGCGATATCCGGATTTGCGCCAACGTTTGATCGAGGCAGGCTATAAAAAATCCCTCAGCTATTCCTGGCGCTCCATCGCTGAAATCTACCTCGAGCTGATGCTGCAGGTGGACGCAATGGCTCTGCGCTGATCAAGGTCCGCTGAGCCTATCGAACGACTCGAACCGGACGCCGTTGATCGGGGGCGGCATGCCGGTCGCGTCAATGGGCGGCCGCTGGCGGTCTTGACGTTGGCTGCTTCGACACCCTGACATCTTGGCCGGACTCGTCCGCGCAACCTCGAAGGCGAACGAAAGCACCAGCTTTGGCCGGTACGGCGGTGTTAACGTGAAAGTCTCCGCCAAGGTGGATCCATGTCAAACGAACATGCCGCGCCCTCGATGGGCCAAACCGTGCCCTCGTCTGGCTTCGGGCGACACCGGCGTTCTCACATCAGCCTTCTGCAAACATTTCTCAGTTGCATGGAGAATCGGATTAACGAAAAAAATGATCCCGCCGCAGGTTCGAACGCAACGTCCGCCTTCTCGCCGATCCTGAGTCAAGCAATGAAGTCGGAAGCCGGGGAGCCGCGCGTCGCCGATCTCTGCATGGGAAAAAATAGCCCAGTCGACCCGGGACAAGGCAATCGTCCACCACCGCTCACGGCTTGGAAAATGAAAACCTTCTTTCGCTCAGCGCCGGGCCTTGAACGACGTGAACACCGAGCCCGTGTCATCTTCCCATTCCCAGTTGACGGCGAGCCCGACCCGCAAAATTTGAAGGGCAGCATCGTCGGGATAGATGTCGGTGAGGCTTCGCTGCATCACCAGTTCGTCGTCGATCAGGATCGCAAACCGATTTCCGTCGAATGCAACGCGCATGCAAAAACGTTTTCCCCAAACGATCTTGTCCGCTACATTGGTCCAAACCGCGTCATAAAGTTCCTCAAAGCCGAGCCGCTTGATGAACACCGAAATCGAAGCACCCTGGTGGACATCGTCGAGCCAGGTCGTGACACAAACGTAGTTGTCGCTGTCTTGCCAGAAGACCAGTCCTGCCCGGCTGCGCTGATCTTGTCCTCGGCGCTCCCCAGGAGGCTCGATTGTGACCTCGAGATCGGCGAATCCCGGTAGATCCCATGGCAGCGAATAGAATGTTCGACCCGGGTTCGGTCTGTCCACGCTCGCGCGCACACGGGCGCTGCCCAGCCCGTCGACGTCGATGACCCCGGCGCCCAGTGTTCTGACCCATTGTCCGTCGCCCAACTCCGACGTGCGGCGATCCAGTTCGCCGGCAATACCGGCAAAGCCGTCGGCGTAGGACAGGCTTGTTCCGAGTTGGTTCCAAGGCGCCTCCAGAGGCGCCATCAAGGGGATGGGAACTTCGCAAGGATGAGCCTCGAAATTATGCCAGCGCGGCTCGCTGTCGAAGCTTTTCCATATACCTACTCCTGTAGCGTTTTCAACTGAATCGGCATTGACAGACGATTCGAAGAGGCGAACCCCGTCAAGAAAGCAACTCAGCTGACCGTTCCAGTCAAGAATCTGGACCGAATGGATAGAACACTTGCGCAAAGCGTGTTCCGTACCGGTCGCGATCGTAATCTCTTTGCCCGATTGCTTGCGCACCAAGGTCCATCCGAGCGTCGACAGTTTCAGCACCCAGAAATTGTCGTTGTCCCGAAACCGACAGACAAGACCACACACATCCGAGATGGCGCCAATTGCCAGCAGTCCGTGGATCAATCCTGAAGGGCGACCAGGATCGACGACGGATAGGTTATCGCCAGCGTCCTGCGAAAAATGCCACCGCCCACCGATTGCAGCGATTTGCCCCGGCCAGCCTTCGACGAGTGCATCGGCAGCGTGGGCGGTGCCAAACAGCGTCGAAAATTCAGGTATCCGCCCGACTTGAACCGCTTGGACGCGTGTGTCGACCCGAAACCCGATCTGGCCAAGTGCCGACTGATGAACACCCGCAAACAGCTTTTCGTCCTTGTTGAAAGGATCGATCGCGATCGGACGCATCATCGGAAAAGCGGCAAGACCGTGGGCTTTTTGGTCGGCGGCCGCATAATAGACAGCGCCCTGCTCTCGCAACGCCACGACATAATAGACATGAACGTTCTTTAGGCGCCGAAACGCACTCAGGCATTGCTTTCCTACACGAGCCCACAGCTCGCCGTTTTCGCCTTCGGCGGCATGAACGACAAAGCCGCAGCCCTCTTCCACGGGATTAATCGGCGCCTCACTGGGGAACCAACCGACAGCCAGGTTCTCGTCGATGTTCGGTCCCCGGTAGGTTCTGGAGGTGCTAAGCGTCCACCACCAAAAACGGCGAAGGGTGAGCCTCTTTCGCGGCGCATGTATCAGGGAAACCAGACGGCCGGGCCATGGATCAATGCCGGGTCCTCGCAGCCAACGGTAGACTCGCCTGGCGAGGTCATCAGGCAATGGCGATCCCTGCGATGTGTTGTGGCCGTTGGTGATCGAGACCAATAGCACCAGACCAGCCTCTCGCTGAAAGGGACCATAGGAGATCCCTTGCCGGCCCCAACCTGGCCTGACGAGCGGCTGGAAACGAAGTGCGCCGTGATCGATCGCGATCTGGCGTTCGATGTCGCGTCCTCGCCTGACGCCTCCCTTGACTGCCAAGGTGCCAATTACCGCACCGCGGGCGCGTTCATCCTGAAAATCGTCTGCGACAAGAACCTCCGGCCGGGCAACTCCGGACCCAGCCTCTTCAGCAGTTTCTACCCAGTCATGACGGTGCAACAACAAGACCCTCCTCACGTCGTCGTACGAGATTCTTCAAGGCATCGATGTCGTGTCGCAGTCCCGGACAGAAGTCGCGCACTGCCTCGCTTGTCCCGTTGATCAGGCTTGCTGTCCCTGCGTGGAATCCCTGCCATGACGCCGCAAATCCAGTTCTTAAGCGCCCACCGGCTGCGCCAAGACGTGTTCGACCCGCCATTCCCCATTGCCATAGGAGGCTGGCAGCGGTTTCAATGCGTAGCCGGAAGCAGTCAGGAGTTCCGCGATCTTTCGGGCCTTGCGGTCGAGCCCCTCGCGCGTTGCATCGTCGACCTCATAAATCACCTTCGGACGGTGACTCCGCAGCGTCTCCGTCATACCGCCCAGGACGTCGATTTCGGCGCCTTCCACGTCGATCTTGACCAGCGAGGGCGGCCTGAGGCCTCGGTGGGCGATGGCATCGTCGATAGCGACTATGCTGACCTCCAGCCGGCCACTGATGTCCGGCGGTGCTCCCGCCGAGGCAAGCGCGGCGCCGCCGATGTGATGGGCGAGCAGAAGCTGGCCACGGCCGGATGTGGCGCCGGCGGCTTCGGCAAACACCCGTATCGTGTCGAACCCACTGAGCCGTGCACTTTCTGCGACAGCGGCGGCGTTGCGGGGAACAGGTTCGAACGCATAGACTTGGCCGCGCGGCCCGACGCGGCGCGCGGCGATGAGGCTGAAGAAACCTATATTCGCGCCGATGTCGAAAAAGGCGTCCCCAGGCGCCAAGTTTGCCGCGATCGCCTGTTGGATGGGTGGCTCGTAGGTGCCGCGAACAAAGTTGGGGTCGGCGCGCTTCGCCACGAGCTTGAGGCCGGCGCCCTCACCCTTGGCTATGACGCGCGCGTCGCCGAACACGCTGAGGAACCTTGCCGTCAATGTCACGCGCTCTTCCCCATTCTGCGACGCCTCGGGACGGGCCCAGCCCGTGCCGCTCGCCGCGAAGGTGACAGATTGCGCGCCCGGGATCGAGCCCGACAACGGTGGCCGACTCCTACTCCCTCCGGCTGATCGCTACTCCGATTGTCGGGCCATATCTCATCTTGGGGGTACCTGCCCGGCCTCCCGGTCCGATGGAACGGTGGCATCGTTGCGCAAGACATGGATCGCGTGGGGAGCATCCCCACCCGATCGAAACGATCTCACGATCGCCGTCGCCGTCGAGGTCGCCGTTCGGGCGCCGAGATGGCTCTCGACGCCCTCGTCGACCAACTGCTCGATGAACCGCCCGCCGCCCAAATTGCGCCAGAGCGAAAGGCGCAGTGCGCCGCGGTGCTCGGCCATGACGAGGTCCGGCCGGCCGTCGTCATTCATATCGGCCACCGAAAGACTGTTGAGCGAGCCGCGCGAGGTGATTTCCTGCTGCTCCCAGTTTTGCTTGAGGTCGCCGGGATTGCGCCACCAATAGGCCTTTGCGTGGTCGGTCTGCCCGTTTTCTTCACTCACGACGATGTCGGTTCGTCCGTCGCCGTCCAGATCAGCGACCGCCACGCGGTCCGGATAGACCATGTTGGGGACATTGGCGACGTCGCGGCGCCGCCAGTCGGCAGAGCCATCCCCGGATTGCCCCACCATTCGATCTCCTTGGCGGGCCGCAAGGTCGAGCAGGCCGTCGCGTCGATATCGGCAAAGGCGATTCCCTCGTCGGAGGCCTCGGAGCAAATGCGGGTTCGCGGCCAAGGCCCCGCCGCCGCGTCGTCGGGGATGGCAAAGTAGAAGACCCCGACACCGCTTGCGACCGCAAGCTCGGCCGGCCGCCTTCGACGATCTGCGCCAGTGCATGGCCCTGAGCCCGAGCTCGTGGCTGCCGGCCTCGCCGATTGCACGTTCCTCAAAGCCGCGCGCTGACGCCTGCTGCGCCTGAAGCCACGCCAGGTTCAGCGTCTCGCCTGCGCCGCGCTGGCGATCACTTCCGCGCGTCCGTCGTCAACATCGATTGCCGCGATCGCATCCACTCCCTCGCCGAGCCGTATCTGTTCCCATTCACCTTGCCAGCGATCGGCCGGCCGGCGATACCAGAACGGACCCGAGGCTCTGTCTTTGGATGGAACGGCGGCGCATCCAAAACGGGCCGCAAGTAAAGTCGCAGAGGGATCGAAGCCGCACCGCAGCTTTGGGTCGAACCCGAACAGGTCATGGCCACCCGCCGACTTCCTCCCGAGACGCTTCAGGCCGCCTACGTTCACGCATTAAGCTCGTATCGCGTGAACATCTCGTGCTCGCTCAGCAGCCGATTCAGCAAATCGCCCCCACCTACGTCCGCCAGGATAGGCCAGTCGTCGAGTCCCGCCGGCCGCTCCATCTGGGACCGGTGAGCTGCCAGCGCGTGACGTTTTACGTCTATCACGTCGCCGATAAAAGCGTGGGAGTTGAACATCTTAACGCCGCGCAAGCCGGCAAGGGTCCGGACCGTTTGCCGCAATGCGGTGCGATTGAATCCACGCACTCGATCGTGCAGACGAACCCACGGCCACTGATACCAGTACCAGACGGGATATTCGAACACGGTCACGCGCCGGCCATACAGTTGCAGCGCGCCTCGCGCGCCAAGATTGGTGGCAACATGGTCCGCCGGCGGCTCTTTTGCATGGGTGACGAACACGCTCTGTGGTTGCCAAGCGAAAAGCAACTCAGCGATCGCGTCTGCGATCTTGCCGACATGATGCTTAGCCATGCCGTCGGGAACTCGCAGAAATCTCACCCGATCAGCAGATCCGCCCAACCGGCAAACCGCCTCGATCGCTTCGCCCTCACGGATGATCCGTAGGGCCTGGCCCTCAACTCGATGTGCATGCGACGCCGAGCCGTCGGTGACGAAAATAAACTGGACATCGGCGCCCGAGCTAAGCTTCTTGCTGGCGACCCCTCCACATCCCAGCGTTTCATCATCGGGATGGGGTGCGATGATGACCGCCGATGCCTGCCAGTCTGCTACGTCGAATGGATGAGACTGGTTACACATCGCTCTATCGAGCATAGCGCCAATCGTATGCCTGACGTCATGCATCGATGGTTCCGATCATCCCTTCTTCGGTGTGGTTCAACCCGACCTGCGCATGGTAGCAAAACACTGTAGGCGATTGGGGTGAGAAAACAATGAAGGTAGGAATTCTTGCTGGCGGACTGGGAACACGGCTGGCGGAAGAAACCGAGATCCGGCCGAAACCAATGGTCGAAATCGGAGCAAAGCCGATCCTTTGGCATATCATGATGCATTATTATGCCTATGGACACCGCGAATTCGCCGTCGCGCTGGGATACAAGGGCGAATACATCAAACGCTGGTTCAGCGACTATGTCGCATTCGATGGCAGCTTGACTGTCAATGCCGCATCGGGAAGCGTCAAGCGCCACTCGAACTCGCTGCCTGACTGGTCCGTCGATCTTGTGGAGACGGGACTGAATACGCTGACGGGCGGCCGCATAAAACGCCTGATCGACTGGATGGGCGACGAGACGTTCATGCTCACCTGGGGCGATGGCGTTTCGGACGTCAACCTTGATAGACTGATCGCCTTCCACAAATCGCATGGCAAGCTTGCAACGATGACGGCGGTGCGTCCGCCGGCACGCTACGGGCACATCGAATTCGATGGCCATCGCGTTGTCGACTTCACGGAAAAGCCACAGGCCTCGGAGGGGTGGATCAATGGCGCCTTCTTCGTGCTCGAGCCGGGCATAAAGGACTATATCGACGGCGACGATGTCATGTTCGAACACGCGCCAATGCAGCGGCTCGCGACTGACGGCCAACTGATGGCATATCGCCACGAATCCTTCTGGCAATGCATGGACACCATCCGTGAAAAGCATCTCCTTCAAAAATTGTGGGACAGCGGGCAAGCGCCCTGGAAAACATGGGAATCGATCGATGAAAGTTCTGGTTACAGGCCACCTCGGCTACATCGGTTCCGTCCTGACTCCGATGCTGCTTGAACGCGGCCATGACGTCACCGGCCTAGACAGCGACATCTTCCGGTCATGCACTTTCGTAGGGACGTTGGCCGAAGTGCCGACGATCGAGAAAGACATCCGCGACATCGACATCGACGACGTCGCCGGCTTCGACGCGATCATCCATCTCGCCGGACTGTCAAACGATCCGTTGGGGGACTACCGACCCCTGCTTACCGAGGAAATCAACTGCGGCGCTTCGGTAAGGCTTGCGCAGCTCGCCAAGGCCGCCGGCGTCCAGCGGTTCCTGTATGCCTCCTCTTGCAGCAATTACGGCGCGGCCGGCGACAGCTTTCTAACTGAAGATGCTCCCTTCAACCCGGTTACGCCTTACGGCGCCTCAAAGGCAAATGTGGAGCGAGCGGTCGCGCCGATGGCGGATCGATCGTTCAGCCCGACATTCCTGCGTGCTTCCACTGCTTACGGCCTGTCGCCTCGCATCCGCTTCGACCTGGTGGTCAACAACCTGACCGCCTGGGCCTACACGACCGGCCTGGTCTATCTCAAGAGCGACGGTTCGCCATGGCGTCCGATCGTCCATGTGGAAGACATTGCGCTGGCCTATATCGCGGTACTCGAGGCCGAGCGAGAGCTGGTCCACAACGAGGCATTCAATGTCGGCTTGACCACGGAAAACTATCAGATTCGGGAGATCGCGGAGTTGGTGCAAACGATCGTTCCCGACAGCCGGGTGAAGTTCGCGCCCGACGCCGGGCCAGACAAACGGTGCTATCGCGTCGACTGCACCTATATTGGTCGCCGCCTGCACGGGTTTAAGCCGCAATGGACAGCGCGGCGCGGTATCGAACAGCTCTATCACACATTTCGCGCGGCGGGCCTTGCACTTGGGGATTTCGAGGGCGAGCGGTTCAAGCGCATCGCCCATGTGCAGAAGCTGATCCAAGATGGCGAACTGGATACCGATCTGCGCCGCACGTCGCAGTTAGCGCTAGCGGTTTGAACAAACACAGCCAGAGCCATGGCCATGATGATTGCTGGTGCAGGCTCTGCAACCGAGCAGGTTTGCCGCTCCTGCGGCGGAAGTCACATCGACACTTTCCTGAAGCTCGGCACGACGCCCCTAGCCGATAGGCTTTCCCTCAAGGTCGAGTAGCTCAGCCATTCGGCTTTCGCCTCACAGATCCGGGCGTGCGGCTTTCCCGCACTCGGCTCTTCCCGACCCGCGCGCCGTCAGGGTCTCGAACTCCGACCAGCCATACGCCGGCTTTTCTGGATGCGTCGCGCAAAATCTGGTCGCCGCGTCGCGCTACGATCCCGAGGCCACCGCCTCGCCACCAGCAATGTGTTGCGAATTGTAGAACAGGTTCACTCGGCCTCTCTCCGCCCTTTGGGCTGGGTGCCCCTGACGCCCGTTAGGGAAGAGAACGGCGGGCCCGACGGGCCCATTTCAAGCCGACACGGGTTGGCCGTAAACCGATACCGGGTTGAGCGCTACACTGAGGGTCGCCGCATGCTCATCACATCGGCCTACATGCTGCGAGGCACTTGGCGAGCGCCGCCCACCGCTAAGGCTCAATGGCTCACAATCTTTGTGGAACATGGACCGGCCTGCCTGGGCGCAGTTTCTGATAGACTGACTTGAGCCGTTCTGCGCGCGCCTCCCACGAATACAGCTCGACGGCACGCTTGCGCCCTTCGCTTCCCATTTCGCTTGCCCGGACCGTATCCTCCAGCATCGTGATCAATGCGTGGGCGAGCTCGCCAGGAGCATCGACTTCGACCAGCATCCCGGTGCTGCCAGCTAGAATGGATTCACACATCCCGCCCACGCGCGTTCCAACCACCGGTATCCCGCAGGCCATGCCCTCCACGACCGATATTCCGAAGCTTTCGCTGAGTGACGGATTCACCACAATGTCGGCCTCATGGTACGTCGCTACGAGGTCCTTGTGGGGCACGTTGCCCACGAAGTGAACTCGATCACGTAACCCGTGGCTCTCGATGAGTTCTTCTAAGTGTTCCCGATATTTGCAATTGCCCCAGTGATCGTAGAAACGGTTCAATGCGGTAACCCGCGGATCCGACGAGAGGCTGGTCAGGAAGTCTACGGAAAGCGGCGATTGCGGCCCTGCGATCCGAAGGTCGACGTCCGCAAACCTGGCCGCAACCTCACTGAAGGCCTCGATCAGTGTGTGAAGCCCCTTCTCTGGCGATACCCGCCCAACGAACAAGATGGCACGTCGGGTTCTGGTGGATGCGGAAGCCCGCTGCTCGCTCGGCCGAAAGTAAGAAACGTCCACGCCATTACCGACGGTGGCAACGACGCCAGGATAGTCCGGGAATGCAGAACGAAAGGTGCTTGCGATGTGGTCGCTGACGGCGACCACCGCATCCACCACCTTGAGCTGACGGGCCACCTGATGGCGGTCACGCTGTGACAGCCACTCACACTGCATCTCAAGCACGAGCCGATGGGATGAACTGGCTGCCTTCAGTTCCCGGCACCATGCCCAGTAATTCATCAAATGGACGATATCTGGTCGATCGACGGCGAGGTAGCGACGAACCTTGTTACGATATTGCGAGTGGTCATCGGCCTTCCGATCCAGCCGCAGCCAGCGCGCCAGGCGCGGAAACTGGCGGATGATCCGCTGCAACGCGCGGTCACGCCGCGCCGCAGCCCGCCGCACCGCGAACGGCAGGTCCGCGGGCACCGTGTCGTCTCGATAATGCTTGCCATAGAGCGTAATCTGCAGGCCCTCGCCGAGCCGCAGCGCCGTATTGTAGACGATCAGACCGATTGAGTTTTGAACAGGCGGAAAAAGTCTATCGTACGGCTGACCGACGTATACGAGCTTCATGTCACTCCCCACCGTCAGCTCGTTCAGGCGACTCTTCTAAGTGCAGGGCGGTCTTCCGGTCGGGAGAGGTGGTCGGCGAGGCGGCGAATGCCCTCTTCGAGCGGCACCAGGGGACGGTTCAATATAGCTTTCATCTTGTTCGTGTCAGGACAGCGGCGCGTCATGTCGCCCTCCGCAAGGGGCGGTCGGAATTCCAACTTCGATGACGAGCCCAGCACTTCGATGACAAACTCGGCCAGCTGTCGAATGCTCATTTCCACGTCGCTGCCCACGTTGATCACTTCGTTCTCGTGCGCGCGCGTTCGATGAACCGCGATGCAAGCGTCAACCGTGTCGTCGACATAGCAGAAGGTGCGGGTCTGCGAACCGTCCCCGTAAATCGTCAGGGGCTCGCCGCGCTGGGCGGCACGCACAAATCGCGGCAGAACGAAATCCTCGCTCTGACGTGGTCCGTAGGTGTTGAAGAAGCGAAAAATGGTAAATGGCAGTCCAAACTCACGCTGAAAAGTGCGCAGATAGACCTCTCCAAGATTCTTCACCACTGCATACGGCAGACGAGAGTTAAGCGGCGTGGTGCTCTCGTTTTGAGGAATCTCGAAAGGCTCGCCATATACCTCCGATGACGAAGCGAAGTAGACACGCTCGGCGCCGGTGTTCTTGCATAGCCTCAGCACGTTCTCGATACCGGTGATGTCGCGCAGCACGAGCAACGGATTTGCCAAAGTCCGCTGCACACCGACCACGGCTGCGAAGTGGAAGACGTGGGTGAAATGGAAGCGGTAGAACAACGACGAGATGTCGTCGAAATCGTTCGCATCCGCCTTTACTACGGTCAGATTGCCCGCGTCTATTTGTACCTTGTCTCGACTTCCGGTCGACAGGTTGTCAGCTACGACCACCTGGGTCTGAGGTAGCTTGACCAACGCGCGAGTGAGGGCGCTGCCGATATTGCCCGCTCCACCAGTAACCAGGATCGATTGCGTCATATTCCCCACCTCAACCGAACAGTTTAATCGACTGACGCAGGGTGCGTCCCTTCGCCAACGCGACATCTTCGATCTCGCGAGCGAAGGTGGCTCCCAGATCCTTTCGGACGTCGCTTGAAAGTTAAATGTGGCAGCGCCAGGTTTATTTGACAACGTGGCTTGGGGTAAGCATTTCGGCTGTTCTCCCAATGGTGCAATCCGTGCTGTTTTCAGCTCTGGGGTTGGCTAAGCGCATACATTTTGCTGATTGCTGTGAACTGCTTCCCCGCGGTAATTGAGGCGATCCTTTATTGTCGACATTGAAGCGAAAGTTGCCAGCATCTCATGCAGACTGCTCCAGACCTTCAGGAACTGGTTAACCGCATCCGAACGCGGGACTACACCATTGGCATCATGGGCCTCGGCTACGTTGGTCTGCCGCTCGCCATGATCTCGCTGGACGCGGGGTTCAAAGTCATCGGGTTCGACATTGACGCGTCTCGGGTTGCACTTCTTAACCGCGGAGAAACAGGCATAGATCATTTGCCTGGTGCTGCCATCAAAGCGGCTGTCGACAGCAAGCGGTTTCGCGCCACCAGCGATTTCGCCGACCTAGGCGAACCCGACGCGATCTTGATAGCGGTGCCAACGCCGCTTACTAAAAACCGGGAGCCGAACCTCTCGTTCGTCGAAAACAGCGCACGTGCGATCGCGGAGCGGCTGCGCCCTGGTCAACTTGTCGTTCTGGAGTCGACGACCTGGCCAGGAACGACGCGAGAGATCGTGCAGCCGCTGCTCGAGGCGACGAATCTTTCTCTAGGAAAGGACTTTTTTCTCGCCTATTCGCCCGAACGGGTGGACCCAGGCAACGACGTACACACCACCGCCAAAGTTGCAAAGGTGATAGGCGCCGACGACCCATCGTCCCTACAAGTTGCCAAGGAGCTGTATGATCAGATCATTGTGCAAACCGTTCCCGTGGCCTCCACCGCAACGGCAGAGGCTGTGAAGTTGACCGAGAACATATTCCGCTCTGTGAACATTGCGTTGGTCAATGAGCTAAAGGTGATTTTTGACAGGATGGGCATCGACGTCTGGGAGGTGATCGAAGCCGCCAAGACCAAGCCGTTCGGATATATGGCGTTTTATCCAGGCCCCGGCCTCGGCGGGCACTGCATCCCGATCGACCCATTCTACCTGACCTGGAAGGCAAGAGAGTACGAAGTAACAACACGCTTCATTGAGCTTGCCGGTGAAATCAACACGAACATGCCGCATTATGTGGTGGACCGCCTTGTGGAGGCCTTGGACCGGCGAGCGAGCCGCGGCCTGAGCGGTTCGCGGATCTTGGTGATCGGGATGTCCTACAAGAAAAACGTGGGTGACACACGAGAAAGCCCATCGTTGAAGCTGATCGAGATCATGGAGCGACGCGGGGCGGTCGTTGATTACCACGACCCCTACGTACCGGAAATACCCGGAACAAGAGAGTACGCCAACCTGGCAGGTCGCCCCTCTGTGGATATCTGCGCTAGCAGTTTGGCATCGTATGATGCCGTTGTCATCTCGACAGATCACGATGCGATCGATTGGCAGAACATCACCAAGCACGCAAAGCTGGTGCTCGATACCCGAAATGCTTGTGCGCGTAGTCAGTCACGCACCGACAACGTCGTAAAAGCATGAGCGGCCCGACTTGCGTACTGGCTTGGTGAACCTGCTAGCGACAACGTCGAATGGTTTAGTTTAGCACGTCGAGCGGTTGAATTCATTCAGCGCATCGTATTTTCCCGGACTTGAGCGTCGAGGCATGAGCGCCTGCGCAGCCGTGCAAACAGGTGGAGCCGGCCGAGCTCGCTACGGTTCATGCGGCGCCGGCCGGTGCTCACCCCTCCTCGTCAGCGGGCCTTTTGGTCGCCATCAGCATTCTTGCCGACCGCGTCATTCCGCCAGACATGGATCGCTTCGAATGCGTCCCATGCGATCGACACAATGTCGCGATCCCCGTCACCGTCGAGGTCGACCGTCCTTGCTCCCAGATGGCTTTCCATCCCTTCGCCGACCAGCTGCTCGATGAACCGTCCCCCACCCAGATTATGCCAGCTCGAGAGACGAAGTGCGCCGCGATGCTCGCCCATGATAAGATCCGGCCTGCCGTCGCCAGTCATATCGGACACTGAAAGGCTATTAAGGGAACCGCGCGAGGTGATTTCGTGTTGCTCCCAGTCGGAGGAGCTGTCGCCGGGGTTGTGCCACCAATACGCCTTAGCGCTGTCGGCTTTGCCATTTTCCTCGGTCACGACGATGTCCGCACGTCCGTCGCCATCAAGATCGGCGGCCGCGACGCGGTCGGGATAGACCATTTCAGGAACTTTTCCAACATGCCGAAGCTCCCAGTCTGGCGAGCCGTCACCCGGATTGCGCCACCATGCGGCCGTCTTTGCATCGCCGGTCGTGGCGACAAGGTCAAGTAGACCGTCCCTATCGATATCGGCGAATGCGATCCCTTCATCAGACGCTTCGGCGCAGATGCGGGTGCGCGGCCATGGCTCGACTGTTGGATCATCAGGAATCTTAAAATAGAAAACCCCACCGCCACTCGAGACCGCCAGCTCCGGCTTCCCACCTTTTACAACCTGGGCTAGCACATGGCCCTGAGAGCCGAGCTCATGACTGGCGGCGGGAACCTCTCCGATCTCGTGCTCTTCAAAGCGGTGCGCTTCAATGTCCTCGGCATGGAGCCACACAAGGTGCAGCGCCCTGCCTCCGCCGCGCTGTGCTATGACCTCCCCGCGCCCGTCACCATCGAGATCCAGGGCTGCGACCGCGTCCACACCCTCGGCAAGCGGGGTCCGTTCCCATTCTGTGTTCCAGGCTTCGGACGGTTGACGGTACCAGAACGGACCCGAGATGATGTCAGTGAGATCATCACCATCCATGGCGGAAAAAGCGATCCCAAAGGAGCGGACGTGCCCGTTCGTGATGCGATGATAGGTCCAGCGGTCGAGGCGGACCGATGCAGGCGGATCCAGCCGATTGATCCACACTCTGACAGGCGGGTTGCCCACCCAGTTCGCCCCATAGATGTCAAAATCACCGTCCCTGTCGACATCGGCGACGACGCCGTTGTGGAGACCCACATCGTCGATCACTTGACGGGCCCAGCGCGTTCCTCGCCCGTCGACATTGTAATGGATCGCGAGCTTGCGCTCCTCGGTCGTATGCATCTGCCCGACAACGACATCGTTGTCCCCGTCTCCGTCCATGTCGGCGGCCTGCAGCGTATGGGCGCCCGCAACAGAAGGCTGAATGACATGGCGGATCCAGCGGCCCGTCGGCCCGGCGAGGGGCTGGAACCAGGCAACGTCGTCAGTGTGCTCGGAACTTGAAGTCAGAATGTCGGCGCGGCCGTCCTGGTCAAGGTCGGTGACGAGCGCCTTGAATGCAGGATTGAACGGACCAAGCTCGTAGCTGCGCCATAGTGCTGCATCGCGTGCTGCCGCTGCGCCTGGATTCGACGCCCATACTCCGTGCAGGACGAGATCGACATCAGCATCGCCGTCAATATCGCCGATTGCCATTCCCTCTTCGCCAAGGTTGAAGAACAAGCCCACGCGGGCCCAGGAGCTGGGGCTTTCCTGGAAGAAAATCATCACTTCGCCAGGCGCTCGAACGACGATATCAACGAGGTCGTCCCCGTCGAAATCAGCGGCCTTGATGTCTTTGCCCCAGCTGCCGACTGCACCGATTTCCCGACGCTTCCAGCTGGGACCGTGGGTCGGGTTACCATTCGGCCGCGGGTTCTCGAACCAGACGAGATTGACAGCATCGGGCCCATCGGCCGTGACGATGTCGCGATCACCGTCCCCATCGATGTCGGAAAGCACTCCGTCGGTGGTGAACTCGACGCGGGGCCTCGCGATTACGGTGTGAACCAGATCGGGCCACCGCCACCAAGACATCGCATCCTCGGGGAAGCCGCCAAGAACGAAATCCAGTCGACTGTCGCCGTCTATATCGCCAACAAGCTTTACGTCTCCTGAATAGGGGGCAATCTCTTTGCGTTCAAAAACAAGACCCGACTGTAGAATTTCTTCGGGAGGTCCCTGTCCCTGAGCGGCCTCGCAACTTGCGAGGGTGTAGCCGATCATCAGGACCGCGATCAGGCGGCCGAACATGCTAAATGTTGATTTCGTAGCGTGTGAACATTTCCTAGTCGGCCAGCAACCGCCCGACGAAATCTCCCCCCGACAAGTCCGACAGCGTCCGCCATTCATCTTGGTTCTCCAGGCGCTGCATCTGCGACGCATGCGCCGCCAGCGCTTCCCGCATTACGCCGATAACATCGCCAAGACAGGCGAGGCTATTGAGCGTGGACGACGCAATGGTACCAATCCAGACTGGATACTCGAATACCGTAACAGGGCGACCATAAGCACGAAGCGCCGCGCGAACTGCTGCATTGACGGCGACATGATCGGAAGTCGGATCCTTTGCATAGTTCACGAAAACGCTCTGCGGCCGCCATGTGTTGAGCATCGACACGACCGCATGTGTTATCGCATGAACGTGATGATTGGCCGCCCCGCCTGGAAGGCGTAAGAATGTAACACTTTCGGATGATGCGCCCAGACGATGAACTACTTCACTTCTATGGCTCCGGCCTCGCGTGTCGTCCGCAAGGTTTCAGGATGCCTAAGGTCGCGATGAGGACGCGGCGCCATCGGTGACAAAAACCAAAACGGACCTAGGCACCCAAGGCAATCTTTTTGGCCGCAACGCCACCGCAACCCAGCGTCTCATCATCCGGATGCGGCGCAACAATGACAGCCGACGCTGACCAGTCGCCTACTTCAAACGGCCTAAGTCGCAGTCGCAATTGACTATCAAGCATGGTGCTGAAGGTCCGCCTAAAGGTCCACATTGGTGCGCTTCCATCATCCGTTCGCTCGCGTTGTTGAACGCCGATCGCCCATGGTAACAGAACTCACGGACGTTCGAGACGTGTGTTTGTTGGTGGGGAAGACTTTATGAAAGTGGGTATCCTCGCGGGCGGATTTGGGACACGGCTGGCCGAGGAAACAGAGAGCCTGCACGCGTTCAAGCCGCAACGGACGGCCCGACGCGACGTCGCGCAGCTCTACGAGGCATTCGGCACTGTTGGTCTCTTGCTTGAAGAGTTCGAGGGGGAGCGCTTCAAGCGCATCGCCCACGTGAAAAAGCTGATCCGCGATTGCGAACTGGACGAGCACCTGGTCGCGTTCCCGTTCTGGCCAAAGCAGACTGAGCCGGGCTAAGGGGGACGATATGGACATGATGTGCCTAGATGCGAAGTCGGTAACCGAGCGGGCCTGCCGATCTTGCGGTGGAACTGGCATTGAGACGTTTCTCGAGTTCGGTAAAACGCCACTGGCCGATCGCCTTCTCACCAGCAGCGACATCGGCGAACCGGAGCCCATTTTTCCGCTGCGCGTCGCGTTCTGCAAAGACTGCAGCCTCGTCCAGATCACCGAGACGGTGAATCCGATAATTCTTTTTGCCGATTCCTATCCATATTATTCCTCTTTCTCCCCTGCTCTCTTAAAGCATTCGCGTGCGAATGCGCTTGATCTGATCAATCGCCGCGGTCTTGGCCCGGAGAGCCTTGTCATCGAATTGGCGAGCAATGATGGTTATCTGCTGAAGAACTACGTCGAGGCGGGAATTCGGGTGCTCGGAATTGATCCGGCCGACGGACCTGCCGCCGCTGCCGAGAGGGTCGGCGTGCCCACGCGCTGTGCATTCTTCACCCGCGATGTCGCTGAAACGCTGCGCGCGCAAGGCATGCGCGCGGACATTATCCATGCCAATAACGTGCTCGCCCACGTGGCCGACACCAACGGATTTGTGGCAGGAATTGCCCGACTTCTCAAGGATGACGGTGTGGCGGTTATCGAGGCACCCTATGTCGAACCTTTGATCGAACATTGTGAGTTCGACACGATCTATCACGAGCATCTTTGCTATTTTTCAGTTACTGCACTGGATAAGCTCTTTCGCCGCCACGGGCTTTACCTCAATGAGGTCAAGCACCTTTCAATCCATGGCGGTTCGCTGCGCCTTTATGTGGAATCGCGCGAGAACGTGGGTGCGACAGTAAAGGACCAGCTTGCCCATGAAGCCTCGCGCGGGATCGATGCGATCGGCTATTTCCGCGATTTCTCCACCAAGGTCGACGCGCTGAAGCGCGATCTTTCCACGCTCTTACGCCGGTTAAAGTCGCAGGGCGCCACGATTGCCGCCTATGGAGCGGCAGCCAAGGGAGCAACGCTGATTAACACCGTCGGCATCGGACGCGACCTCGTGGACTTCGTCGTGGATCGCAACGTCTATAAACACAACAAATATATGCCCGGACAGCGCCTGCCGATCCGCTCGACTGAAGCGCTTCTCGAGGTGCAACCCGACTACGTGCTTCTCCTTGCTTGGAATTTCGTAGACGAAATTCTCGATCAACAGGCCGAGTATCGTGCACGCGGCGGAAAATTCATCCTCCCCGTCCCAACGCCGAGAATCATATGACAAAACAGGCGGACCGCGCACAGATAGCTTGCCTGAAAGCCGATGGACCGACGCAGTCGACGGGTTCCATTCGAACCGATTGCTTGGTCTGCGGTCAGCGAAATCTGCTCAATTCGGTGCTATTCGAAGCGTTGCCCCTGCTCTGCAACGCGCTTTGTGCGGACGCGGCATCGGCGCGCGCGGCACAGACCGGCAGATTTGCGACTACCTTCTGCCTCGGCTGCACGCACGTCTTCAACGCCTCATTCGAGGAAAATCGCATCGGTTATACGCAAAGCTACGAGAATTCGCTTCATTACTCCCCCCGTTTCGTGGCGTTTGTTGAAACGCTGGCCGAGCGCCTGAGCAGGACCTACGCGCTCTCGGGGAAGACGATCGTCGATATTGGATGCGGCAAGGGGGATTTCCTGAAGCGGCTAAGCTTGATCAGCGGTGCGCAGGGAATCGGTTTCGACAAGAGCTTCGAGGACAACCGGGGGGACGCGGTCCCTGGAGTACGATTTATCAAAGACTGGTTCGGCGATTCCTACGCGGATCTGCGTCCTGACCTGGTGGTATGCCGCCAGGTTCTCGAACATATCGCCGAGCCGGTGAAATTCCTGCGCGCCCTTCGCGCCCATCCGGGCATCGCACCGGAGACGGTGTTCTTCTTTGAAGTCCCGAATGTCCTTTACACGCTCCGGGATATGGGAATCTGGGACCTCATTTATGAGCACGCCTCCTATTTCACGCCAGCTTCGCTGAACGCGGCGTTCGAGATGGCTGGCTTTCGAGTGCTGGATGCAGGGACGTCTTTCGGCGACCAGTATCTTTACATTGAGGCGCGGCCGGCTGCCCCCAAGTACGCTACTTCCGTTGACAGCCGCGAAATCGAGATGCTCGTCCGCGATTTCGAGCGCGCCTATCGCGACAAGATCGAGCGATTGGGTGGTTACATCGCGAGACGCAATCCCCAGCAGATCGTCGTCTGGGGAGGGGGATCGAAGGGCATTACATTCGTCAACGTGGTGCCAGGCGCCGATCGGATCCGCGCGATCATCGATGTGAATCCGCACAAGCAAGGTCGTTTTGCGCCAGGAACCGGCACTCCGATCCTTGCTCCGGAGGCGTTGCGCGGCCAGCCAGTCGAATCAATCATCGTCATGAACCCGCTCTACCGCGAGGAGATCACCAGTCTCGTAGCGGAACTCGGCTTCACACCCGAGATTGCGGTTGCATGAAAGTTCAATTCAACCGCGGCGGCACGAAAGCGCAGAACGGGATTGGTGGGGGATACAGTCCAATGACCGTGCCGGTCGAGATCAACATGGCCATTCCACCAAGGGTCATCGGACATTCTCGCCTCGTTATAGCCCGACAATCTGGCAGAGAGGCGCTCTCACTTTGATTGCCGCGGCGCACCTCGTTTGCCCTTGAATATCAGCCAGCGCTGAAAGAGGTAGCCCCCGCTTCTTGATCGCCTGCGCGGATGGGCGTGTGGGACGCGGGATGGTCCATCGGTAATCGGACTGCACCAAACTGCCCCGGGTGCGTAAGACATACGTCGTTTGGGGACGTTTACGTTCCCACGCTCCGGCGTAAGGTTTGCAAGATGCACTCGAACGAATTCGAATCCCGGCAACGCGGCAGCAGCGATATCATCAGGATATCAGCCAACACCGCCTAATTTGATTGCGCTACAAAGAGGATTTCCAGAGGAGCTGCCTAATGACCAATAAGAACTGGATGCAGCCACCCTTCCTCGCCAACCACAGTATCCTCAGCCATGCGTGCTTGTGGATGGTGGAATAGAATGACGAGCAAACATGCGAAACGCCATCTGTGTCCCGCGACGACTCTGCGTTCGCGAGACTCCAGCTCGATAAACGATGGCCGGAGAGAGATCGACGGCTCTCCTTTTTATTCACGTAGACCAGGCCAGATCGCTAACGGCGCAGCCGTGAGACGAAGACGGAAAGCCTTGACTGCGCGATCGAAGGTCGCAGTTCCGTCCTCCAACGGGCAAAGAGACATGCGATGACATCGATCGGCGCGAAGATTGTCAGCGGCGCAGCTTGGACAGCAGTCGAAACATGGGGGCGGCAAGCAGCCATGTTTGCCATTTTTGTCGTATTGGCCAGGCACCTCGGACCTGAGGCATTCGGCCTCGCCGCCCTCTCCATGGTTGTACCCGTCATTCTTGCTGTTCCGGTCACGATCGGAATACCGGAGGCACTCATTCAGCACCCTAAAATTGAGTCCTTACACTTTGACTCGGCCTTCTGGCTTCTCGCCGCGAGCGGCGCAGTGATTAGCGGGCTCATCTGGATGTCTGCCGGTTTGATTGCTGCAGCGTTCGGACAGCCCATTCTCGAAGATCTCATCCGCTGGAGCAGCGTGGTCGTCGTAATTCAGGCCCTCTCGTCGGTACCTGCGGCTGTGTTGAAGCGCCAACTCGAGTTCCGCTTGTTCGCGTTGCGTACACTTGCCGGCACCGTCGTCGGCGGCACACTCGGCATCGTCTTGGTAATTGCCGGTTTCGGCGTATGGAGCATGATTTGGATGCACCTTGCAAAAGCGGCTGTGGAAACCACTGTCCTTCTCGTTGGCAGTTCTTGGCGGCCCCGTCTGACCTTCTCCTATGCAAAGGTTCGTGACCTATTAGGATTTGGCGGCCCGCTTATCGTCCAGACTTTTTGGAGTTTTTTGAATGAGGAAATTCCAAAGGTCCTACTCGGCACGTTCCTCGGCCCCCACGCGGTCGGAGTCTATGCTCTCGCCCGTCGTCCGCTCGACCTTCTGGTGCAAGTATTCCTCAGTCCGCTGATGGCTGTCACTATGCCCACCGTGTCACGGATTCAAGATCAACCCGAAAAGATCGACCGTTTTTTCAACACGACCGTCCGCATCGCCGGGATAGCAGGGTTTCCTGCATTCATCGGATTTGCCGCGATCGCACCGATCGCGGTTCCCTTTATCTTCGGCCCGCAATGGGCCAGCGGGGTCGTCGCTGTCCAGATTCTCATGCTGCTGGGCCTGCAACGCACGATTGACAGCCTCTGCGCGTTTACGATCCTTGCAATGGGTCACTCCAGGTTGATCCTGAAGTTGAACATTGCCTACTCTGTTGTCGCAACGATGCTGTTGTCCGTCACTGCGCAGATCAGCCTTGAGATGACGATGGTGGCGCTCGTAGCCTGCGGCCTGGTCCTCCTACCAGTCTTCCTCTTCTACGCTCAGCGCATCGCGCGTATCGACGTGCTGAGACCCCTTGAGATCTTCCCACGACTGGCTCTCGCCGCCCTCCTGATGTTCGGCGCCGTCAGCGCGTGGCTAAGCAGCGCGCCTGAGCACGCCGCGCAGGAGACGCTTCTTATTAGCGCAATTGGCCTTGGAGCCGCTGTCTATTGTACGGCTCTCTTCGTGCTGGTGCGCTCTGACCTGTTCAATGCGCGAGACTTGTTCCTCAGGCTTCGCGGCTAGTTTGGTGTCGGGCGCGACCTCTAGAAGAACCCGGGGAAATAGGAGCCCTTCCTGAGCTTGGGGATGCGCAGCTCGACGGTGCCGGCGCGCGTCTCCCAGTCGCGCTCGCGATAGCCGTTGCGCTGGGCCGTGCGCAACGGGTTCTTCTCGCCATGGCCGGCGCCGGTGGCGGCCCCAACCTCCAGCTCCATCAGCCGCTCGGCGGCAAAGCCAATCATCTCGCGCAAGAGATCGGAATTCCGGAGTCTTCTCCACGAGCGCGCGTAGGTTCTGTTGATGACCACCGCAAAGCCGCTCGCTCGCTCCAGCGCTATCGAGGGCGCGCTCGCGAGCGGCTTCGCTACCGCCGAGCTACACCACCTGTGGGGACGCGACCGTGACCAGTATCTCTTCATCGAAGCAAGCCTCCCGAAACCGGGATGACCGCTGGTCTTTCAAGCCCTGGAAGGATTGATACCTTGGTCCGCCGCTTCGACCAAAACTATCGCGACAAAGTCGCCCCTGGTGGCGCGATTACCCATTACCTTGTCTGGGGTGCGGGATCAAAGGGCATCACTTTCGTCAACGTCGTTCCCGAGCGCGGATAAGCGCTCTCGTCGACGTCAACCCGCACAAGCAAGGGCGCTTTGCTCCAGGCACAGGCACAGCTGTGGTTGGGCCGGAGAGCCTGCGCGGCCGACCCGTGCGGTCAATCATCGTGATGAACCCGCTGTATCGAGACGAAGTTGCCCAGGCGGCACACGAGCTTGGTCTTGCCCCCGATATCATCGTTGCCTGATCCTGCGATCCACCATTTGCGGCTGATGGCCTGACTTTATCACTCCATCGACGTCGATCCGTTGCAGGTTGACCGGCCTCAGCCAGCAGTGTCGCGTATAGTCGGTCGAGCGGCGCATAAACTGCGGCCATCTAAGTGGCGTCTTGGACAGCGCCCGCCAAAGGGACAGGGAGTTAAGGCCGATCAGAAAGCGAGACCGGATGAGCTGCCCGCGCCGGTCCACCGCTGCATAGGTTACGAACCCGCGAAACGCAGCGCCGAACCTCTTGAGCACAGCATCCATCTGCACGTCATAAGGCTCGTTGGCGGCGAAACCTTGAAGCGACTTTGTTGTCCCGACCGGCCGCGTGTGTCTTACAACGACATCGTCAACGATGGCGTACCGCAACCAAGGCATGTCAGTCAGGCGGGTCCAAAGAAGGTCTATTCCCGTCTCGTAGCCGAGCCCGAACAAATTCAACGCCGATTGCAGGCACCTGGCGCTGAACACCGGGCACATCATCTCGACCGTGTTGGTATATCGCAACACGTATCGCTTGCCGCTGACAAGCGTCGCTGCGTAGGAGAAATAGCTGTCCCAAGACAGTGCTGGCTGAAACAGATCAAGTTTATAGCGGCGGCCGATAGCGAAGAGACGATTCAAGTCCAGCTTCGTCGTCTCGATGTCATCGTCGATCAGTGCAATGAGATCATATCGCGTCACAATTTCAGGGTAGCATTGAAACAAGGCATGATAGCCGGCGATCTTGCGCCCCGGGAGAAATACGCTGAAATCGTTCTGTCCATGGGAGACGCCAGCCTCGTAGGCGGCGACGAGAAGATCGAAGTCGGCGTCGCCCGCCCCCTCAGTCCAGCCGGCATGCAAAGAGCTACGCCCCGCCCGGACGATCACCAGATTTCTCTTGCCCGAGCTCTCTGGCAATTTTCGGAAGGCTGACACTGCTGCGGCCGCGGGCGTGACTTGGCGAAGGTTCATACAAAGCCTCCCGGCGGACCACTCGTTTCTAGGCAGGCGATCGGTTTGAACCGGCATGAATGCGTTTCAGAGCTCCCAAGCCGGCGCCGCGGAGCTTGGCACGAAGCTGCGGAGAAACAGCGCCTACAAGTTCCAGGAACAATCTCGCGATAAGCAGCGGATCCAAGATCCACGCAACCAGATGAAGCAGTGTCATGCCCAACGGTGCTGTGCGCCTGTGCCGATAGGCAATTGCGACGAGGTGTTTTAGCCGCCTTGACAATTCAAAGGCATTCGCCGTGGAGCCATCAGGATTTTGCCAAGCCAATCGCTCGGAGCTTGGCAATCGCACCGAGCGCGTCGGATGGTCACGGCTGTATAGTATCGCGTTGGGCGCATGAACAAACGTCCCGAGAAGGGCCATCTCGGCCAGAAGCGCACAATCCGAGCCGTAGTAGGGCTCGTGCAGTGTCGTTCTAGCTAACGACGCCCGGCGCCAGAGGCCGAACATCGCAGCGTCCCAACCGTGCGCAGCAACCATCAACCGGAAGCGGGATGCGGGCGTCGATCCTCCCATATCCGGCAGCACCCTTTCGACATAGGAAGTTAGCTGACCGGTCTCGTCGATCCCCAGCAGTCGCGGGTAGGCAATGACGTGGCGGGCATTCGCGTCAAGCGCACGCACGCAGTCTGTCAAGAAACCACTGCTCAAGCGGTCATCGTGCGCGCACCATTTGAAATATTCCCCTGTGCTCAGTTGGAAAGCTCGATTGAAATTGGCACCGGCTCCCAGGTTGCGAACGTTTCGGACATAGCGTATGCGCCTGTCCCGCTGCGCAAATTCCAAGCATATATCCGCTGTCCTGTCCGTCGAAGCATTATCGGTGATGACAAGTTCGAAATCGCCGAAATCCTGATCGAGGATCGATTGAATCGCATCGGACAGGAAATTCTCGCCGTTGTAGACGGGTAAACCAAGGGATACCTTTGGCGACTTGGAATGTTCCATTTCCAGGCTCCTTCTGGGTGGACGTCAGACCGCGACGACTTCCGGTCGCAGGTCCAGCGCAATCAAGGATTGCGCCACTTCGTTGAGGTATATCGGGTTCATGACGATGACGAGATCAGGCGGAGTGTCCAAGAGGTCGCTTGGCGCGATGACCGGATGACCGGTCCCGGGCGTAAACTTGCCTTGCTTGTAGGGGTTGATGTCGACTGCTGCCCAGACTTCGTCTCCAAGCTGCAAGGTCGTCAGGAACGACACTGCCTTGGAGCCGCCGCCCCACAGGACGACCCGCCGGCCGGCGGCGTATGCGGCGCGGATACGCTCCTGCCAGAAATCCTGAACCGCACGCACGCGTGCGGGAAAGGTTTCCGCCAAACGGTGCATCACTTCCAGATCGTGCTCGAGCGGTAGTCTCGGCATCGTCCGGCCGGCTGACGGCCGGGCGTACTGAACGATGTACTGGTTGTCATAGACGAGCTCCAGATCAGTAACGTCGAAACCTTCCTGGCGAAACAGGCGTGCGTGCGCGCCAGGACTGAAATAGGAGCAATGCTCATAGTAAATGTCCCAGAACGCGCTCTCCACGAGCACACGTTTTGCATCAGGCGTCTCGAAGACCGCCCAATCCTGGGTCCTTTTGCCGATCATCTTGCGGATCAGCCGCACGAAACTCGACACCGAGCTGACGTGTTCGAGCGTGTGGCGGCAGAGGACCGTATCCGCCTGGAGATGCTGGTAGTCCGGTCCGAAATAGTCGACGATGATCTTGACGTCGCCGTACTCATCATTGCGGCCTTTGTCGGCTCGATAGGCTGGATCAATACCGAGCCCGGTGGCGCCGCCCGATATGCAAAGTTCGCGGAGAAATTCACCCTTGCCGCAGCCGATCTCCAACACGTGCTTGCCGGCTATCGCACATTTTTGTGCAATCTCGCGTGCAAGTCCTTTCGCGAAACTGTTGAAGGTGCTGGAAAAATGCTGGGATTCCTCGAAATTGGTCGAGTAACCCATGATCGTCTCGTCAAAGGCCCTGTTGAATATGAAACCGCATGCGTCGCAGAATGCGAGGTCAAGGTCGCGGCGCGGAAAGGCGTGGGCGTCTCGGGCCGAGTTCAGCAGGACACAACTATGCACCGGGATGGATTCGACCCGGTAGATTGACCGGCTGACCGGCGCCGAGCAGCACGGGCACGCGGCCGGTCGAAGCGCTTTTCTGTTGCTTGCCATGTGAAGGTCAACTGAATTCATTGTAAAATTGGCTCGACAAGTGAACCGGTTATATCGCGCGTCGAGCTCTCGGCTCCGAAGAGTTCATTGTACTCGGTCGCGCGAGCGAGTTGGACAGACCGGGCCAGGCCAAGGGCGTCGAGTATCGCCAGGTCGAACCTTTCCTCGGAGAACCGGGTCGCGTTCACGCGACAGGCGTGCGGCGTAATGGACAGCGCATTTTTCTCGAATAGATCAATGGCCCCAGCTACGGAATCGATGGCCTGACGGTCGAAGAGCACACCTGTCGGATGGGCGCTCTCGCCAAGCGGCCGGACAATGTCGCGCGCGCCGCCGCGGCCGAAAGCGATCAATGGCGTGCCGCACGCCTGGGCCTCGGCAAGCGTTATCCCGAAGTCCTCGCATCCGGCGAACACCATCGCACGAGCCTTGGCGATTTTTTCGATGTATTCATGCCGCGGCAGATAGCCGGTGAAGACTATGTTGGGGCCGGCAAGCGATCGCAGATGTTTGGATTGTACTTCGTCGCCGACAACAACCAAGCGACGCGACGGCGTTTTGCTGAACGCCTCGATTATCAGATCCGTTCGTTTATACGGGGCGTGGAACGCGGCCGTGACGTAGTAGTCATCCTTGTTGACGACGAGTTTAAGATCCTCGGTGGCGACGGGCGGATGGACGACCCGCGCGTCGCGGCCGTAAATCCGTTCGATTCGAGAGCGGACATAATTCGAGTTTGCCAGCATCAGGTCAGGACCGTGCGCCGTTCTCGTGTCCCAGGTCCGCAGCCTGTGAAGCATGTAGCGAAAGACGAGACCCTTCGGCCCAAATCCCAAGCGGGCCTGCTGCAAATAGGAGAATTGCTCGTCCCACGCATATCGCACCGGACTGTGCACATAGCACAAATGTAGTTGGTCCGGGCGGGTCAGAACGCCTCGAGAGAATGCGGCCGAAGAGGAAATTACCGCGTCATAACCCGTGACATCAAATTGTTCGATCATAAACGGGCAGAGAAAGAATAGTGACCTGTAGTACTTTTCCACGAAGGGAAGTCGATTCATGCCGGAAACGTGGAAAATTACGCCTGGAAAATACTCTTCCTTGATCTCCTTCGGGAGAAAATCAAACAGGGTGAAAACCTCGGCTCTCGGAAAAATCTTGCAGATCCGGGCAAGGACCTGCTCCCCTCCCCGAAAGTTCGGGCACCAATCATGCACGACGGCGATGCGCGCGTTGCGGTCGATGCCGGCAAATGGCGTCTTGCTGATCGATCGCAAATGTTTGGTATCCCGGCCCACCATGGTGGTTGCTTTCGGCTGTCGCACATGGCGCATGCATTGCCCTCCCGGAATGTTGGCACCTTTTCCGGAATTCTTTGTTGCCCGGATGCTCAGCGACTGTGTGTCGTCCGCCCCGTCCAAACAAGCTGCCTATCGGGTTAAGCGCCGCACCCTCCCGAGGCCCGATGTACTCCAACGAGGTACGCCTCCTACTTCGATGGGCCTAAGCACGCATCAACGCTAACCTTATGCGCAGGCTGTATCGGCGCGACCGGCGGATTAGGATCATGGCGCGCTCACTTCGCAAGCAGTGGTCGCGCGCCGTATCTGTACCCATTGCCCGCGAGGAGAGTTGATCGTCGATGATAGTGGTCGTGATCGTCGCAACGTTTGGTCGCAAGGAACAAGTGACTCGGCTTCTTTCACAGTCGCAAGGGGCTGGGTGGAGCCCGAGTAGAATCTGAAGATCTAGTGCAGAGGTAAGAGATGCTCCAGGAACTGCCTTTTTCCGTCGGCAGCGGCGCTCGTTCAAATCATCGAGTTCGGCGCCTGGGCAACCTGTCGGCTCGGCGCGACGGTTGGCGCATTCTCCACGTCGTGGTGTATGCGGGGATGTCCCTGGCCTGCATGTTGGGTGCCTCGGCTGCAAACCCCACAGACTATGTGCTCGGCCCGCAGGACAAGCTCCGCGTCAAGGTCTACGAATGGCGTGCGTCACGCGACAAGATTTTTGGCTGGGATGCTCTCAATGACGAATACATAGTCGGTCCCAATGGCTCCGTTTCGCTACCGCTGGTCGGCGAAATCAAGGCTGCCGGACTCACCACCGGTGAGATCGCGAACTCGATCGGCGACAGCCTCATGAAAAGTGTCGGCCTCTCGCGAAAACCGAACACCGCTGTTGAAATCGTCCAGTTCCGACCGTTCTACGTGGTCGGCAAGGTGACGCAGTCGGGAGAATTCGCATACCGGCCCGGGCTGACCGTCTTGCAGGCATTGAGCATCGCGGGCGGATTGCGGACTCGAGAGGACAGGGACGCCAGGTTCGAGCGCGAAGTGATCCAGGGCCAAGGGGATGTGAGCCTGCTTAGACTGAGCGAGGCCAGTCTCCTCGCTCGCAAGGCACGGCTCGAGGCGGAACTCTCGCATGCCAGCGACATTCAGTTTCCGGCCCAGTTGACGTCGCGTATTCAGGACGACGTCTTTGCCGTGCTCTTGAAGCAGGAACGCTTGATCTTCCAGGCGCGCAGCGAGGGATTGGACACTCAGGTCAAGGCGCTTCTTGGTCTCCGCGAGTTCCTCCAGAAGGAACTTGCCTCGCTGGAAGCGCAACTCGTTTTCCTCGACAAGCAGATCGGCTCAATCCAGAAAGAATTGACAGCGGTTTCGGCGCTTGTCGCCAAAGGTCTTGCGGCGGCGCCGCGCGAGTTTTCTCTGGAGCGGGCCCTTGCCCAGGCGCAGAGCGAGAGGTTGTCGGCGGAAACCAGTCTGCTGCGCGGGCGCCAGGAAATCAGTAAAACTGACATATCAATTCTCCAGCTCCAGGATGGGCGCGAAAATGAGATAACGGTCGATCTGCGTCAAACGCAAGCTGAGCTCGATGCTCTCGAAAGCAAGACAGAGACGACAAGGCGGCTATTGTACGAGTCCGCGGTATCTGCCCCGAGCCTTCTTGCCCGCCGAGCCGACGCGGAGCTGGCTGCGCCGATCTACACGATTTTCCGGCCGTCGGCGGACGGTGCGACAGTGCAAATCCAAGCTGACGAAACGAGTGCCGTCGAGCCCGGAGACACGATCAAGGTTGAAATACCACTGGCTGAGGATGAAACGGGCGCGCTGGACCTGACATCGACCGAGCGGCATGAGGCGCCGGGAATAGAACTCAAGGCAGAGACCGCCGGCGACACTGTAGGCATTCCGTAGCCTCCCGGCGGATTTTTGGCAGGATGAGGCAGACGACTTTGAGAGGCGACGAGGAGAAGCCACAAAAGCGCCTTCAGCCACCTGAGCAGGAGGGAGAAGCTCGGACCGAAGGAATATGAGCATGCCAACGCAGTCGATGATGTCTCCGTACATGCCGAAAAACAGCCAGCGAGTTGGCCCAGTTGACGCATTGAGAGGCTTAGCCATGACGGCGGTCGTGGCACAGCATTGCGGATTGTTACCATTTGGATGGACGGGTGTGTGGCTCTTTTTCGTGATCTCCGGATACGTTGTTACCCTTACGGTGATAAGCCGGGAAAGCGATCAACCGGCGCTAGAGAGGTTGGTAGGGTTTTTTCGCAGGCGCGCACTTAGGATCGTCCCTGTCTATTTCGCCTACATCTGCGCAGGTGTCGTGACCATCCTTGTGAGTGGGAGTAGCCTCGACCTGATCGCTCTTGGCTCGCTACTGGGGTTTATCAACAATCTGGCCATGACGCTTGGGCGAGGTGAGCTTGGTTCTTGGCCCGTCGGGCACCTGTGGACTATCTCAGTGGAGATGCAGTTCTACGTCATCTACGGCTTTGCGCTGTTCCTGATGTCCCGCCGCACCGTAGTCTTGCTGCTACTTTCTATGCTCATCTTGGCGCCTGTGCTGCGCCTAGCCGTATCGATTGGCCTAACCAGAATCGGATGGGGTGCCGAAACCAGCGCGTACGCGGTCTACGCTGGATCTTTTCTTCATACCGACGCCTTTGCGACGGGCTGTTTGCTAGCTTTTTTAAGTAAATATGGAATGCTCCAAAGAAAAGCTCCATTTGTTGCAATAGTTGGAATCTGCTTACTTTTCATCTATGTAATACTTTACACAAGCATTAACTACTATGTCGTGCAAGCGCGGGGCATCGACATCCTAAAAAACGTCCTCTCCGGAATCCTGTGGGGGCAGTATCGCGAAGTATTCCTTTACAGTGCGCTAGCCGCTGCCTCTGGCGGCCTTGTAAGCCTTGCCGCTGTGGAGCACCGTTCCGTTCACTGGCTTTTGAGACTGAAATCTCTCCAACATATTGGAGAGATTTCATATGGCGCATACATTTACCATGCGATTGCGGTCGTCGCGGCCAAGTTGGCCCTCTCTCCGATAATGGACTTTTCGGCGAACCCGAGGCCAATCCATACGTGGATCGCGTTGTTCTTGTTGGCATACCTTCTGACGATTGTCGCCGCAGAACTTTCATTCCGATTTTTCGAACGCCGCTTCCTGGGTATCCACAATCTGCGATCTCCCACCGGGCAAATTTCCGAGATGCCGACATGACAACAGTGCGTATTGCTCTTGCTTTCCTCTCGCTTTTGTTTGCCAACTCTGCCAGCGCGGCGCGGGAGCAACACCTTTGCAAAGAGCCGGCGCCCGTAAATGTGAACCGCCCCGAGTTGATCGGAGCTGTTTCGTTTGAGTCACGCGGCTATGGCTGGTTCATCCAACATGGCGTCGTAGCGTTCCTCGGCTTCGGCCGGCGGCATGTTGCCGATGGGCTCCAGCAGCCGGCGATTGTTGAACCAGTCGACCCATTCGAGCGTGGCGAACTCGACGGCCTCGAATGAGCGCCAGGGTCCGCGTCGATGTATCACTTCGGCCTTGTAAAGACCGTTGATCGTTTCGGCGAGAGCATTGTCGTAAGAGTCGCCGACACTGCCCACCGAAGGCTCGACGCCGGCCTCCGCCAGGCGCTCGGTGTATCTGATAGAGACGTATTGGCTGCCTCTATCGCTGTGATGGATGAGCCCGCCTCCCTGCACGGGCCGCCGATCCTGGAGAGCCTTGTTCCAGAGCGTCCAGAACGAAGCTGGCATGCGCCGTCCGGCTCACCCGCCAGCCAACGGTCCTTCGCGCAAAGGTGTCGATGACAAAGGCGACATAGACGAAGCCCGTCCAGGTCGCGACGTAGGTGAAGTCGGAGACCTGCGGGCAAATCTTGTCGACCCAGTCCCCTGCACTCCGGCCTCGGGCTGGGAGAAGGGCCAGGTCGAGAACCTGGTGGGGTTGGTGCGCGAGCGCTTCTTCACGCCGCGTCGGCGGGTCAAGAGCTATGACGAGTTGAACGTTGTGCTGCTCGATAAAGCCATGGCTTATGCCCGGGCGCATCGGCATCCCGAACTCCGAGACCGGACGATCTGGGAGGTGTTCGAGACCGAGCGGCCGAACCTGGTGCCATATGTCGGCCGCTTCGATGGCTTCCACGGCGTGACGGCATCGGTGTCCAAGACCTGCCTGGTGCGCTTCGACAACAGCCGATACTCGGTTATGGCAAGTGCAGTCGGCCGACCGGTCGAGATCAGGGCCTATGCCGATCACATCAAGCTGCGCCAGGACGGCAGGATGGTCGGCGAGCATCCCCGCTCTTTCGGTCGCGACCAGACGACCTTCGATCCGTTCGCACTACGTGCCGGTGCTGGCCCGCAAGCCCGGGGCTTTGCGTAATGGCGCTCCCTTCAAGGACTGGGTGCTGCCTGCCGGCATCGACAAGATCAGGCGTCGTCTCGCCGCTCTCGATGATGGCAATCGGCAGATGGTCTCGATCCTCACGGCGGTGCTGCAGGATGGGTTGCAGGCGGTCGAAGCCGCCTGCGCCGAAGCCCTGCGGGAAGGAGTCTGCTCGGCCGACGTCATCCTCAACATCCTGGCCCGGCAGCGTGAACCCACCGCGCCAGTGACCATCATGACGACGCCACAAGCCCTACGGTTGCGCAGTGAACCAGTGGCCGATTGTGCCCGCTACGACAGCCTGAGGAGGGCAATATGATGGAACGGTCCAAGATCCTGACCACAAGCTCTACGGCATGAAGAATGCCTACGACGAGATCATAGCCACCGCCATCAAGCGCCAGCACGATCCCCAACGCGTCGTGGCCGACCTGCTCACCTCCGAGATCGCCGAGAAGCAGGCTCGCTCGATCAAGTACCAAGGTGGCCAATTGCTATTCCACCTGGTCAGCCGCCTCTACGAGCAGACCTCGGTCATCGTCACTACCAACCTGACCTTTCGGGAATGGCCGTTGGTCTTCGGTGACGCCAAGATGACCATCGCGCTCCTCGACCGGCTCGCTCACCACTGCGATATCGTCGAGACCGGCAACGAGAGCTGGCGCTTCAAGAACCGCGCCTGAACCCCAACCCGCTGAACCGCCCAGGTGCGCAACCCCGAGCAGCCTCGACGGATCAGATCAGCTCACCGACCTTAGGGGGTCAATATTGTGATCCGGAAAATTCAAAGGTAAAGAGCGAGTATCGTCGACTTTGAAGCCATCGGTGGGGATACTCAAAACGTCGCACCGTGCCATTCGGTATCGAGCTGTCACGCCTTACTAGGGATCCTCACATGGACAAAGCGACGACCATCATTGGAATAGACTGCAGCCCACGCGCGTCCAGTAACTCAGCGCGGATGCTCGGCGAGGTTCTTCGCTCGCTCGAGAGAGATCGGCGGGTGAAGGTCGTGGAACAGGTGCGTCTGGCCGATGAGCGTATCGACTGTCTCGGGTGCGAGCAGTGTTATCAAACGTTCGGATACCACGGCGACGGGATCGATCGTGTTCTGTCACTCATGAAAGAATCGGACGTGATTCTGATGGCTACTCCCACCTGCTTCGGAATGCCGCCGGCCCTGGGCGTCGTCTTGCTTGACAGATCGGATCCCCTGTGGCGCGACGGACAACAGCTCAAAGGAAAACTCGGAGCGGTCATCGTCAACGGCGCCACCGATCCCGCGGACGATCCGAGTGTGCGCCTATGCGCGGACAACATGATCAAGTTTTTCGAACAGCACGAGATGCCCTGCGTTCAGCCGGTCCATCTGGGGGGAACGCTCGCGTATCCCGAGCAACGGTTTCCGGACCCGCTCCCCGCCGGGACGATGGGCGTTCTCGAGCAATTGGCTGACGAGATCCGGCAGTGGGTCGGGAGCAGGTGATACCGGCACATCTCTTGCCTCCTCGCGTGGTGAGACACGACCGCCCAGGTGCGCAACCCCGAGCAGCCTCGACGGATCGGATCAGCTCACCGACCTTAGGGGTCAATATTGCACGCCGATAAGGGGTCAATCTTCAACGCCGTTTGACAGGGATCTCCGTATCAGGAGCCTTCAGGCGATCCGACCCGCCGGTCGCGGGCCGAACTAGGAGTCCTGCGTCGGGAGCCGCGTGTCGGGCGTACTTGCGCCTAGAGCACGGACCCTGGTTGCGCAGATGACCGCAACAGCAATGAAAAAGCCGATACCCGGATCGGCGCTCCCACCGGCAAGAGAGCCGGCAACAATGGAAGCCAGAGCACAAGCTCGTACGCTTGACACCACTGCGTTGGTTTCTGGATCGATATACTGTTTGAGGCTTCCCATGCCCCGAAAAACCACCGCCAAGAGCACTGCCATCATCAGGCCGCCGACCAAGCCAAGCTGTGACGCAACTGCAATCGGCCAGCTAGATGCACGCGAACTGCCCAAGCCTACACCGAGACCGCTCGTCTCGAAGAACGCCTCCATACTTTTAGCATTCCAGTAGGCTCGCTCCTGGCCAGAGGAGGAATTTCCCTTATTTATAACCATAGAATCAAGTAGTTGGACGTATGGAGTGAAGAAACCCTCATCATAAAGGCCGATCGCCAAGGCCATGCAAACACCAAGCGAAACGACGGTGAGGATCAAGATTTCGGTCTTGTCGAAGCGGCCGGAAAGGAATGAGCGCAAGATAGAGATCGCAACAGGAATGCTCAGTATGGCTAGTCCCACATAGGCCACCGAAGACGTGGAAAGGGCCAAAAGGACAAGCACCAGAACTGCCAGCCCCCCCGCCAGCCGCGACTTAGTTTTGCGCCAGTAAACATAACAGAATGCTAAGCAGGCGAGTGATCCGCCGCCGAAGGCCGATGCCTCGGAGGCGGCACCCGTAATGCGCCAAAAACCACCCGTCTTAACTTCTGAGAGCATCGCGTAGTTGGCTGTGCGGATCGGCCGAAGGACATCTCCTGCTCCTGCTAGCTTGCCGATTAGGTCGATCAATCCCATCCCGCAGTGGAGACCGCATGAGAGAAGGAATGCGCGCCGAATTTGGTCCATTCTATCCTTGTGCAGAAGCAGAACGCACAGGGCGATAGCAGTGAGGCCCCCCAAAACGAAATATCCGGTTTGTGAGATATTGCCCGACACGGGTGCAAGCGGAGCCTCCACGACTCCGCGTCGCATTGTCGATTGTACAAAGACAATAGTATCTCCCGCGAAGAAGCGCGGGAACAACCAGGCGCCGACCATGGCATAGAGCATCAGCCCGCAGAGGGCCCAGATCGGTCGGATTTCGCCGAATACATCGCCGAGGTGCCGCCAAATTCGTCGCCTGAAGGCGACGGCAGTCACCAGAAGCGCAGCGAAGAACGTGAAGATGAGTGGCGACGATCCCCCAAGCGAACTTAGCGTAACAACGGCAGTTGCACCGAATGTCAGCGACACAATGAGCCCGATGATTAATGGAGCCCGGAAATAGCATCCTAGAAGCAATATTCCAGTGCAAACTAAGAGACCGATGAACGAGACCTGCATGACGCTAGGTCCAACCCAGCGGCGGCGTGAACCGATCGCTTTGACTTGCGTTTGGATAGTACGAACATTGCAGCGACGCGGGACATCGTTCAGGATAAGAAATCCAGATAGTCTGTACGCAAAATTCGAGCGCTGGGGCGGCAATATCGTTGCAGGCTTCGAACCCTTTTGCCGAAGCTATCTCGCCAGCAGCGGCGCGCAATGGCTTCATCTGCACAATGCCCCTAGAACTTGACCCGCTTAAAAACGCCCTCAGGCATCGCGGCGATTACCCCCATGACAAGACGCCAGCTTCTTCTCACGTAGATGATGTCGCGGTGCCGCGATTCCGCAGCCTCGTAGATGGCTTCGGCTACTTCATCAGGTTCTGCCGTTAAAAATGGTGACAGTTTCATCCCGTCTGTCATTCGGGTCCGGACGAAACCCGGCATGACCGTCACCACCCTCACGCCTGAGTGCCACAATCGACCTCGAAGCCCCGACAGGAAAGCAGTCAATCCGGCTTTGGCGGAGCCGTAGACATAGTTGGAGGCGCGGCCGCGGTTTCCGGCGACCGAACTGACACCAACGATGGTGCCGGTGCCCCGCTTCTCGAATCGGTCCGCCAGCATGCCAAGGAGAATTGCGGGTCCCTCAAAATTCGTACGGAGTGACAGTGAGGCGTATGCCGTGTCGGCAACCGCTCTCGACTGGGTTGGAAGCATTCCCACCACGCAGACGACTGTATTGGGCAATGTGCCGAGTGAATTGATGAACGGCCCGAACGACTCCGTATCCAAGATGTCGAGGCGGCAAAGTTCGGCCTTGGCCTGCGAGGCGGTGAGAAGGTGGTTGACCTCCCGCAGGCCTTCTTCGTCGTTTCGGGCCGTAAGGATCACTTTCCAGCCATGCTCGGCATAGACGAGGGCCGTTGCCCTCCCTATGTCCGAAGTGCCGCCTATGATCAAGGCGGTTCCCGGTTGTGTCGTCATACTGCGATCCTTTTCGACAACATCGATGCGAGCCGTCCTTCGGCCCCAATCGCGCGGCGCTGCTGACGAAATACAGAAAGGTTCGGATAGCCCGCCTCGAACGTTTCGGGCCGCTGGCGGGCGTCCTTAGCCAGATAGAGCCGCCCTCCCCCTTCGACGACCAAGCGGTCCAATCTATCCAGAAGTGAGAAGATGCTGTCGGATACGGGAAAATCGAGAGCCAGCGTGACTCCCGGCATAGGAAATGAAAGCTGGCCGCCACCCTTGCCCAACGTCTTGAGGACGGCAAGGAACGACGGGTCCCTCGTTGTGGCAATTTCTCCCATGATTTCAGGCAAGACGCGTGACGCTGTCTGATGGGGGAGAACGAATTGGTATTGCAGGAACCCGCGGCGGCCGTAGAGCCGGTTCCATTGGTCAAGGCCGTCCAGGGGGAAGAAATAGGATTGCCACGTCACCAGTTCATCCTTGGTGCGGGCGCGGGCGTAACGGAGCGCATTAAAGGCTCGGATGGAGTGCCTGTTGAGAAGAAAGCCCGGGGCATCCAATGGCACGGCAATCCCGCGACCACGGGTATTCGGGTAGATCGGTGCACCCGGGTTTCTTTCCTGGAGAGCGTCAAGGCTGACATGTTCGCCGAGGTAAACCAGCGAGCGGCCAAGCGCGTTTCCCCTGGAAAGGCAATCGACCCAAGCTACGGCATAGCTGGCGCCTTCATTAGCTGTCAGTAGCTGCACGGCCGATAATATATTCTCGGCTCGTACAGTGTTCTGCCTCATCCATCCTGTTTCGACCTTGATCAACCGGATCGTAGCCTCGACAATCGTTCCAGTCAGGCCCATCCCCCCAATCGTAGCTTTGAAGAGGTCAGAATTATCATCCCGGGAGCATCGGACCGTCTGTCCCGAGGGAAACATCAGTTTCAGCGCTTCTACATGATCGCCGAAGCCCCCGACCCAATGATGGTTTTTGCCGTGAACGTCCGCAGCAATCATGCCGCCGATCGTGACAAAGCGCGTGCCCGGTACCACGGCAGGGAAGAACCCTCGAGGCAGGAACCTGTCGATTAGGTCAGCTAGTAACACACCAGCTTCGACTGTCAGTAAGCCCGAGGTTTCGTCGAAACCCTTCATTCGGTCGAAGCGACGCATATCGAGCGTCACTCCTGCACCGATACCGGCGTCGCCATATGAGCGTCCGTTGCCTCGCGCCACGTAGGTCGGTATGTGCCGCTGCAGCATCGCCAGTTCGCGAGGAGATCCCGGGCTGACGACGTTGCTGCTGTGCCTCGGATACCGTCCCCACCCGCTTAGCTCCACTGTGGCCTCCCGGAACGGAAGGTATATCTGCTGTCGAGGGCGAACTTGGTTGCATAGCCGATGGCAAGTCCGAGAATCGCGCCCGAATATTTGGCAAGAGACGTCCCCCAAATGTGCCAGAATCCTATTTCGAAGGCCCAGGAGATAATCGTCGTTAGTACGCTGAACACCCCGTAGAGCGTTACCTTGCGGGCTTCCTGGTACCTGCCTTCAAACGGATCAAAGAAGATGTAGTTTTTGTCGAGAACATATTTGACGACAAATCCCCCGACGGTGCCGACCGTGATTGAAACGAAGAGAGTGAAAAACGGTGCGGCGCGAACTGTTGCCTCCTGCAACAGGAGGTTGGCTGCCGTCGCGATGACTGCGAAAGCCGCATAGCGGGTCGCGTATGTTGTGAATTGAAGGGAACGCATATCGTTACACCATTTCGCGTTGCCTAGACCGCCGCCACGACAGCTAGCCCGGCAATGAGGAATGACAGCAGGCTGTTGCGGTCGGTCATCGCAAACACAATCGGATCCTCGGTCATGCTGCGCCTGTGAGCAATCATCACCAGACGGCTGGTCCAGTAGATGAGCACGGGGCAGACGAACCAGAGCATTTGCGGCCGTTGGTAGAGCACGTTCACGTCCGGCGAGGATATGTACAGCGCGAACACGGTGACGGAATTGTAGCCCGCGGCCGCTGCAAACGCGGCAACCACGCCGAGATCCTCGAACTTGTAGTTCCGGTTCGAAGGCTCGGACAGTTGGAGATCTAGGCGTGTGGCAAGTTCGGCATATCTCTTGACCAGGGCCAGCGCCAAGAAAATGAAGATGGCGAAGGTCAGAAGCCACGGAGAGACGTGCACTCCGATCGCGATAGCCCCGGCAATGATGCGCACCGTGTAGAGCATCGCGAGCGTAACGACGTCGATGAGCATCTTGCGCTTGAGGTAGAACGAATAGGCCGTGGTAAGGACGAAGTACCCAAAGAGGACGGCAAAGAAGGCAGGAGACACAACAGTAGCGAGGATGAATGACGCGATTAAAAGCAGCGGCGCGGCGAGCAACGCGTGGATCAGTTGGATTCTGCCCTCCGCCAGCGGTCGATGCCGCTTGGTCGGGTGCGCCCTGTCGGCCTGAAGGTCAACGAGGTCGTTGATAATGTAGACACTCGAAGCGCAAAGGCAAAAGCTGAGGAATGCGATTGCGAGCTCGATCAGGTTCTCGGCAGTGAACTGGTGGGAAGCCAGCAACGGAACCAGCAGCAGAAGGTTCTTCGTGTATTGGTGCACCCTCAAAAGGCGCGCCCATGTCCGCCAGCTTGGTTTCTGGTGGGGCAGGTATTCCTTTTCGACAGGCATTGCCGCAAGCCTTCTGGAAACCCGTCCAGATGTGCGGATTGCAATTGCCGTTCCGCATTTTGACCAGACAGCCAGGTCGTCGGCATCGTTGCCAATGTAGTCGAACCTTCCCTCGCCGAACACTGCGACCAGCTTGGCTGCTTTCGTCTTGCCCGAGCAGTTCGTGGTCGCATCCGACCCGATGTACCCATCAAAAACGCCCAAGTGATCTGCAACAGCTCTGACGATGCGTTCGGAAGCGGCGGATGCAAGGTAGACTTGCCGCCCGTCCTTCTGCGCCGCCTCAATCTCTTTGAGCACAGCTTCGTCGTATGGAAGCGCAGACGCGTCGAACTCTACCGAGGAAGCAGCGCACTGTTTTAACGCAGCCTTGCCAAGCCTCAGTGCTTTTAACATGTCGACCGCAGATTGAGGTCGGCGTGCAAACTCCGACAGGGCGGTTTCTATCAACAGGTCTGAACGAACCAGTGTCCCGTCCATATCAACAACGAGCGGGCGACGGCAAGCCGGCTGCGGCGCCGCAACTTCGACATGTATCCATTCTTGCGCCATTTGCGCTTCGCCCACTCTGCAGTTTGCAGAGCTGAGCAGATCACGCGCGCATGACGAAGCGTAGTGCGCAAAACGGAGTAAACGATACCACCATCGTGTGAGTTTTGCGCTCATTGACGAAGCGTAGCGCGCAAAACGAAGTAAACGATACCACCATCGTGTGAGTTTCGACGAATTATGATGCGTTGCAGCGGGGGCGGCTGGGCCGCACAAAGCTTTGGCACATATGGAAATTCGTCTCGAACTGGCCACAGCGATGTTCAAAAACTTGGTAGCGCACCGCGGGAGCTCCAGACGTTTAGACCGCGTTCAAAATTGCATCCATAACGGCGATAAATCTCTATGTTTGCCAATATTACAAATGCGTCCTGAATAACGATGGCGGGATCAGGGGCAATGGTGAGTGTTCTCAAAGTCGAGCCAGGTAATAACATTCAGAACAATTCCATCGATGGTAACAGTGTCGCTTCAGAGCCCAAGGACGGAATTGACAGGAAGTTCACCCTATTTTGCGTCTTTGCCGCCATTGCAATGGGGGCAATGTTGCGTTGGCTCGTCAACTCAGACGAGGCGTTTTGGTATGACGAGGTGTGGACCGCGACGATTGCACTGCAGGACTGGCGCGGGGCACGTGAGATTCTGGGGATCGATGTAAACGCACCCCTCTACTACCTGACTGTCTGGGGGTGGGGGCAACTCTTCGGCGTGTCTAACGTTGCAATTCGTGCGCCTGGCATGATTGCCACCGCCGCTGCGCCATTAATGGCATGGATGCTGCTGCGCGGACGGATGCCACTGCATCAAAGGGCCTTGTTCACGATCATCATCGCGCTGTGGATTCCCAGCTTGTATTACGCCGAAGAGGCGAGAAGCTACGCCTTCACGGTGCTCGGTTCCGTGTTGCAAACCGTTTTCTTCTTTCGTGCGCTACGGGGCAAAGACGAGACCGGGGACATCACCGGGTGGGCGCTGTCGGGGCTGTTTCTCGGACTGAACCATTACACGACCTTGGTCATGTCAGCAGTCCAGGGGGTGTCGCTTCTTCTTCTTTTTTGGCGAACGCGGCCCCTCGCGATTGCCTTTGCAGGTTTTGCCTACACGCCAGTTGCCGCGGTCTTCCTGAGCCACTACGAAGCCATTTTGCACATAACCACTTCTCAGAACTTCTGGCTCAAGCCGTTGTCGCTCTTCGATCTCGGACGTGCGTTGAAGTTCCTGGCAGGCGAAATCTATGTCGCCCTCCTCCTGGTCTGCATTATTGGTGCGGCGCTTCTCATCGATGCCAAAAACGCGGCTGATGAAGGCACGCTGCGCCGCTATCGCGTGACCAACGTCGCGTTGTTGTGGATAGCGCGCCTGCGCAACTCCATCCGATCATCCCCGCTATTCCTGACCGCCTTGGTAAGCTTCCTTGGGTTATGCCTTTTTCTCGGCATTGCAGTACTTCGACCTACTTTCATGCCTCGCTTCCTGTTCCCCTTTGCACCTGGCCTTTTCCTCGGCTTGATATGGTTCATCGACGCAATGCCGAGCACTCGCTTATGCGCACGCTACGCGACAGTTGCCGTGTTCTTTGCAGGTGCCTTGATCTGGGGGGTCCAAAGCTCTACAGAAATTAACAAACACCTGACATGGGAGCACGAAAGCGCGATCTTGAAGGACGCTGGAGTCTCGGAAGTCCTTTTCATCCTCGATCAGGGCTTCCCAACTCCCTACCCCGAATTTTTGCATCCCAAAGTGTTCGGCTTTTATTTTTCCCGCGCCGGAGCCGACGTAAGGGTCCGGGAGTTCGTTCCCGATTATCAGGGATACTCCGATCCGAGGCCGCATCTCATCAGCTTTCTCAGTGAGAAGCCTGGACGTGGTCTCATCTGGAGCATTTTTCCGGGGCCCTCTCCCGACCCCATACCGTCTGACCTCGAAGGCAAGATCAGGCGAATTCGCGAGCGCGGATTCTCGGCAGTATATGATCATACCGTCATGGAGGATATTGAGGGCGTTGATTGCCACGCGACACAAACCGGACCCTGGTCAAAGTATACCTGCTACTCCGCTCACGATCCGACGGCACAGGGTGAACTACGCGATGATTAAGGTTTGACCTTCGGCGTGCCATACCAACGCAGCAGGCGGCTTGCGCGTGCCCGAACGGCGCCTGTTAATCCTTTGCAGTTTCGAAGCAAGCGGACATTCTCCTGAGTGCAGCTCCGAAGCATGGGGCAGGTCGACCGAAATATGACATTGCTTTTTTGCGTCAGCTTCGATCTGTCGAAGCCGACGCGCATGCCGCAGGCGGAGCCACGGGCCGCATTCTACGGTGAAGCGCGACCGCTCCTTGCTGTCGCCGGATCCCGGCATTTTCTTTTTGTTGCGATGTCTACCCGCAGTTCGCGGCAGGCTGTTCAAAAAGTGCCTCCAGCCGTTTTGTGGACGGCACTCTCTTAGCCCCGACGATCGCGAGAAATCGCAAGATTGCGCAGAATGCAAAGCGACGGAAATTCGCCATTGGAGAGGGCGACAATATCGAGATCGCCGTCGACATCGAGGTCAACGGCTCGCGCGGCCACAAAACTGCCGGAGCTAATATACTGCAGGCCTCGACGACCGTTGCCATGGTCGGCGAGGATATAAAGGCCGCCCAACCCAGTAGTACCCGCCGCGATCACATCCGGCGCATTGTCGCTGTTGAGGTCAGCAGCCGACAGAGGCGCAAGATCGGGTGACACTAGCCGCGGCCCATTCGATTCATCGTTTGCGGAGTTTTTGATCTTGGCGTTGATTGCTCGTGGCCAGCCCTCTGCAAGATCGCCTCCAGTGTTGCGCCATGCCAATGCGCCGCAAGCCACATCGGTCACACCATCTCCATCGACGTCGTCTGTTGAGAGGGTGCATGTTTGCTGCCCTGTGTCTATTGAAGCCGCGAGTTCCCATCGGTCCAGAGGCAACCGGTCGCGGGGCAAATCGAGCGCATTGACCCAGATGTGAACTGGCGGATTCGTCACCCAATTGGAGCCGTAAACATCAAGATCACCATCAGCGTCGAGATCAGCGAGAACGCCATTGTGGACTCCACCCTGACCGATGACCTGGACCCTCCACATCTCACCACGCCCGTCGATATTGTAGACAGCGGCGATCAATCGGTCGCTGGACGTATGCATCTGACCCACCATGAGGTCTGGATCGCCATCTCCGTCCAGATCGCCGACGGCCAGGGTGTGCGCCTTCTCGACGAGAGGCAATATTTTGTTGCTTTTCCAATCTCCTCGGGGATTTCCATCCTTGGCTTTGTACCACACGATGTCTGCAACGTCCTCCGAGGATGAATACAAGACGTCGGGTTGGCCGTCTTGATCGATATCCGCAACGACCGTTTTGAAGTTTTCAGGTGCCGGCCCTATCGAATAACTCTCCCATTTGTCCACTCGTGCTTGTGCATATCCTGGATTTTTTAGCCAGGCTCCACTTACGACGATGTCCTGTATGCCGTCAGCATCTATGTCCCCTATACCCAACCCTTCCTGACCAAAGTCGCGGCTCGTCAAAGGGCGGCCCATCCATGATCCGTCAGCATTCTGGAAAAAGATGATGACGCTATCTTGCGACCGCGTTGCAATATCTAGACGTCGGTCACCATCGAAATCGGCGAGTTTGACATCCTTGCCCCAACCTCCGATCTCTCCGATCTCGCGACGGAGCCATTGTGCGCCATCGGTAGGGTCTCCGCTTGGCAGTGGATTCTGGAACCCCACTAGATTGGCACCTTCCGGCCCATCGGGAACGACTATGTCAAGATCGCCGTCACTGTCGATGTCGCCCAACGCACCGTCGGTCGTAAACTGGTTTTTGGGCCGTCCGATCAGATATGGACGCCAACCCGGTGCACGATACCAGACCAACGCTTCCTTGACTTCGCCTCCGATCACGAGGTCGAAGAGGCCGTCGCCGTCAATGTCACCAACCATCTTTACGTCGCCGGATCGATCGTCGACGACTTGCATTCGAAATTCGAGGCCATCCCACAGCGCAGCCGACGACAGCGGCACCGGCTCGCTGGCCGTGAACTTCGTGCACCCCACTATCACGGCCATTGCCAGCAAGCAGGTCCACCAAGCGGCACAGTGCCGTCTCCGCCATTCCAATGTGCTCAACAGCATCTGAAAGACCTCAATGCTCACGACATCGGCTCGAATAGGAAAACCTCGACTAGACCTTTTTGGCCACCGTTTCTCCGAGAATGATCCGGCCTCCAAGTCGCCCGAGCAAAGCACGTGAGGCTAGGCGGCCGTTAGAGGCCCAAAGGGAGTATGTGTACCACGTTTGAGGGCGCGGTCCTGGCAAAGCCGGAACCGTGGTTGAGGTGAAGGCGATCGGCTCCTTCGTGAGTTGGCTAATGAAGGGTTCCCCCTTTCGGTCAAGTACCGGAAATATTAAGATCCGCTAATGTTGTTCGGCGATGAGCAAGGACAACATCATTTCTTTGGACGGGGCCATCAGGGCCGAAATCCGCAGGAACCTGGCCGATGTCATGGGATTGCACGGCTTCGACTTCGAAGTCGACACCATACTCTCCAGTTGGGAAGGCACGATAGATGATCGTCAGGTGATGGAAGCCCTACGCATCATTAAACTCGCCGGCTTCATGTTCGACGAGGTTCCGTACAGAGCAGACTGAAGTGGCTGCGTTTGCCCGCCAAAAAAGCCAGATCGTTGGCCTGATGAGGGTTCGGCTGCGGATCAAGCGCGGACACTCGACGCGATCGCGTCGACCTCCGCGACCACCCCGCCCCCCACCGGTATTGCCAACAGAAGAGCCGCCAAGCGAGGCTCGAGGCTATTGTCCCGATTGCCGTCGCAGCAAACGCCAGAGAGGCTATGAGCGCAGTGATCATCGACCAGCGCATATAGACGACGAGGGCCAGGATTCCCGTGCAAATCAATGCCACGACGACAGAAACCTGCATTTCACACTCCGACGATCAATGGTCCAGACCCTGACTGCGCCGCCGGAACCGCCGAGCTAAAAGGTTGGGCTTCACAAAAACGAGCGACTCTGATTTCCTTGGGACAGGGTTCGTCTGCGCGGCGTCGATTGACCCTGGGAGGAGATCGCCGTGTTGCTTGCCATTGTCGGCGTTGCCGGTCTTGCCCTGGCAATAGGGTTTACGCTGCGCGCGCCGGCGCTGATCGTGGCGACCCTGGTGGTGATCGTCGGCAGCGTCGCTGCAGGCAGCTTTCTTCACCTGTCTGTTCCAAACACCATCCGCTCGACGTTCTATCTTGTTGTCGTCACCCAAATTGCCTATCTGGTCGGCCTTGCAATTGCCGTGCTGCGGCATCGCCCAAGGCGACAATAGAGTGGGCGACAATCGCTTGTGGGCGACGATCGCTTGAGGCCGTTTCTGCCGCGCCCCCTGACATAGCCCCCCTTACATAGCCAAGGTCAGGAGGTCTGATCGAACTTCATCATGGCCGGTATCGTCCGCATCAGGATCGAAAGATCGCGGCGTAGAGACCATGTCCGAACGTACTGCGTGTCCAGCAATACGCGATGCGAATACTCGGTCGTGTTTCTCCCGTTTATCTGCCAGAGGCCGGTCAGTCCTGGCCGCGTCTTCAAATATTCATGCGATGCTGCGCCATAGCGTTGCAATTCGTCGGCAACGACAGGACGCGGGCCGACGCAACTCATGTCGCCCCGCAAGATGTTGAACAACTGCGGCAGCTCATCCAGGCTCGATTTGCGAAGCATCCTTCCGAAAAACAGGATACGCGGATCGCAGCTCAGCTTCTGATTGGCCGCCCACTCCTGGGCGGCTTGTGGATTGCAACTCAGATGCTGTTCGAGCACCTCCTCGGCATTTCGCACCATGGTGCGGAACTTGTAGCAGTCGAAGGCCTTTCCATCGAAACCAATGCGCTGGTGAACGAACAGCACCGGACCGCCGGTGGTCGCCTTGATCAGAAGCGGGATCACAATCAGGATCGGACCGGCTAGGATGAGCGCTGTCGAGGCTACCATCAGATCCAGCAGCCTCTTGGCCCAACCGCCGAGCGGCTGTCGGCTTTCGCTCCGCGCATCGTCCTCAATGCTTGCCGTGCGCATATCCGGCTCAAACGGAACGGCGCCATGGTCATGGCTTGCGTTGATTTGAGGCGAAGAAAGGTCCGGCGTATTCGATCTCGCGGCCGCGTCGCTTTCGCGCCGAAGAAGCGAAGTCGCGGCAGGCCTGGCTCCGCTCAGTATAACCCAGCCTTCAATAGCCAGGTCTTCGCACTGCCGCAGGTTACTTTCGATCACGTTGGACATTTTCCGCTTGCGCTCGATTTCAACTTTTCGTTTGCATTTTGGCGACGACGGTTGATCTCCGGCAAGCAGGGAAAAGGTGGTAGATCGGGGGTGTTTGGCAGCGTGGCCTACCGCTTAGTTGCTAGGCCGGGTACGGACGAATGGCTGCTCCGTCCAATGCCTGGCATGATTTCGGAATCGATTGTTCGGCTCGCGACGCCCTGAAGGGGCGCGGATTCACTTTGACAGGTGCCGGATTGACGGGGCGGCGTCGAGACTTGCCGCTGGGCTCTAAAGCGCGTCGCGTTTGAACGGATTCATGCGACGCGCTTTAAGTTCTTGTCTGATGCATGTCGTCGTCGCGCGAGACCGCTGCGCACCCTCGGTTCGAGCCGGAGGGCATGCTTTTGCGCGACATGCATTAGCTCGACGCCACCGCGAGGAGGACAGGATGTCAGCGCGGCGCCTGACTTGCGCGCTTCCGGTAACGCCGAGCCGAAACAGTACGAACACGTGTCATCAACACGCCAAGGACGGAAGAATTGGTGCTTTTGAGTGACTGCGTCAGGTCTTCCAGTTGATCAAGCGACGTCACGCCCCACTGCGCCACCACAATCACGCCATCAAGAAGCGGGCAGAGAGCAAGGCCTTCGGCTCCTGAACTAAACGGCGGGAGTTCAACAATGACGATATTGTAACTACCAACTTCGTTCAGCAATTTCTCCATATTATCGGGAACAAGCAAATTCGCCGAATTCGACGCATCGTTCTTCAAGTAATAAAACGATGCCTTTTCAATGTATCGGATTTGCTTGCCGATGTCTTTGGGGCTGCCGGAATCCCGATCGATCATATTGAAATCGGCGGAAAAGAGACGTTCGTTGGCCAGTGCCGACTTATCGTCGGCGTTGATCACGAGGGTCGCTGTGCCCGCTCTCCCACACAGCGCCGCCAGATTGCTTACAATGGTGCTCTTTCCGTCGCCGGGGGACACGGATGTAATTCCGATGCGACGCCTTGAAGGGTTGGCCCCGGCCAGGCCCATGATCGCCTTGACGCTCCTGAGGCTGCCGCTGAATGAAGAGTCCGGGTTCCTGAGCACCTCGTCAAGCCGGCCAAAACCACCCCGCCTGAAGCTGACCGGCGGCAATTCTCCAACACAGGCCAGGCCCAGTTCGCGACGGATCTGACGCGGGGTCCTCACGTTCCGATCGAGCCCGCGTCGCGCCACGGCGAACCCGATGCCAGCTACCATCCCGGCAAGTGTGCCAAAGGCGAGGATCAGCGTCTTGCGCGGCCGACTTGCCGTCTTGGGGCTCGTCGCGGACGTGATGACGCGAGCATTGGCGATCAGATAAGGCTGTTGGTCGACCGAGTTTGTATACGCCGCGAGCAGGCTCTCATACATCTTTCGATAGGTGTCGGCGGTAACCTCCAACTGCTCCAGCGTAATCTGGTGTGTTGGCTGTCCTTCGCTGTGTGCGAGGTCCTGTCCGGCGACGGACGTCTCGTCCTGACCGATGCTGTAGTCGTGTTTTGCGCGAAACTGCTGGGCGACCCGGGTCGCCCGGTTCATCTGATCACCGACCTCCCGCATCCGCCTTTCCAACCATGCGATGCCTTCGCTAGCCGTTGCCGTTGTCGTTTGCACTTGCTCGCGCACGAACGCTTCCGCCGTGGCGTTCGCGATGCGTGCCGCCAATGCCGGATCCTGAGACTGGAATGTGATGTCCATTGCATAGGAGACACCGACACGCTGGATATCCAGGCCATCGCTGAACATCTCCACCGCCTGACGCCGACGCTCGGATTCCAGCTGCGGGCTGTTCGCCTCCATTCGATCCGGCCAGGGAAGCACGCGATGGAAGAAATCCGTCAGCGCAGCATTGCCGGCATGGAGCCCGCCGGCATCGACGATGCTCGTCCAGGCTCTGCGAAACCTCTCGCCTATGGTCGGACCGTCCAGATCTCCGAAAGTTGGATTGTCCATGAGTCCAAGGTCATCGATCACCATCATCGCGATCTTCTGGGAGCGCAGAACTGCAAGTTGGCTCTCGACCTGAGCGGTATCGAGCGACAGGTTCACTTCGGCGGGTTGCTGCTGAAGGTTTTTGGGTATCTTCGGTTCGATTAGGATCTGGGTGCGCGCCGAATAAATCGGATCCGAGGTTGCAAAGTAGAACGTGGCGAAAACGATTCCGGCGACGACGAACGCCAGAATCGAGAAAAGATACTGCCGAGCAAACGAGACGACGTCAGCGAGGCTGATAAAGTCCTGCGGTGCGTCCGCCCCGAGCCATGGCTTGTGAGCAATTGCCGCCGACGGCCGGTCTAGCATGGCTTCAATCCATATCTGCAACAAAAAGAGCGGCGAACTGCAACGGTCGAGCAGCATCGCCACCGATGGGTCCCGGTTCGAGCATGCAGCCGCGCCACTGTTATGATGACAACCGTTTAGCTCGATCGGCCCAACAGGTGGGCGCCAGGAAACATCTCATTGAGCTTGTAGACGACCTCCGTCCTGTTCGTCGCCTTCAGCTTCTTCATGATGTTGCGGATATGGACCTTGACCGTGCTCTCGCGGAGGTTGAGCTCATGAGCGATTATCTTGTTCGCCTTCCCACGCCTGAGAGCCTGGACGACCTCTTCTTGCCGCTCCGTGAACACACTCGCCATGGGCCTTGTCATTTCGACTGACGTGTCGATTGCCTTGTGCTGGGCAAGCACGCTGCTTGCAGGGACAAATGTGCCACCGGCAAGGACAAGATTTACGGCTTCAACACAGATCTCGAACCGGATCGATGAAGGGATGTAGGCTTTTGCGCCATAATTCAACGCCTTCAGAATCTGCTCCAGATCGTCGGTATCGGCCAAAATCACCACCGGAACCGGGTGGGCCTCATTCACAAGATCGGCAATTTCGCTGCCGGTCCTTGCATCTGTCACCTTTCGGCTGCCCACGTTCAGCAGAATGGCCGATATCGACAGTGCATTCTCTTGATGCCGCCACTCTTCGATCGAACCGAACGACAGGATTTCCTTCCCGATGCCATAGGCGGTCAGGCATTGCGCAAGACATTGTCGGTCAAGCACTCGCTCGTCCAGCAGAGCCAGGCAGGATTCGGTCAAGCCGTGTCTATGCAGATGTATTCCATTCCCGGCCTTGCGCGATACGAATTCCAGTGCACCGGGTGATTTGTTATCCAGTTGAATTGTCGGAACCATGAACTTACTCCCCAAACTCTACCCAACGTTTCGAGATCCAGTACGAGATATACTTCAGGCAAATACTATTTCCCGCGAACAATGTTCTGTTCGCGTCGCCTTCACTATAACTGCGGGATTTCCCAAAGCCCCACCTTGGACAGCACTACCCCGTCACTAATGTTTATCGCCTAAAAGCTGTGCCTTCACTAATTTAGGTTAACAAAACGTAAAAAATTTTTACTCCTTCACTTGGCCCTAGCAATTTGGTCTAGGAGAGAGGGTAGCCAGAGAGCACACCGACTGGAACCTGGGCCTCGCGTTGTTTGCCAGGCGCGGGTAGCCCGTCGGTAAAGACAGTCGTCGTCGCCGATAGCCAGTGCGGCTTCAAGGCGCGTCGCGCCGCGTTTGCATCGTGCGCCAAAACAAGTGTCAACCATCGATATACCTGTCGTCGAACTCGGCAAACTTCGTTACGCCCGGCCGATCCAGCACGCGGACATGACCTTGGCGGAACTCCAAAAAACCGCGTTCCCGTAATTCCCGCAGCATTCGATTGACATGGACCGGCGTCAGGCCGAGCGCGTCCGCGAGGTCGTACTGGGTGAGAGGGCATGCAAAGCCAGTGCGGCTGGCAGCGCCGACGCGCTCCAAGCGCGCTCTCAGTTCGAGCAGCAAGTGCGCTGTACGCGCCAGGGCGCTGCGTCGGCCTATATTGGTGAGGTGTTGGGCAACAAGCGCTCGCTGGCGCGCGAGCGTTTCAAGAAAAAGCGAGGCTATGTGTGGCGACTTCGCTGCTCCAAGAGCAAGCGTCTTGGCCGAGGCTTCCAGCACCGCAAGGTCGGTTTGAGCCACAAATGTCTGAAGAGCAGCGCCCGTGTAGGTCTGTGGCAGGACAATGTCGCCCTTCAGGGCAAAGTCCAAAATCTGTCGCTGTCCACCGGCAAGGTCATGAGAAATGCAACCCCAGCCAGACTCGATCATGAAGACGCGATCGCCGTCCTCCCCCTGATTGACGATAGCGGTCTCCGCCGCATATCGCTTCGGCACGAAGCCTAGCGCCTTGATATACGCCTTATCGTCGCTTTTGACTGCGACTGACGTCGGACGGTTTTCATTCTCACTCAATGAAAGGCTTGTAGCATACGTCATTCGAAACCCCGCCAATCCTCCCCTAGATACCTCCCTGGGCAAAAACGTACTCCAGCTTTGACGTGTTGAGTACCCTGCACGGGCTACAACCATTGGGTGATGTTGCACTGCACTCTCACAAAAAAGCAAGGATCACGCCTGGTCGAGCGCAGTACGACCCGAATTCATCATAGAATTCGACCGACTTTCTGCACCATCCATTCGAATGGCATGGCCTCCGGCGGTCCGATGCGATTGGTGGCACCGTGCAACTTTCGAACACGCCACCCTTCCGGATCGCTTACGGCTTTCGGCGTGACTGGCTCGCCCTACCGACAGCAATGCCAGGCATTGCTGCTGACTTGCGGTCGCGCTGACGTTGTCGGGGGCGAACCGGCGGTCGTTCAACATCGGGCGGAACGTGCCGCTACCCCATCCATGCAACGTTCTGATTTCACTCGCAGATTGCACCTCGGGGTTCCGCCAGATCGAGCAACACCGGGTCACTCAAGTGCAACCGCCGCAGGCCAGATGCGTCACAAAACCGGCAGGTCGCGCTGGGCCCGGTTCGAGATTTCCTCATTGCGGTGACGAGGTTTGAACGGACAAGAGCGTTCGTTCACAGGTTCGGCGACTCGATGAGTAACCTTCGCTGCAGTTCCAGGACCGGAACAGGTCGATTGACAGTCCCTCCTTCGAGCCAAATTGTCTCCGGGTTCAGCCGCGACACAGGCGCGAGGTATACTCCATTCGCGTTAGCTTCGCCCCCCGCTTGCCTCGCAACTGCGAAGAGACCACTCGCCACGTACCCTGAAGAGGGGGTATGTCTGACGCTGCGAGCGGCCGCTTCAACCGCACTGGATTGCTCGGCGCCTTGACATGTTGAGCAGCGTTGCGTCCGATCGTTGCCATTGACGAAGAATGCTACGCGCCGTCTTCAAGGTGACCGCATGGCTGTTGCTCATCGCCTTCTTGGCCGCGACCTCGCAAGGGACAGCTGGTTGAGACGGTGGATGGCGGTGAGGCTCCTACGGCTCCACCCGCTCTGCTCTACTCCTAATTGGTGTCGCCCTCCTAAATGATGCCGTGCTAATGTTCTAGCCGGCTTGGGAGGTTCCAATCGACCTCATTGCGAATGTTTTCGCCGGCACGTGGTCTGCCGGGGTGCTTGCCGCCATCTGGTATGTCTGGAGGCGGCCCTCGCTGCCCGTTGCCGAAAACAAGCAGGACCGCGATTTGCGGGAATGGCTGGACGGGCAGATGTAGAGGGCGCTTGTGCCGGGGCGAAGCAGCGCCCGACCCTGGTCGAAACGATACGGGCCGTCCCGGCGCCCGCGAAGAGCGCGCCCAACCCGGTGTTCGGCGAGGTCGTGCCGCAGCACGGCGCGAAGACCGGCCGTCTGCGCGGGAACCCCAAGCGGCGTTAGGCATCGCCACCGCCAGCCGCTGGGGCTTTTTGGCTGGGCTACCGGCTCGCCGAGCGCGAAAGAGCAGCCTCTGCTTGATCGGCACTGCTCAGGAATTCGTCGCGTTCGGCTATCCACAGATCCGCATAGTCGACATTCTGCCACTCGGCAAACCACGGACCGCCACTTGTATAGTGGACCGCCTTGGGTGTGCCATGCGCCGGCTTTTCGTTCCAACCTTCAAGCCAGTTCCACTCGACCGGCAGCGAGCCCAGATCCTCATCGGCGACCCACTGCATTCGGTGGAGGTAGGCGCCGCTTTCGCGGTTCACGACCTCCGGCGTAAGCGATTTAACCGCAGGATGCGCGCAATTGAACAGCATCAGCGAGGACCAGTTTTTTCGAGGGTAGGATGTCTGGACAACGCCATCCATCTTGGTGGTGGCCTTCGGCGTGTAGTCGTGCTGGACACAATAGACCGCCTTGTTCGACTTCGTGTATTCCAGCAGACCTGCAACGTCACCGAGCCACAGGAAGTCGCAATCGCAGAACAAAGCCCAGCCCGTATAGTCGGCGAGAAAAGGCGTAAGAAACCGCGTATAAGTGAACTCTGTTGACGCGAGCGGATCTTTCTCCCTCCAATACAGTTCACGGGCACGCAGCTCGTCCTGCTTGATTGGAATGACGGAGACGGGCACCGAAGCGTTTTTGAGCAAAGAGTGCCGCGCCACGTCGTAGGCGATCGGCTCACGGCTGTCCCATCCAACGAATACCCTAAACGCATCAGTCATATTCAGTACCTTGGCTCCAATTTCAAAACGGGCACACACTAACTGTCTGGCAACAACTCGGCAACAATGGCGCGGAAATTAGCCAGGGCGATTTCTGAAACCCGCGGATTTGCCGTTCACCCCGGCCCGGCTTTCCTCGGCGCACCTCGACTTGCCACCCAACGCGACAAGCGCCCATTTCTGATAGGTGTAGCCGGCTGAATAAGCGGCGACCATCGCACCGGTCGAACCGTCCAGAAACCCCAGCCTGAAGACATAGCTGTTCATATAAGCCCAGACCGAGCGCAAAACCGCCTTGCTGATCGAGCTTTTTTTCCCCTCGGCAAGCATCCGCGCGGCGGACGCTTGCGCGTATCTGCCGATCTTGTCATGCGCGTCCGCCAGGTCGGCGATGGAGTCATGCTCCATGGGATGGGACAATCGCGAGACCTTGCCATTCACCACCACCTTCTCATGCACGGTGTCGTTGCTGAAGCGGCCGGACTGGCGACGGAAAAGCCTAAGCACCAGATCGGGCGACCAGCCGCCATGGCGGACAATGCGCCCGCAAAAGCGCGATCGTCTTGGTATTTCGAAACCGTCACAGCCTTTCGGGTTGGCGATGGCGGCCCTGATTTCCGCGGCCAGCGGCGGCTCGACCCATTCGTCGGCATCGAGCGAAAGGACCCAATCGCCTGTCGCCGCGGCGAGGGCGCGGTTTTTTTGCGCGCCGAAACCCGGCCAATCGAGGGTGATCAGCACCTTGGCCCCGAGCCCGCTGGCGATGTCCCTGGTCTGATCAGTACTGTTATTGTCGAGGACGACGATTTCGTCGGCAAAAAGTACCGAGCGAAGGCAACGTGCAATGCACGCTTCCTCATTGCGGCTGATTATGACGACTGAGAGCGCCGGCACGGTCAGACGGTTCCGGCATCAAAACTGCGACTGTTGTTCAAATGAAACTGTCCCCCGGCCGGTTGGCACCCCGGTGATCCTAACGGATTCAAAAAATATGTCGAAAATTATTTCAGGTCGAGATTTTCGTACAGCGCTATCATTCTCCTGATCATGACGTTGAAATCGTAGTGTTCGGCTGCCGCCCTGACCCTAGCCGCAGTCTCGGGCCGTGACGACAGCAGCAAGGCGCGAGCAAGCCCGGCGGCGAGGTCGTTTACGCTGGCTGCGTCGCAAACAAGCGTCGGCTCGAAGCGATCGACAAGCTCGCGCGCCCCACACCCGGTGCTGACGACGGCGGGCAAGCCGCTGGCCATGGCTTCGATCACCACTGTGCCGAATGGATCATAGATGGAAGGCAGCACCGCAATGTCGGCGGCGCCGTACCATGGCAGCGTATCTTTTTGCGGCCCCAGCATGCGGAGCCTTGCACCAAGACCAAGCCTGTCACCGGCCCGCTGGAAGGTATCGGCGCGCGAATCGTGGCCAATGACCCATAACTCCGGCTCACCATCGAGCATTGCGACAGACTTCATCAAGGCAAGAAGTCCTTTTCGCGCAAAACCCGAGCCTACGAAGAGAACGACCGGCCTGTCATCGTTGACGCCAAGCCGTGAGCGGACCACGGCCCGATGCTGTCGTCGCAACTTAGGGTTGAAGCGCTCCAGGTCGACGCCGTTGGGAATATGGTGCACGCGTTCGGCCGGATAGTCGTAGTGACGGACAATGTCCTCCGCCACCATTTTCGAAATGGCAATCACCGCTTTAAGCCGTGGGCTGCCATAGGTCGCGCGCTCGAGGCGCAGCGTCTGGCGGTGAAACGGGCTCAGCGCCATCGCTGCCGTGCCAAGCCGCGTCCCGAAACGCCGTCGCTCGGCAAGATAGGCGGCATGAACGCCTTCCCCGGCCCGGAAGACGTCGCAGCACGGAAGGCGATCGTTGCTCTGCACCAGGGCCGGCGGCATTTCGGCGATCTTGCGGCAGGCGGCTCGAGCAAAGGACGTCGCCCGCAGGGAGCGGGGAAAGCGGCGGCCGGCGCACTGGATGAACTCTATGCCTTCGTGTCGCGGCCAGTCGCCTGACAGCACGGCCACCGGCCGTTGACGCGCGGCGAACGCCGCCATGATGTTTTCCAGCATGATCTCGCCTCCGCCAAAGGGCGCGTAACGCTGGCGCACGAACAGGATAGGCTTTTTCGGGTCAGCTTGAACCAGTTGATCATGCCGTGACAAATCCATGCGACCTCGCTACGCCCTTTCGCACCCCGATCAAGCTTTCGAACTTGGCGGGACTTTGCTCGCAGTCTATTAAGCGTGGCAAGCCGGTCCTGGATAGGGGCGCTGGCGTATAGTTCCGCGTGGTTGCGGCTATGCCACGACGGTAGACTGCTTTCAAGGCGAGGGTTTTTGCCGATGACCACCAGCCATGTCTCGCCCGCCGACAAGGCCGTCTCGGGCAAACGCAAAGTCGGCGTGGTCCGCCGCCTGGAGCGCTCGTTGCGACCGGGGCTGCGAAATCTCCGCGGTCTGGTCAAGGAGCCGTTTCTAGCCTGGGCGCATCCGGAAGCTCTGGCTTTCTACCGCAGAGCGATGAAAACCGCTTATCTGCCGGACGACCTGATCGACGTCGTCCCGCAACTCAAGATCCTGTATCTCGCCACGCCGAAGGCGGCGAGCAGCCGCATTCGCAGCAACCTTGCAGCCATGATCGGCAATGACACCGTGTCGGAGTGGCGCAGCGACCAGAACTGGAAGGTGCACAACCGAAAGGCGTCGAGCTTGCAGGCGCCTCGCCATGGCATCGTGCAGTTCCATCGCATGGCCACAAGTCCCGAAGCCTTGCGGTTCACCTTCGTTCGCAATCCCTATACAAGGCTGTTGTCGTGCTGGGCCGACCAATATCGCGACCGCCCGCTTGTGCCTGGCTATGGCAGGGTGGAGGTCTATCTGGCCCATCGCGAAAGGGCAGATCCGTCGCTGCCTGTCGGTGCTGACAAGAGCCTGTCGTTTGCTGATTTCGTCGCCTTTGCCTGCACGACCTCGACATGGCGCATCGACAAGCATTGGCAGAGGCAAAGCGACATCGTCGACCTTCCAGGCGTTGTGTTCGACCTCATCGGCAAAACCGAGACTTTCGCGCGGGATTTCGAACGGGTTCTCGATCATGTCGGTGCAAGCGAGGTAATGCGACGCGCGGCGATGCCACCTCTGCACACCTCCTCGCGCCGCAGGCTTGCCGACTATTTCACGCCAGAACTGGCCGATACGATCTACCGCGCCTATGAGCGCGACTTCGATCAGTTTGGCTATCCGCGCGCGCTTCCAGAGTAAACGATCGGGGCGGAACCCTCAAACATACCCGAACGCCTGCATCAGCGGTTTGCCGCGTCCCTCGGTAAGCTCCTTCAATTCCATTTGACCCAGTTCGGTCTTCCAGCGGCCGCGGCCATCATAGATCGGCTTGTTGACCTGCTGGTTGCGGAGCGCGGCATGTTGGGGTTGCGCATCGAGTGTGAACCATCGTTGCGGGTTCCGATGATAGTCGAGCAAACTCTGGTCGAACGACAATCCCAGGAAGGTGCAGATCTTTTCGATGGTCGCTTCCGGGTCATTGACAAGATCTTCGTAGCGGTAAATCAGGACGTCCGTGCTGCCGCGCTCGGCAAGCACTATTGTGTTGTCCGAAATCCAGCGGTCCAGGCTCTCGGTCGCATCGCCAAGCCGCTTGGTCAGCGAAGCAACGGTATCGCGCCCATCGCGTACCGGCATCACGAACTTCGCGCCCGGCACCAGACGTCGTATCCGATCGACACGCCTGATATGACGCGGTGTCTTTTCAAGCAGCACCGACTTGCCCGCCCCAATGGCCGCCTGTTTCAGCTTCGAGTAGCGATACAGCGCAAGTGGGGTCCATTTGAAAAACACGTTGGTTTCTTCGAATGGCAAAAAGACATCGGCATGCGAGGCAAGGATCGTCGCTATCAGCGTGGTGCCGCTATGCCCGCAGCCGCAGACAAAGCCTTTGCATCGGATCAATTCACACCTGCCCTGTCGTCGGCATGAGATATGCCATGCCGCTGAAAGGCTTCATCGAGCCATTTCCAGTAATCGAGCCGCGCAAGCATCGTTTGTATCCCGCCGCACATCTTCATAGCGCAGAAGCGCAATCTTTCGCACGTGACTTGCGCCTGAAATATCAGACACCGCAGTGTCGCGCTAGGAGCCGTTTGCAGCGAGATTTGTCGGGTCGATTTGCGCAATGTCCCTCAGGCTTTTCTGTTCGGCGACGCCCAGATCGTCAAGCACTACTCGCAGCCATGTCCGCCCGGATTTGGGAAACGAAACGACAAGGAGGGGCGGCTTCCTTGCAAAAAGGCGGACAACAAACTCAACTTATGGACTCCGATTGCGGCACTTTGATCGAGCGGATCAGCGATTGTAAATATCGATTAAGGCTTCGGCGATCCGTTGCGAAGCCGGCACCTTTGGATCAATCGACAGATTGGCATTGAGGAAATCCCGGCTTTGCTCAAAATAGGTCGGTCTTGACCTGACCGCAGCGCGGATATCCTCGACGAGGTCATGCTCCGACAATGTTGGTTTGAAGGCGCCCATGGGCCTGTCGAACTCGACCATGGGCGAAACCGGCGGAAACAGCACCACCGGAATGCCGCAGGCGATTGCTTCGTAAACAGTGGTGCTTGGGCGCGTTACGAGCGCCAGAGCGTCCGGGAGCAGCTGTGCGAAATCCAGCGGCGATTTGTTCGGCATATCGACTTTTGCGAACATCGTGGGGTGGACGCTAACGACATGGGCAAGGCCGAGTTTCGCACATGCGGCTGCCACGGCTTCAATCGCCTGGCGATCTGCGGGGTCCTCGATATTCCCCTTGAAGTTCACCAGCACAAAAAGCCCTTCGTCGTGCCTGGCGCCAGCGCTTGCGGCGGCACGCTCAATGACCGGGGAGCCGACAACATATGTCGGCTGTCGCCTTTGCTGCAGCGCCGCTGGTCCCATCGACAGGATGTAGTCAGCTCTCACAAATCGATGCGGCCGCAGCTCTCGCGCACCTCCGATGAGGCCGACCACACGGACCATGCCGAAGTTGATGGAGTCGATGAATCGCCTAAAAAATTGCGGCGCAAAGTCACTTCCAGTCACCAGCATGTCACCGGGCCTGATCATCCGCTCGAGGTCAGCAAAGCCGATATGCGATATTCCTCGGGCGTTGAGTTCAGGTCGCGCTACGCCGCCGCGTTTCAATCCATCGAGATGCGCGAACACGCAGCGGATGCCGCGGTCACCCAGAATTTCTGCCGCGTCAGCCAGCAGCCGAACATTGTTGCGGTTGTGTGGGACGAAGTAGACCGTCCTCGTCGCTGCCCTGCCGCGAGCGTAGATACGCCCGCGCTTGAACAGATTTCCTGGATGCACAAGCCGGTACGCCGCGAGGAGCCGCTGCACAAAGCCATCGCTGACAGGAGAAGACGCCTCGTTTTCCAAACTACTACCCAAAGATATGCATCGCCTCTTGCCCGTGAAATTCAGAACGGCCGCCCGCCGGTTAGTTTACACTGGTCTCGCCGTCAAGAAGGCGCTTGACTGTCCGCTGGTTGTAACCTGCCTGGGACACTCGCGATGCCTTGGGTGGTGGATTCAAACAGTGCTGATGAGTGAGCCCATCTGGTTTTGTGCGTCTTCCATCACCGCAGCCCAGGGTCGTTCCCGCTTCGAGACCAGCACGGCGGAAGGATAGTAAGGCGTGCGGTCGCCCTCGACCGGCCAGGAACGTTTGAAGCCGTCACCAAGGATGAAGACCGAAGGGATGCCGAGTGCGCCGGCCAGATGCGCCCCGGTGTTGCTGATGGTTACGACGGCGTCCATCGCCGCGACCTGCGCGGCGAAAAGATCCATGTCGACGAGTTGATCCACCAAGACGTCGTGCAAGATGCGCGCGGGATCACCATCGGTCAGGATTTTCAGGTCGGGCTCGATCCGGCCATATTGCAGCGAAACGAACTGCAGGTCCTGTCGACCGAGCAGGCCGCGCCATGCCGTGAGTGGCGGCAGGTCCTTGCCGGGATTGGAGCTGCCCCACGCGACGCCGACCAACGGCCGCCCGTTCCTGCGATAGCGGGCGCGAAGGTCAGCGACCCGCGCCGGATCCGGCTTCAGGGGAACAAAATGCTCCCGGATCGTGGTTTCATCCGTCTCGAACACGGCAGTCAGATGCTGGACGCCGGCAAAGAGCTGGGCCTCGCCATAGGCTGCCTTGCTCCCCTGACCGACGGCCCGCACATCGGCGGCGGGAAATGTCCGCTGAAACAGCGGCACCAAGCGGTGCTCGACCAGGACGATCAGACGAGCGGCGCGAGCGAGCGCGCGGCCGACGGAACTCGCATGGTGGATCGCGGTGGCCAGACCCTGCTTTTCGGTCTCCATCAGATCGACGAGCAGGGTCTGGCCCGAGATGTCCTGGCCCAGCCATTCGCCGTCGGCGCGACCCTCGACGATGTGGCGCCGCGCGATCTTGAGTTCGGCCGCCGGGCCGTAGGCGCCCATGCGCATCAGCGCCTTGCTGAGCTCGTCCAGCAGGTGGACCTCGCGCCTCGACTTCGCGATCGATCCCAGCGCCAGGGCTTTCGGCAGCGCCGCCGACCAGTCGCGCGCCTCGATGCTTCGCCTATAATCCGCCATCTGATCGGCAATGTCGCCATCGCGCCAGCGCAGGAAAAGCTGCCGCCGGTGACGACGGAACCAGACCTTGTAATTGTAGCCTGCGAGCGCGACAACGCGGCGGACCCGGCGAAGCAGTTGACTAGCTTCCATCACCAACTCCACCGATGATTTGCGCAACCCGTCCACCTGCTTCCCGCATCGCGGACGCCCACGCCCGGCCGCCCTTTCGCACCAGTCGAACGCTTGGATATGTGGCGACGGTCTCGCCGAAGGCAGGCCACGACAGCCGAAACCCATCGTCGAGCAGGACAACGGTCGGCACGCCGAGCGCTCCCGCCAGATTGGCACCGGTATTGCTGATCGTCACCACCGCGTCGAGGGCGGCGATTTGCGCGGCGAAGCGGTCCATATCCGACAATTGGTCCACGGACGCGTCATGGATGATGCGGCCCGGCGCCCAGCGCTCGAATTCGGAGAGCGCCGGCCCGACGTCGCCATATTGCATGCTGACGAAATGGCCCGGCAGACCGCCGAGCAGCGCCCGCCAGTCATCCAGAACCGGCAGGTCCTTGCTTTTGTTCAGACTTCCCCAGGCAAAGCCGATCAGGGGCCCCGGGCCATGATCGAGATAGGCGCCGCGCAACTCGGCGACAAGCCGGCGGTCCGGCTCCAACGGAACGAAGGGCGCGCGCGCTGTCGGCTCATCCGGCCAAAAGTGTCTCGCCAGTGTCTCGAAGCAGGCGAAGACATCGGCGTCGACCGCCGCCGCCGCTTCCGCCTCTGGTCTGACATCGAGCGCGGGATATGTTCTGCGATAAAGTGGCGCCAGTCGCGGCTCGATCAGGACGGTGCACCGGTCGGCGGCCGCGACCACCGGGCCAAGCAGCGACGCGAACTGGAGGAAGATTGCGAGATCGCCTTCGCGCCGCTCGACGGCAAGCCTGCGACCCGCAAGATCACTGCCATCCCATTCGGGCCGGCCGGGCACTTGCTTGCTCGACGCAATCAACTGCCAGGCACGATTGCCGCCGCGGAGGCGTCTCAGTCCACGCCCGGCTTTTTTGACAAGCCCGCGATCGCCAAGCTGCTCACCGAGCAGGCCGAGTGCCAGCGCATGTTCCCGGGCCGCCTGCCAGTCACGCCGTTCGACACTCTGCGCCATCAGGCTCGCATGCCGTTTGACGCTTTCGTCAGCATGGCGCGAGGGGCGCTTAAAAAACTTCTTTGCCCGATCGAGAACCTTCTGCAGCCGCTTGCCGTCAACACCTTGCGGGCGCAGGTCGGCGGCTTTTGCCTTTTCAAGGATGGACCGTCTGCTCGGCACAGCGACCCTCAACTATCGCTAGACAGCGTCGAACGCGCCGTCAGAATCGACGAGAGCCGCCGGCCGACGTCGTCGAGTACCACCGGCCACGGACGACCTTCCTTGCGCATGACGACGCCGTTCGGATACCAGGGCGTTCGATTGCCAGTCACCGGCCACGCTGTTTCAAACTTGTCATCGATCAGGAAAATGGTCGGCACGCCGAGTGCTCCGGACAGATGGGCCGCCGTATTGCTGATCGTCACCACGGCATCGAGCGCGGCGATCTGCGCGGCGAAACGGTCCATATCAAGCATCTGGTCGACACTGTCGTCATAGATAAGCCGTGCGTCATTGCCGTTGCGCAGGCGCCGCAGCGCCGGCTTGATCTGTCCGTATTGGAGGGAAACGAACGTCGCCTGTGTCCGGGCGATGAACCGTGCCCATTCGGGGAAATCAGGCACGTCCTTGCTATGGGATTTGCTGCCCCAGGAGAGGCCGACCAATGGTTGATCCGTCATCGAGCGATAGCGCCTGCGAAATGTCTCGACGAGCTCAGGATCTGCCCGCAGCGGCACGAAGTCGGCGGCTAGTCTTTCGGCATCGCGGCCGAAAATCCAGGCAAGATTTTCGAAGGTCGCAAATTTGTCACCAACGACATTCTGCTGCGCTGGGACCACGGTCGCGTTGGGGAACGTCCGCTGCACAAGCGATACGAGGCGCGGCTCGACCCGAATCGTCGCACTTTGCGCACATGCAGCGGCGGCGCCGGCCAGTCGCGCATGGCGGATAACCCGGCCAAGACTGCGAGGGTCATCCTCCACAAGATCGATCAGCAGCCTATCCGAACCGAGGTCTTCTCCAGTCCACTCATTGGCGCCTTTCCCTTTTCGTTGCCGGCGAGCGGAAAGCCGAAGCTCGGCCGCCCGCGCGAAGTTGCCCAGCCGTTCGAACGCCTGGCCTGCCTTCTGCATCATCTCAGGGTCGCGGGCACGATCGGCCATGATGGCCATTTCATTGGTACTTGCTTCAAGCCCTGTCCAGTCCCTGCGCGCGATCAGCGCGTCGACCTTGGCCTGCTGCTCAAGAACGGAACGAGGCCTGGAGCCGGTAAACAGCGTCCGCACGGCCTTTGTGTATCTGCGCAACCGCAGGCCCAATCCACCAATCACATACCGGATGTAGGAACCGTGGTAAAAACTGGTCATCGGCCTTCAGCGCAATACGCTCTGCCGCAGCTTTTTGCCGCTTTCGACGAGCGGAGCGGACGTCTCCAGATGGAAGATCGAGCGATAGATTTCGCTGCGCCTGGCAAGCTCTTCATGAGTCCCGGAGTCCGCGAGGATGCCAGCGTCGAATACGAGAATGCGATCGGCCGCCTTGATGGTTGAAAGCCTGTGCGCAATGCAGATCACAGTGCGCTGAAATGCATCGTCGAAGGCAGCCTCCATGACCGCCCGTTCGTTTTCGCCGTCGAGCGCGGATGTTGCTTCATCGTAGACAATCACCGGAGCGTTTTTGAGCAGGGCGCGCGCGATGGCAACGCGTTGTTTCTGCCCGCCCGACAGGTTGGCGCCGCCCGGCCCGACAAGCGTGTCGAGCCCGTTTTCAAGGTTCGATGCAAAACTTGTGACCCGGGCGAGTTCCGCCGCGGAATCGATTTCTTGATCCGCGGCGTTCGGGCGTCCGTCGCGAATATTGTCACGGATAGAACCTTCGAACAGGAAGATATCCTGTGACACCAGTGCGATATTGTCGCGAACGTCGGCCAGGCTGATCTTGGCAATGTCCTTGTCGTCGATGAAGATCCTGCCCCTGTCCGGCTCCATCAGGCGCAAGATCAGATTGACGATGGTGGTCTTGCCAGCGCCGGAGCGGCCAACGATCGCCAGCTTCTCACGAGGTCGGACCTCGAAGGAAACACCGTGCAGCGCCGGGCTGTTGCCTCCATAGGAGAAGGCCACATCTTCAAAACGGATACCGCCCTCGACGCCGGTCAGTCGCTCGCCTGCGGTTGCGAGTTGTCGCTGTTCGGGCGTGTCGATCAAATCATACATCTGCTCGACGGCAACCATTAGCTTCTGGATATCCACATTGACCCGGGCCAGCCGTTTGGCGGGCTCATAGGCAAGCAGAAAGGCGGTTATGAAGGCCATGAATTCGCCTGGTGTCTTGCCGTTTCCGAGGGTCTGCCAACTGGCATAAATGAGGAAAAGGCCGATGATGAAGCCGCCGCCCGTCTCCATCAATGGACTCATCAACGCCGATGTCCGGTTGATCTGGACGCCGCGCCTTTCCATCTTGCGGACAGCCTTAGCGAAACTGGCGATCGCCTTGTCCTCGAGCTGGAACGATTTGATGGTGCGAATGCCGTCTATGGCTTCCGTGCCGATCGACTGAACCTGTGCCGCCAGCTCTGTTTCGCCCCTTGCCAGCGACTTGATCTTTCGCGTGATCGTGCTCACCGAGAGGAAGATCACCGGCAAAGCCGCCGCCGATATAAGCGACATGGTCGGGTCCTGCACGACCATGACACTTGCCAGTCCGACCAGGGTCAAAACGTCAGAGGCCGTGTTGCTCGTCAGCGTGATGATGACGGACGCACCGGCGCGTGCATTGAACATTATCTTGGAAATGAATTTGGCCGGATGCTGATTGACGAAATGGCCAATGTCGAGGCGCATCAGCCGGGAAAACTGCCGGTGTTGGAGGTCCGACACGATGGCCCTGCGGACGTTTCCGGTCGTAATGGTTTGACCGTATGCCGCGATGCCCTTGACAGCGGAAAGTCCGATGATTGCCGCGCTGATACCCCAAACGGCGGCGGCGTTCCTGTCGATATAGATGCTGTTGATCATGTCACGCATGATCCAGGCAAATCCGGACGTCGCCGCCGCACCGGCAATCGTGCACAGCAAACCGGCGAGATACAGCTTTATGTGCGGCGGCAGGTTCTCGAGGATCAGGCGCTTGACCAGCGGGTACGCCAAGGCCGCTGAAATTCGTCTCTTTGCGCTCATTCGGTTTCCTGCTGCGATGTGTCGTCGGTGTCAGTTGGCCTTTGCCGATCCATGCGACTTTCGCGACACCGCTCGCACATCTGCTTTAAATCTATGTCGGATTGCTTGTCTGTGACTTTGTTCGGACCCGCAGTCAATGCCGAATCCGGATGCCAGCCCGCGTTGACGGGATCGGCGACTATGGGAGCATACACAACTCTCCGAAGGGTCCAAGAGGAATGATCGCCTGGGCTTTGGAATAGAGTCTCTAGCAAAATCGGGCTCCCAACCGCGAGAATTGGTGAGCAGCCAAGGACCGGGTTGTCGATCTAATCATTCCAGGAAATAGCTTGGGTCAGGCCCGCACCGATTATATCCTGAATACCCGAATACCTTTGCGAAATTTCGCTCATCACATTGAAGTCCGGCTTGCCGATAGTGGCGGAAAGGTATTCCTTGTATTTTGACGCACCGTTCCAATATTGGCCTTCATCGACCGCGACCTGAGCCTTCGTCGTGAAATTAGAGAAAAACTTAAAATGAAGAAGAGCGCCATAACTCTCCACGTGGTTACGCCAATAGGGTAGCGGAGCGTGAATTGAATTTAAGATCGTCAATCTATCTCCGTATACGAACGGATATTTGGTTAGGGTGTGCGTACCAAACGCCCGGCTTCTCGGGCCACCTCGGATTTTGATATTTTGCGGGCTCGTCGAGTAATCGTATCCTGAAGCATCGAAATGATCGGCTATCTCCCAAGGAGCGCGTTTTGGGTCAAACGGAAAGTCCCTTAAGTCTCCTGCCGGATACATGTCGATCATCGGCGCCAGCAGGTGCTTCATGCCTCTTTTTTGGATCCAACCGGCGAGGTCATGCAGGTTGTGGCGATCCATGCCATCATAAACCAGGTATTCATCCGCATCCACGATCACGTACCACCGGTTGAACCCGTATCTGCGGATTATATCCTGTCGCCAGAAAGTTCCGCGCCCTGCTTCTCCATAGGTCTTTCGTGAGATGAATACGTCCACATCTGGCTGGCTCAACAGAAATTCCCGTGTCCCGTCCTCAGAACGGTCATCGACAATGGCAAATCTGGAAACGCCGATCGATCGATAGTGATCAAGGAATGGAATTATCTCAGGGTATTCGTTCCTGACGACTGCCACAAGCAAGATTTCTTTTTGAGAAACTGGAGATAGATTTCCACGCGCTTCTAAATCGTCTTTCCTCAGCGAATTGCGAAATCTATACTGAATTGTGTCGGCAATCGATCTACGGAAAATATGAAACTGGCTTCTTTTCTTCATTTGAGCTCACAAATTTCAAGGGGCTGTCCGCACAAGGTCGCAGCGGCCATGTTCGGATCGCCATGTTTTTTTCGAACGTCGCTCATCACTCGACTTGTTATAGGTGATGGCAAAGGTGCTATGAAGGCGCGATCCAACTCGTCAACATCCAGTGGAGATGACTAGTGCCAGTCCAAGTTGATTTTATTGGCCCAATCTCGTTTGATTGCTTCGCGGAGCGCGCGCGTACGTTCTGCAAGCTGTGGGATTTTTTTCTCGTGGGTTTCAGCAAAGATCATATCGATCTTGTTCATCAATCCGCAGGATAATATCGATTCGAGAATTGGCACTTCCGCGCCCTCTACATCAATCTTCAGTATCCGCACTGGAGATCCAAGCCCTCTAACGAAATCAACTATGCTTAACTGCTCAACCTCAGTGTAGTCGTCTTTCGAGATGTTAGATTTGTCTGCATACAAGGAAGAGGATTGCGACCAAAAGTCTGGGTCAGAACTGAATTTACGTGACCGGTAGAGCTTCGCAGTCCCGGATTGGTCGGCAAGCGCCTGCTGATAGAGATGGACATTTTTGAATGCTCCAACGTTCTTGCGCAGCCGTTCGAAGGTGTAGGGGTCTGGCTCGAAGGCATGAACCGTCGAGCCCGTCTTAGCCAAGGCCGAGGTGATCTCACCCAGATTCGCGCCGGCATCTATGACAATATCGCCTGGCTTCAGCCGCCGGCAGGCCCGTCCGAACAGATACGAAGCATTCCATGAGGGACGCCCGAACCAACGGCTGTAAGCGTGATATTTTAGCAATTTAACGTTCATAGTCACACAAAAAGATCCTGTCGACTCCACTGAACGTCGGCACCAAAATCCTCTATGCGCAAAATCCAGATGAGAGGGAGACGTTCTATGCCAATTTTGGTGCTGCTCTGCAACAGCGTCGCCGCGATTCTTGGCGTGTCTTAGAGCAGTCGCTTTAATGATCGGGGCTTAGGGCCTATTTTCGGTTGGCTTTGAAGAGAGCGTTTGCGACGATAATGGGCTTCCGCACGACGGCAGTGATTGCGAGCTTTGGCGGCGTGCCGGCCGGATTGCGGCCAGCGGGGAAGCGGGCTAAACGTCGGGCATTGCTGTCAGCGGCCAACTATGACGATCATGGAGCGATGTGACATTGCTAGAGCGAGTTCGACGAAAGTATCTTCGGCTCCGCAAGCGACTGGGGTACAATCAACCTATCCATTTGGCGGCTGCGGACAAACTGAATAACAAGTATGGCGATTTTTCCAGTTCAGGCGTCATTACAATCCGTAAAAATGCAGTATTCACTCGAAAAGATATATTCTTCACGATGGGAAGTTGCTTTGCGGAGGAAATTCGTCTTGCGTTAACAAGCAAGCAGGTCGCCTGCGTTCCGTCTTACAGAAATATCAGTTTCGACCCAGCGCAAGCCATTGTAGATGAGCTGCCCGGGCGAGAGCATATGAACTTCTATAACACGTTCACTGTTCGCCTTCAGATTGAGCAAATGCTCGGCTTGTGGGATCAAGCCAATGACGACTGGTGGCAGATCAAAAAACCTGCGCCTTGGGGTCCGATCTGCTTTCAGGACCCCTACCGCCGTCTCATCCTCGCCAAATCTCCGGAAGTTCTCAAAGAGGTGATCGAGAGCATGAACAGGGAGATGCGGGTTGGCTTCGATGCGGCCACGGCATTCATATTTACCTTCGGAATGACTGAGGTCTTCATCAACAGGGCCAGTGGCAAGGTAGCAGCACAGAAACCGCTTTATCGTGGCGGAGGCGGAATGCAGGAAACGACGCTTCACGTCAGCAGCTTTCAGGAAAATTATGCCAACGTGATGGCTACCGTGGACATGGTCCGTCAACACAAACCCGATGCACCGATAATTCTCACAGTCTCACCGGTTGCATTGGCTCGGACGTTTCAAGACGCGGATGTCGTCACGGCGAACACTGAAGGCAAATCCGTTCTTCGGGCTGTGCTTGGTCAAGTCTGCCGGGAACGGGACAATGTCCATTACCTTCCCTCATTCGAGCTTGTCACCTATGGAGGCCTCACTCATAGCTACGAAGAGGACTTACGGCACGTAAAGAGATCGGTCGTCGACGACATCGTTGAACAGTTCTTCAACGCGTACTTTGCTCCGTCGTAGGCGTCATCGTACAGACACCCCGTGCCTTGCCGCCGTGACATCGTCTCTTCGTGTCGATGGAGAGTAGCCGCAGCCATTCAGCGCTAGACGTTTGTGGACGGAAACTAGACTAGCACAGCGCGCTCTTGACCGATATAACGCCGCCGACCTATCCAGCCACGAGAGGCTAATTGATGCTGTTTTGGAACACCCGCAAGAAATTCGCAGGAACGTGGGAGGATCGCCTCGACGGGCTGTTTTCGTGCGGGGTAGACTACGCCGGCAAGACGATCCTCGACGTCGGCTGCAATATGGGCATCGTCGCTTATGAAATCGCCAAGCATAGGCCGGCTTACATCCACGGCATCGACATCCTGAAACCGCATATCGGCGTGGCTCGCTCGATCTTTCTGGGATCTGGCGTCGAAAGCCGATTTGATGCCATGAGCTTGGGGAGCCGAAAGCTCCCATCCGTTCTCAAGGACAGCTATGATGTCGTTCTGCTCCTCGCTGTTTACCAGCATGTCCGCAGGGGATTGGGCCAGGATAAGGCTGATCGCATCTTTGCCGACATCGTCAACCGCGCACAGACCGTTGTGGCGCGGGTTCCAAAAGAAAAAGATACTCGTCTTCAGTCTTTAATCGAGGGCGCTGGATTCAGCTTATCTCATCGCCACCAGTCGCCGCGCGGTTGCACGGTTCAGGCTTATCATCGCCACTAGGGCTTGTTGCGTTCAGTCCCGCCTTGTCGCGCAGCGACATCTTGCGCTTTGGCGCCCGATATATTTCGCCACAGACTGACCGTTCCTATGTCGACCGTGACCGCGAGGTCCGATCGCGAACCTGCGGCTGGTTGACGCGGAATGCCGCGCACTAGCTTGCCTTTACGACAATCGCCTGCCCCGTTGGAAGTTCGATGATGCCTTCCGGGCGGTTTTCGAAAAATTGATCAAAGGCCTTTCGGGCTCCAGGACAGAGCGCAGAGCCGTAGTCGTCACATATGATCATGCCATTCGCGCACACCCGATCGTAGAAGAAGGCGAGCGCGTCACGTGTCGGCTCGTAAAGATCGACGTCAATATGGACCAGGGCGAAACGCCGGTCAGATACGTTGGAAAGAGTTTCCGGTATCCATCCGACATGAAAAGTGGTGTTGCTGAAGTCGGAAATATTCTCTCTGGCTACCTTCTCGTCGGTGCTGAGATCGCCGGACTTCCATGGTGTTCGGCCGTTTGGCTTGCGATCCTCTGCGGTCGGTTCCGAGAGGCCAGCGAACGAGTCAAAAAGGTGGTAGTGCCGTGGCCGAAGATCGCTCATCAGCATGAATATCGTCGACCGGCCTTGCCTTACGCCGCATTCGGCCACATCGCCGTCGATACGCTCGATCGATCGCAAGCAGCTTTGCAGGACGAAAGCCCGGGGATCTGGAATCCCACGGATGTTTTTGACCCGCTGCAGCGCCTTTCGGAAAAACGGCTGGTCTTTCCAGACCATATGACTGGAATAAACATAGAAGCCGTATTTGTCGGCCTTCTTCTGAGAGACCTTATACCAGGCCACGCCTCTGCGTTTTTTCGAAATGACAGCAAGTGCCGCGTCTCTCAATTTCATCCTGTATCCTCCAGCATTCGACATGTCCATAACACGGGCAGAAGAGAAAGCCCTACCGGCATCAGGCGCGGAATGAAATCGAGTTCCGGCTGAGGGACATTGGCTTATCGAGCGCCGCAAGGAAGCGCTTCCCGGTGCTCGTAATAAGCCTATGCCTGGAATGGAACGCCCATGCAGTGCGACTCAAGATCACGGGTCATGTGCCTGGGCCGGTGCGGAAACAAACGCGGAGCCGGGCATCTGGCCGTTCTCCGGCATGAGCGCCAGCGCCAGGCATTGTCGATCCGCTAATTCGGGAGGTTCAGTCGACTGCCCCGACCAGTACATCGGGGTGTTCGATTATCGCGACCCAGCGCCCGGTATGCGTAGACGACTGCCTTTTTATGAATCGATATCCAGTTACCGACCAAGGCTTCACATCGTCGTTGAGGTTGTCGAGCACATAGTCGCCTTTGTCGGTCTTGACGGTCAGCACCGCGTGCCCCTCGCCGTCCTGCTTCCTGACGACGGTGATCAGAAGGTTTGACAGCGATATGCCCTGCTGCCTGAGCAACTGGCGCTTGAGCAGGACATAATCCTCGCAGTCGCCGAGCGCGTGGTCAGGATATGACCAGAATTCCATCATGCCGTGAACGTCCAGATCGCTCGCGGGCCTGACCGATCTGTTCACCAGCTTGTTGACGGAGGCGAGCTTGCCTTCCATGCCCGCGGACAGAAGGACTGGAGCGCTCTTGCCTGATCGTATTGCGCACTCCGCGGCCCGCCGTCTGCAGAATTCGATGTAGCCGACAGGGACGGAGGTTGGCTGCCCGGTGGCCATGGCGCCAGGCACGACGTCGGCCGAAGCCTTCTCCATCGGCGTCGCGGACATCATCAAGCCTATCAGTAGGCCGGCACACAGCCATGCCCGCGGTACCACCAATCCCATTCGCCCCGCCCCAGAGGTAACAACCCGAAACAATCTTTAATACCGCGTTACCATCTTTTCATAAGCGCATCAACACAGCCGCCGCACAATTTAAAGCGACGGTCGCGAACCACCTGATGGTGGGCGCCGCGCGGTCGCCCGATCAGCAAATTATGCGTTCACCCGATCAGGGGAATTGTCCCGCTTTTACGTCATCGGCGTTCTTCGGCAGCTCCGCTTACCTGGACCTGATGACCGGCGCCCGACAGGTATCTGGCCGCGCAAACGCCGACAGGCGGCCAAAAAAATTGTAGCCAAATTTGTCGAAGTCCAAGGGCTGCGGGACCTCGCATGGATTCTCATACATTCGGATACACTTCGATAGCACTCGGGCAAACCTCTGCGACAGGCCCAGCGTAGTTTCATCCGTGAGCAGGAAGCCTCGTCATGATGGCGAGACAGAGAGCCGACGGGATTTCGCAAAGCAGGATTCAATTCCGCGCGAGCCGCCGTCGGCGGGTCTGCTCATTATTGAAAGGAATAGTACGATGAACAAACTTGTAACCGCTATTGCCCTCCTCGCCTTGTCGACAGGAGTCTCGCTCGCGGCCAATCAAAACCCGGACCGCGACCCGACCCGCGGCTTCCCTACTGGCGTCGACAACAGCGGAATGACCTTGGATACCAGTCACACGGCTTCCTTGCCTCAACCGGTGGTCGCTCCGAAAGAAGAACAGCCACAGCCCGGCAAGGTCCTTAGGGGTCGCGCGCCATGGGCGGGCAGCCGTTGATACGCTGAACTTTTCCTCCCATGCAAAATTGTCCAATCACCCCGCATTCAGCGGGGGTGGTTGGACAAGGGCGCCCGGGAAAATCGCGCCGATAGGGTGAATTCAATGTCTCAGGCGAGCGTGTCGAGGCGCCATGGCGAACAACCATGCGACAAGGCAGGCTCGGGCGACTTCTTCAGCGTCTCGGAAATGACCCTGGCAGCAGGGGAAGATCAAAGCTCAGGTCCCGAATCAACTTGCCGAGCGCCCCGGATCGTCGCTTCAAGGTCGATTTCGACGCCATAAGCGCTAGCGATACGCGCGTAGAACGTCGACGCCGGCTCACGACCGGCGTGCCGGACCTCATAGGATTCCAGCGCGCGCTCAACCACGTCGGCGATCGAGCGGTTCTCGCGCCGAGCCAGCCGGTGCGCAAGATCACGCGCCTTTGCGCTGCGCACGGAAAGCCGCGGTTCGACCATGTGGGACTCCCTTTGCCGTTGATAGAGCTTAATGGCTTTGCTAGCGAGACGCCAGTTGATGGCGTTCTGATGGGGGGCCATCCGGGATGCCGTCGTTCAAGCGATCGCCGCAAACCGGCGCCGCGCCGTTTGGTGGCACCCCCGCCATAGCGCAACATGTATAGACAACCGGCCGCAACTGGTGTTCGTTTCCAATTCGACCGCACGTTTTTTTTCGGGAATGCAGGAAACCGCCATGGACGCCGCTCGCCTGTTCGACCTGACGGGAAAAAAGGCGCTGGTGACGGGCGCCAGCCGCGGCATCGGCCAGGCCATGGCGGAGGCGCTCTCGGCGGCCGGTGCCGATGTGGCGGTGACCGCCCGCGACGAAAATTCCCTTCGTGAAACGGCGGACCGAATTAGCGCACATGGGCGAAGGTCGCTTTGCCGGTCTCTCGATGTGCTCGACACCGTTCGCATCCGCGTGGTGGTCGACGAGGTGGCGGATGCCTTTGGTGGGCTCGACATTCTGGTCAACAACGCCGGCTACGAAAAAGTCCAGCCCTCGCTCGACGTGGACGAGGCGGTATGGGACCGCATCGTATCGACCAATCTGAAGGGCGCCTTCTTCTGCGCGCAGGCTGCGGCGCGGCGGATGGCTGACGACAACAGCGGTGGCGCGATCATCAATCTTTGCTCGCTGACCTCCTATGTCGGCATTCCGACCGCGGTACCCTACGGCTCGTCCAAGTCCGGGCTTCTGGGCATGACCCGCGCACTCGCCGCGGAATGGGCATCGCTCGGCATCCGCGTCAACGCCATCGCTCCGGGGTATTTCCATACGGCGATGACGGACGCCTTTTATCAGGATCCCGACTGGCAGACGGCGATGCTGGCCAAGATCCCGCAGCGGCGCTTCGGCACGATGCAGGATCTGGCCGGCGCTGTCGTGTTTTTGGCGAGCGGGGCATCCGCCTATGTCACCGGGCATTGCCTCCCGATCGACGGCGGCTATCTCGCATCCATCTGAGCGACTGAGATGCGGCGCAACGAGGACTGTGTAGACCGAGCTTGTATATGGTTGTATATACCACCTGACACGCTGGGCGTTCTTGCATGCGACCGGCGACAAAAAGGGGAACCACAATGCAGGAGCGTTTTCGGGCCGCAGCTTCGCACGTAGCGGAAGGCGACGGGGAAATCGCCGTCACGGTCCGCAACGTCGGGATGGACTTCGATGGGGTTCAAGCCGTCAAGAACGCGTCCTTCGATCTGCCGAAGGGCCGGTTTCTCACCATTCTCGGGCCGTCTGGGTCCGGCAAGACAACCCTCCTGCGCATGATCGCCGGGTTCCAGACCCCGAGCAGCGGCGAGATCTTCATCAACGGTGAAGCGGTGAGCGCGGTGCCACCGCACAAGCGGTCGATCGGCATGGTCTTTCAGAGACTTGCCTTGTTTCCTCATATGACGGCGGCCGAGAATGTCGCCTTCCCGCTGAAGATGCGTCGGCGCGACGCACGCACCATTCCCGACCGCGTCGAGCGATATCTCGCTCTGGTGCGGCTCGGAGGCTATGGCAGCAGGCGCGTTCACGAACTGTCCGGCGGGCAGCAGCAGCGCGTCGCGATTGCGCGCGCGCTGGTGTTTGAGCCCGACCTGCTGCTTCTCGACGAGCCGCTCGCCGCACTCGACCGCAAGCTGCGCGAGGAAATGCAGCTCGAATTCCGCCGCATCCAGCGTGAGCTCGGCGTCACCACGATCAATGTCACCCACGACCAGCGCGAGGCGCTGGTAGTTTCCGACGATATCGTCGTCATGGATCAGGGCGAGATCCAGCAGAAGGCACGGCCGATCCACACCTACCGCCAGCCACGCAACGCCTTCGTCGCCAATTTCATCGGCGTCACCAACTTCATTGCCGGCACGGTACGGGCCGTATCGGAAATGGGCGATGTTTCCATCGTTCGGGGTGACCTGATGCTTGCCGGAAAGGTCGGCGATCCGGTCAATCCGCCTGCCGAGGGCGACAAGGCATCGGGAGCGATCCGTGCCGAACAGATCCGTCTCGCCGGCGATGCTGCGCAGCTGTCGAAGCTTGATTGCATGCTGGCCGGGACTGTGACCGACACCATCTTCGAAGGCGAGCGCATGGTCTACGAGGTAGCCTGCGCCGCAATTGGCGACGAGGTCATTCGCGTTTTCGACCATGATCCCGCCGCGCACACGCAGTTCGACATAGGCGAAAGCGTGTTCCTGGGGTGGAATGCCAGGGACATGCTTGTTTTTCGATAGAACCGGAGACCGGTCAAACCCAGAGGAGAATGCAGATGAAGCGCTTCAAGCCGAAGATATCCCATCTTTCCCGCAGAACCTTCCTTCAGGCCACCGCTGCGCTCGGCGGCGCCTCAGCGCTCGGCCTGCGCGGCGCCTATGCGCAGGAACCGGAAAAGCCGGCGGAGATCATCGTGCGCGCCTGGGGCGGCAGCTGGGTGGATAGCCTGAAGGCCGGGGTGTCCGACAGCTTCACCAAGATGACGGGGATTGCTGTCCGTCACGACCTGACCGAAGACAACGAGATTCAGCCCAAGGTCTGGGCGGCCGTGGCGCAGAAACGCGTCCCGCCGATCCATATCAACTGGGACACCACCACCAATGCCACGAAATCGGCACTGCGCGGCGTGACGGAAGACCTCTCCGACCTGCCGAACCTCGCCAATGTGACGGACCTTGCCAAGCCGGCCGGCCTGGAAGGTTTCCCGATCGTCAATACCTACGGTTATGTCTATGTGCTTGCCTATCGGCCTGCGGCATTCCCGGACGGACCGCCCAAGTCCTGGAAAGATCTGCTCGACCCGAAGTTCAAGGGTCGGCTTGCCTTCTACAATGACGGCATCGGCTTCCATTTCCCGGCCCAGGTCGCCGGTGGTGGTAAGCTGGAGGACATTCCCGGCAACATGCAGCCGGCATGGGATTTCATCACCAAGATGAAGGCACAGCAGCCGCTGCTGGGCGAAGATCCCGACTTCACCACCTGGTTCCAGAACGGCGAGATCGACGCCGCCTGCACCATCTCGACCAACGCCCGGGAGGCGCGCAAGAACGGCGTCAAAATCGAATGGGTGGTGCCGGAAGAGGGTGCAAAATTTGACACTGACGGTCTGTGGATCCCCAAGGGCCTGCCGGAAAACGAACTCTACTGGGCCAAGCAGTACATCAATCACGCCTTGACCAAGGAAGCCCAGCAGATCTGGCTGGACGGGCTTGGCTTGCCGGGCGTGGTGCCGGGCCTCACCCCGCCCAAGGATCTGGTGGGCGATCCGTCCTATCCGACCACTGAAGCGGATTTCCAGCGCCTTATCCGCATCTCGTCGAAGATCCAGGTCGAGAACGAGAGCGAGTGGTTTTCCAAGTTCAAGGCGATCATGCAGGGCTGACGCCGGTCGGCCGGTGCTGCGCTAACTCTTTGTTTTTACGCAATTCCGGACGGAAAACCGCTATACACTTTTCCTGGAATTGCTCTAGCGCGGCACCGGTTCCTTCACGACGTCGGATACGGATTTTTCATGCGGGCAGCCAGGACAGCCTATCCCCTGACATGGCGCATCATGGATGCGTTGGAAGGCGTTGCCGCCGCTATCTGGCCGGCGCGGTTCAGGCGCGCTACGCCCTATCTGATGCTGCTTCCGGCGGTGCTGCTTGTCGGGCTGCTCGTGCTTGGTCTCATCCAGATCGCGGATGCCAGCCTGCGCACGCTCGACACCACCACCTTCCAGTTCTCCGACGACTATTCCATCGCCAATTTCCGCCGCGCGCTGACCGAGCCACTGTTCCTGGTCGTCGCGCAGCGCAGCCTCGTTGCCGCCCTGATCGTCACCGCGGTGACGCTCGTCTTCGCCTTTCCCTACGCCTATCTGATGGTGCGCACGCGTTCGCCAGGATTGCGCAAATTCCTGCTGATCGCGCTGTTCCTGCCGTTCTTCATCGGCCAGGTGGTGCGTGCCTATGGCTGGCTGATCATCCTCGGCAACCAGGGCATGGTGAACGAGGCGCTCGGCCTTGTCGGGGTGGCCCCGATGCGGCTCATCTATAACTACCCCGCCGTGCTGTTCGGCCTCGTCCAGTACATGCTGCCGTTTGCCGTACTGATGCTGGCGCCGGCGCTCACCGCCATTCCCGAAGAGCTGGAGGCAGCCGCTGGATCGCTCGGCGCGAACTGGGTTCGCACGTTCATCCACGTCGTGCTGCCACTCGCTCGTCCAGGCTTCGTCGGCGCCGGCGTGGTGGTGCTGACGCTTTCGCTCACCGATTTCGCAGTCCCCGCGATCCTTGGCGGCGGCTCGCAGGATTTCATCGCCAACGCCATCTACGACCAGTTCTTCCGCACCTCCGACCAGGGTCTCGGCGCGATGCTGGCGCTTATGCTGGTCGCGCTCGGGTCAATCCTTGTCGGCTTGGTGTTCGCGCTGTTTGGAGCCGGAACGCTCGCCATGGGGAGGTCGCGGGCGTGAGCGGCTCGCGCAGCAAATCGATTGTCCTGTGGACCCTGGTGACGATCGCCCTGGTGACCCTTTCGGCGCCGACGATCGTGGTGCTCGGCGCTTCCTTTACCGACGGCAACATCATCACGTTTCCGCCGGATGGACTGTCGCTGCGGTGGTACGCGCGTATTTCGCAGGCCTCCGACCTGCGCAATGCTTTCATGCGCACGCTCCAGGTCGCGACGGTCTGTACGATCGTTGCCATTCCAGTGGGCACGCTGGCCGGCATCGCGCTGGCGAAATATGCGGTGCGTTTTGAGAAGACGATCCAGATTTATCTGCTGCTGCCATTCACCATCCCGCTGATCGGATCGGGCATCGGCCTCATGCTGATCTTCGGCAACGCCGGCATTCTCGGCCAGCTCTGGCCGGTCGGCATCGCCTGCTGCGTTATCAACCTGCCCTTCATGATCTGGGCGGTGACGGCGAGCGCCACCGGGCTTGACCCGGACCTTGAACTGGCCGCCGCCAATTGCGGCGCGCCGCCGCTCCAGGTGTTCTTCTCCGTCACCTTGCCGGCGGTCATGCCGGGGGTGATCACCGGCTCGCTGCTGATGTTCATTCTTGCGCTCAACGAATTCCTGGTCAGCCTGCTGCTCGTGGATGCGCGAATCGTGACGCTGCCGGTGCTGATCTACAACTCCATCCGCTCGATCATCACGCCGGATCTCGCCGCGATCTCCGTGGTCTTCATCGCCTGCTCGGCCGTCGCCGTTTTCCTGCTCGACAGGCTGGTCGGGCTCGACATCTTCCTGAAATCGAAATGAGGAAAGCCGGCTCGTCGGGCCGCAAAGGAAATCCTATGCCAAACGTATCATTCCACGATTTGAGCCAACTCGACGCCGCCGCTCGTTCGGCATTGATGCGGCGCTCAGAGACCGATCTCTCTGGCTTTATGGAGAAGGCCGCACCGATCATCGAGGCGGTCCGAACAGAAGGCGACGCCGCGCTCGTTCGCTTCGCCCGCGACTTTGACAAGGCAGATCTCGATGCCACGCGACTGAAGGTCAGCCCCACCGAGTTCGACGCCGCCTTCGGCATGGTCGACGAGGACGTGATCGCCGCCATTCGCTTCGGCATCGACAACATCCGGCATTTCCACGAAGAGCAGAAACCGGAAGCGATGTGGCTCAAGGAAATGCGGCCCGGCGCCTTTGCCGGCGACCGCTTCACGCCGATCCGCTCGGTGGCGCTCTATGTCCCGCGCGGCAAAGGGGCGTTCCCTTCGGTGACAATGATGACCGCAGTGCCCGCAGTGGTGGCGGGCGTCCCGGAGCTTGCCATCGTCACGCCGCCGGCGCCCGATGGTTCGGTGGACGCAGCGACGCTGGTTGCGGCGCGCCTCGCCGGCGTCGAAACGGTCTACAAATGCGGCGGCGCGCAGGCGGTGGCCGCGGTCGCCTACGGCACAGAGACGATCAAGGCCGCGCTCAAGATCGTCGGTCCGGGCAGCCCTTGGGTGGTTGCGGCCAAGCGGCTGCTTGCCGGCGTCATCGATCCTGGCCTTCCCGCCGGCCCGTCTGAAGCGATCATCCTCGCCGACGACAGCGTGCATGGCGGGCTGGCCGCGCTCGACCTCCTCATCGAGGCGGAGCACGGACCGGACTCGTCTGCCTATCTGGTGACCCACAGCCGCCGCGTGGCGGAGGAGGCACTGGCCGCGCTGCCGGAGCACTGGGCGCGCATGAGCGAGCAACGGGTCGCGTTCTCCACCGCGGTGCTGACCGGCGCCTGTGGCGGCATCGTGCTGACGGCCTCGATCGAGGAGAGCTACCGCTTCATCAACGACTACGCACCGGAGCACCTGGAGATCCTCTCCACCGATCCCTTCGCGCATCTTGGCCACATCACCGAAGCTGCCGAGATCCTGATGGGACCGCACACGCCGGTCTCGATCGGCAATTTCGGGCTGGGCCCCAACGCCGTGCTGCCGACCAGTCGCTGGGCGCGTACTTGTGGACCGCTCTCGGTCACGGATTTCGTCAAGCGCTCTTCGATCGGCTACGTGACGGCCGCGGCCTATCCGGAATTCGCGCGCCATGCCCGCACACTTGCCCGCTATGAAGGCTTCTCCTCGCATGAACACGCCGTCTCCAGCGTGCGCGACCGATATCTGGCGCGGTAGCGGAGGATGAAGGCGGCCAGACTCCATGCGGCGGGTGATTTGCGGGTTGAGGACGTGCCATCTCCCGGCGAACCAGCGCCTGGCTGGGTGCGACTCAAGGTGACGGCCGCCGGCATTTGCGGCTCCGATCTCCACAACTTCCGCACCGGTCAGTGGATCAGCCGCGCGCCGAGCGTCGTTGGACATGAGTTTGCCGGCGAGGTGACTGCCGTGGGGGCCGGCGTGTCCCAGTTTGCGCTCGGAGACCGGGTTGTGGCCGATTCGCGCTTCTGGTGCGGCGAATGTCCTGCTTGCCGCGCCGGCCGGCATAATGTCTGTGCCACACTGGGCTTTGTAGGCGAGGTCTGCGACGGCGGCTTCGCGGAAAAGACGCAGCTGCCGGCGCGGCTGCTCCTGCGCCATGACCCGGCGCTCGATCCCGCAATCGCCGCCATGGCGGAGCCGCTGGCGGTCGCCCTGCACGCAGTGCGGCGGCTGTCGGCGCCGGCCGGGGCGCCGGTGCTTATCGCTGGTTGCGGCCCGATCGGCGGGCTGGCGGCGCTGCTCCTGTCGCGGCGCAGCGAGAGACCGGTGCTCGTCGCCGACCGCAATGCAGCGCGTGCGGATCTTGTGGCCGAGGTGAGCGGCGCGACCGTCGTCGACCTGGACGCCCTGCCCTGTGATCCCAATCTGCGCCATGCCCCCGATCTACGCCATGCCATCGACGCGACGGGCAGCGTGGCGGTGATGGCGCGGCTGCTCGATGTCTTGGCCGGCGGCGGCACGCTGGCGCTGGTCGGCATTTCGCATGGCCGCCTCGACCTCGACCCCAACTTGCTGGTCGAGCGCGAGATCGCGCTTGTCGGCTGCCACGCCTTCGCCGACGAGCTTGCGCCGGCCGTCTCGATGCTTGGCGATCTCGCGCCCGCGCTGTCGCGCTTCGTGTCCGACGAGATCGCGATCGGCGAAATTCCTGCCGCCTACCAGCGCCTGATCGACGGCGCGAGCGACGGGTTGAAGACCATCGTCCGAATGGAGAGCGGACGATGATCAGGCTTACCGAAACCGCCGGGCCGCTCTACGAAAAGGTCAAGGACTACGTGCTCGGCAACATCGGCAGCGGCAACTGGCCGAAGGACCGCAGGCTGCCTTCCGAAAACGAGCTGGTCAGCACGCTCGGCGTCTCGAGGATGACGGTGCACCGGGCGCTGAGGGAACTGACCTCGGAAGGCCACCTGCTGCGCATCCAAGGCGTAGGCACCTTTGTGGCGCCGCCGAAACCGCAATCGGCCCTCATCGAAATCAGGAACATCGCCGGCGAGATCGCCGCGCGCGGCGCACGCCACAGGGCCGAGGTCATCGTCCTCGAGAAGATCCGCAACCCGGCGCTGGACCTCGTCGTCGCCTTCGAGTTCACGCGCCGCAGACCGGTCGCCCATTCGATCATCGTGCATTTCGAAGACGATGTGCCGGTCCAGCTCGAGGAGCGCTTTGTCAATCCGGCGCTCGCACCGGACTACCATCGGCAAGATTTCGTGGCGACCACCACCTACGACTACCTGCAGCGGGCGACGCCGCTGACGGAAGTGGAGCATGTGATCTCGGCCGTCGCCGCAGAAGAGATGGCGGCCCGCCATTTGAAGATCCGACCCGGCGACCCCTGCCTGCTCCTGCATCGGCGGACCTGGTCGGGCGCGGCGGTCGCCACCGTCAACAAGCTCACCTATGTCGGCAGCCGCTATTCGCTGGGCAGCCGCTACGCGCCCTCACCCGCCGCATGAGCAGCGACAGCCCGCCAGGCAGGGCGGGCGGCGCTGTCGGCCAAACGGCTGCCTTGATAGGCAATCAGCTCCGCCTGCGCCGCCGTTTTTCTTGTTAACGCCGATCAGATCATTTCGGGTCAAGTCTGGCCGCCGGTCAAATTGCACCGGAGCGGCCAGACTGATTGGCCGACCGTTCAAACCAAACCGGGGACCACGAAAACCAGCCAGGCGATGACAGGGCCGATGATGGCGATAAGCGCGCTGTAGATCAGCAACGTCTTCAGCACGCCCTCGCGCTCTGCTTCCCGGGCATTGGCGACGACCAGCGCACCGTTGGTCGAAAACGGGCTGGTGTCGACGATGGTGGTGGAGATCGCGATCGCCGCAACCACACCTATGGCACTGATCTGTCCCTGCAGGAGGAAGGGCACGGCCAGTGGAATGATGGCTCCCAGCAATGCCGTGGACGAGGCGAATGCCGATACAATGGCGCCGGTGAAGCAGAGGAGGAGTGCAACCAGTAGCGGCATGCCCAGGCTTGAAATGCCTTGGGCGACGTAGTCTATCGTGCCGATCTTCTCCATGACGCCGACATAGGTGATGATGCCGGCGATCAGGAGCACCGTCGACCAGCTGACCTTGTCGATCGCTGCCTTTTGGGTCTTCGGCGAGAGGAGCGCGAGCGCGACCGCGACGGTGATCGCCACCAGGCCGACATTGAACTTGAAGACGAGTGCGCCGACCGCGAGCGCGGTTAGGCCGACTAATGTCGTCAGCCTTTCCGTAGTCAGGCCGGAAAGCGCCGACACATTTTTTGTCTGCTCCTCAAAGACGTGATGGCTGATCGGAGTAGCCGGCGTGCCGCCGTGGCCGACGATTGACTGCGTGACGCCTTCGGGGTGGAGGTCAGGCAGCGGTCCCGACGCGACCGAATACTTACGCAGCACCTTCGAGCCGCCGAAGACGAAGAATACGAGGACGGCGATGGCCAGGTTGAAGAAGAAGCTGGAGAGAAACAGTGATGTCGGCGCGAACGGCAACCCCGCCTTTTCGACGATCTGGTTGGTGATGCCGCCATAGACGCTGATCGGCGAAAAGCCGCCCGCCTGTGCACCGTGAATAACCATCAATCCCATCATGACCGGATTGATGCGGTACTGGAACGCAAAACCCAGCGCCACCGGGGCCAGGATGGCGACCGCCGCAGGTCCGAGCGCACCGAAGCCGGTGATGACGGCCGCGACCAGGAACATGACCCAGGGAATCCACGCCACATGTCCGCGCACCAGTTTGACCGCGCCCTCGACCAGCCAATCGATAGTGCCGTTGATCTGGGCGATGGCGAACAGGTAGGTAATGCCGACCAGTGTCAGGAAGAGGTCGCTCGGGAAGCCAGCAAATATTTCCGCCGGCTTCATAGCCATGACGAGCGAGCCGACCAGAAAGGCGCATGCGAAGGCGAGTGCGCCCATATTGATCGGCTGCATGGTGGCGATCACGAACATGCCGACCAGCAGCGCGATCGACAGAATCTGGATGTTCATAGCTTCCTCCCTCGGGAAACGCCTTCAGGCGCCCGTTCTCATTTCCATCGGTGGTAGATCAGCCTGCTTTGGTCTCGCTCCCAAGCCCCAACGCAGGGTCGTCAGCGCCTCCTAGAGCCGGATGATTTCAGGTCAAGTCGACCTGAAATCTGAATCCGGTTCTAAATCAAAGAGATAGAGCATGATGTCGTCCGAAAACCGCTTCACACTTTTCGGCATCATGCTCTAGGAGGCGGGCATATAAAGATTGCTGAACCGGTCGCGCAAAAGGTTCTTCTGCACCTTTCCCATCGTGTTGCGCGGAAGGTCCTCGGCGAAGATCACCCGTTTCGGCTGCTTGTAACGCGCGAGGCGGTCGCGCAGCGCTTTGAGCACCGCTTTTTCGTCCATTGTGGCACCGGGCTTGAGCACCACGATGGCCGTCACCCCCTCGCCGAAATCCGGATGTGCAATGCCGATGACCGCGCTCTCGGCGACGCCGTCGAGTTGATCGATCTCACCCTCGACCTCCTTCGGGTAGATGTTGTAGCCGCCGGAGATCACCAGGTCCTTGTCGCGGCCGACGATGTGGAGATAGCCCGCCTCATCGATCTTGCCGAGGTCGCCGCTGATGAAATAGCCGTCCTTGGTGAACTCCGCCTCGGTCTTTTCAGGCATCCGCCAATAACCCCGGAAAACGTTCGGGCCCTTGATCTCGATCATGCCGGTTTTGCCTGGTCCGAGCGTCTCGCCGGTGGCCGGATCGGTGACCCTCACCGACACGCCCGGGAGTGGGAAACCTACTGTCCCTGCCCTTCGCTCGCCGTCATAGGGGTTTGAGGTGTTCATGTTGGTTTCGGTCATGCCGTAGCGTTCGAGAATGGCGTGACCGGTGCGCTGCTTGAATGCGGCGTGGGTTTCAGCGAGCAACGGCGCCGAGCCGGAGATGAACAGCCTGATGTTGGCGACCGTCTCCCGGTTCAGGCCCTCATGCTGCAGCAACCGGACATAGAAGGTTGGCACGCCCATCATCAGCGTCGCCCGCGGCATCAGAGAAAGGATTTCCTCCGGATCGAACTTTGGCAGCAGAAACATCGAGGCGCCGGCGATGAGCGTGACATTGGTCGCCACGAAGAGCCCATGCGTGTGAAAAATCGGCAGCGCGTGGATCAGCCGGTCGGCTGCCGTCACCTGCCAGCATTCGCGCAGTGCTATTGCATTGGACAAAAGATTGTCGTGCGTCAGCATTGCGCCCTTGGAACGGCCGGTGGTTCCAGATGTGTACAGGATCGCGGCGAGATCGTCAGGCGCGCGCGCCGCGTCGAGAAAATCATCAGACTCGTCCCGGGCCAACTCCATGAGCGACCCGGCGCCGTCCGCATCGAGCGTTTCGACAATCGCGCCGTAGCCGTGCGCGATCCTCTCGACATCAGTTCGCGACTTCGAGGAGACGATGACGAGCCGCGGTTCGGCGTCACCGATAAAATAGTCGAGTTCAGTCAGCGTATAGGCGGTATTCAGCGGCAGATAGATCGCCCCGCAGCGCACGCATGCGAGATAGAGCATCAGAGCCTGCGGGCTCTTGTCCACCTGGACCGCGACGCGGTCGCCCGGGCGAACGCCGAGCACATCAATTGCGCTGGCGATCTGTCCGGAGAGCCGCAGCGCATCTGCATAGGTCCAACGCTGACCATCAATGGTCTCGATGAAAATTGACTCGCCTGACTTGGCGGATGCTCGCATGGCGTCGAACAGATGATTGCTCATTGAACTCCTCCCAATCTGCTTATTAGGTTTTCTGCATTTCGGTGCGGCGTCGACGAACCGGGGCCGCGATATCGGTGTCGGTCGAAGCGGTTGCCGCCAGTTTTCTCACCTCCGGCGAAGCGGCTATTTCGCCATGCTGCGCCAAGGCTTCGTGGTTCGCCTCGATGTCGTCCAACTTGTAAAAGTAGTTGACCATCAAGCCGTGGGACTGCCGCATCGCCTTGGCGGAGCGATCGGCCAGAAAGTTCAGCCGTTCAAGGCGAGCGCCGTTGCCCAAATGAAAACGCGCCACAGGATCGACCGGCCGTCTGCCGGTGGCCCGTTCCCTAATGAAATAGCGTGCGGCGAGCGGGAGAAGCACCGCTTCAACGGCCTGTGCCTTCTGCGGATTGTCCGCCCAGCCCGGATCGTCCAGCAGCTCGAGCGTCTTGAGGGTCCGATCATCGAGGCTGGCATCGGCCGCCTTGCGCAGTCTTGCCAGCCAGCCAGCGAAACCCGGAACCGGCGACAGCGTCACGAAGGTCTTCAAGCCAGGCAGGTCGCGGCGCAGATCCTCCACCACCTGCTTGATCAGAAAATTCCCGAAAGAGATGCCACGCAGTCCGTCCTGGCAGTTGGAGATAGAATAGAAGACAGCGGTGGTGGCGTCCTGGGCCGTGATCGGCGAACGGTTTACATCGAGCACATCAGCGATGGCAGAGGGAATCGCCCTGGTCAGCGCAACCTCGACGAAGATCAGCGGATCGTCTGCGAGACGCGGGTGGAAGAACGCAAAGCATCTGCGGTCGGCTGGAGCTAGCCTCCGCCGCAGCTCCTCCCAGCCGGCGATTTCATGCACCGCCTCGTATCTGATGATCTTCTCCAGGATGTCAGCTGGCGTGGACCAGTCGATCGGACGCAGGGTCAGAAAACCGCGGTTGAACCATGAGCCGAACAGGTGGGCGAAGTCGGCATCGACAGCGCGAAACGGTTCCGTCGCATCCTTCATGGCCAATAGGCGCTCGCGCATCTCTACCAGCCTTGCCGTGCCTTTGGGGGCCAGGTTAAGTCTGCGCACCAGTTCCTGGCGACGCGGCTCGGCGGCCTGGTGCAGTTCGATGACGGCGTCCGAGCTCCTGTCGCTGCGGTAGCGCTCGATGGCTTTGTCAAGCTTGGCGATGTCTGGGCCGAACTGTTCGTGCAGCATACGCACGAAGTCTTGCTGACCGGCCGCGTCCAGTTGGGCCCAGCGCTGAAGGACCTCGGCGGCCAATGCCATGCCCGAGGCCTCGCCCCGGCTCGACAACAGCATGTCGCAGAGTGTTTCGATATTCGTCTCGGCTTGGACCGGTTCGCTGCGCGCCCCTGCCGCAACCAGCCTGCGGCCGCGATCGGTAATGCTTTGCACCATATCGCTAAAGAACGAGATGCCTGCCATGTCGGAGTCCCTCCTGGCAAAAAATCGAAATCGGCGCAAGCAGACCCGCCGCGCGGCCTCGACGCGTGCCGGTGCTCGGATGCGTCCACCCATTTGTGTGCGACTTGCCTTTTGTGGTATTGTTCTTAAACGTTCCTGTACGCAAAGTCAACGTTCTTGCATACAAGATTTATCATTCTGCATTGGAAGGCCCAGAAAATGTCGGAGAATGTCGTTCAGCGCCTACGTGACGAGATTGAAAACGGCATAATCTCGAACGACTTCGCCCCCGGTGCACGACTGGACGAGGTGCAATTGGCAACACGCTTCGGCGTCTCGAGGACGCCGGTGCGCGAGGCGCTGATGCAGTTGAACGCAATCGGGCTGGTGGAGATCCGGCCGCGCCGGGGTGCCGTGGTGATCGATCCGGGACCGCACCGCATTTTCGAAATGTTCGAGGTGATGGCGGAACTTGAAGGCTTGGCCGGTTCGTTGGCCGCGAGACGGTTCACCGATGCCGATCGCACAACCATCCTGGCCGCGCATGCAGATTGCGAGCGTTCGTCTTCGGCCGGCGACAGCGACGCCTATTATTACGATAACGAACGCTTTCACAAAGCTATCTACACTGCCAGCCACAGCGGTTTTCTGGCCGAGCAGTGCGTCGCACTGCATCGCCGTCTGCAGCCCTACAGGCGTCTCCAACTGCGCGTACGCAACCGCGTTGCCACGTCGTTCGCCGAGCATGGCGCGATCGTGGAAGCAATCCTCGCCGGCGACGCGGAGCAGGCGCGCACGCTCCTGCGCCAGCATGTCAGCATCCAGGGCGAGCGTTTCAGCGATCTTGTAGCGACGATGGCGAGCAGATAGTCCGTCGCAAGTCGAGCCTCTCGCCTTCACCGCCGCCTCAATGAAGCCAAGCCGCATGCCGAGGCCGGCATGGCAGCGGGCGTGCATCTGAGCAAGCGGGCGTTCCGATTATCTGAAATCCCGTGTAGCAGCCGCCTGCTACCAGCAAAGCAAATTTTGGCGCTATCTTGATATGAATGGCGAACTTCGCCGAGGCGGTGTAGGGTTCACCGCAAAAGAAGAATTGAGCCTTAGAAACGGCGACGCGGAGCGAATCTGGGAGGATTCATGGTCGAGATTATCTCCAAGCGGGATGGCCCGCGGCGCGAGGACGCACAAGTCAAAAGACTGATCGAGCAGAACCGCTCGACCATCGTCCGCCTTGCCGACCAGATCAGCGGTGGCGGCTATTCAGCTTCCAGGAAGCCACGACAGCAACCAAAGGCGGAAGGTCTCATCATCCATGTTGGAGGCGGCGCGGCACCGGTTGCCGAGGCCAAGCCGTCCATCCAAGTCACCATGAACGGCCGCGTCATTTCGAAGGATCGGAACACCGGCCGTCAACTTCATCACATCGGCGATATCCGAAACCGCGGCGGGGACCAGATCTTCGTTCTGGCGACGAAGCAGAATGGCTTCTTCTCGCCGGTCGACGAAACCGTCGCCGAAGCGCTTGCCGAGTTGGACGGATCCCGCCTCGCCACCACCTACACCGAAGAGCAGCTTGCCGCCGACATCGGCGCGAAACTCGGCATCGACTGAGCGACAGGCATGGGCGTGCTTCCTACGAACGCGACAGCATACAGAAATGGCATACCTCAAAGGTTCTGTGATGACTGAATGAAACGCGAGATAGCCCCCAATCAAATGAAGATCGATGCCCTTCCGGCGCGTAGGTCGCTGGCCGCCGGCCAAATGGCTCTGAGCAACATCGACTATGACGAGCGTGCCACCATGCGCGCCTGGGAAAGTTTTCTGGCTGACGAGCCCAAATGCGCCGGCGATCCAGTCCACCCAAGCCACGTCCGCTCCCTCATTCACGATTCCTGGTACCGCAGTGTCACCGGCGGCATCAACGCTCAAGGCATTGAAGCACCGCTGAGCAGTGATCGCGACGCAATCGAATATCTTACCCGGGCCAACGCAGAACTGCTTTCGGCGGCGCGGCGGTCGTTCGCCTCGCTTGGCCAGTTACTGGACGGGACCGGCGCGATGCTGGTTCTGGCCGACAGCGACGGCGTGCTGATCGACGCCATCGGCGACAAGAAGACGCTGCATGACGGCATGGATATCCACCTTGCCATCGGTGGCAAATGGAACGAGGATGCCGTCGGGACGAACGGCATCGGTACGGCGCTGTGGACCGGCGAGCCGACTTTCGTGCATGCGGCCGAGCATTTCTGTGCCGGCATCAAATCCTGGACCTGCGCCGGCGCGCCGATTCGCGACCCGCTGGACGGCAAGATCATCGGTGTGGTCGACCTGTCAGGCTATTCGCCGATCTTCAGGCCGCACAACACCGCGCTCGTCGCCGCGACAGCCCGGCAGATCGAAAAGGCATTGGCCGAACAGCAGCAGGAACAGCGCACGCGCCTGCTCGAAGCTTTCATTTCATCGGCTCCCGGCTACCGCCGAAAGGACGGGCTGGTAATCGTCGACCACCGCGGTCGTGCCATCTTCTGCAACAATGTGCCTGATGGCGAGGCCACTGAGATGATGGACGGCCCGATGGAGCCAGGCCGTGGCCGCTGGCTGATGAACCTTCCGTCCTCCGGCTCCGAAGCCGACCTTGCCAGGGCGCTGCCGGCCCATCTGCGATCCTGCCATATCACCCCGCTCAAGCTCGATGGCGACCTCCGCGGCGCGGCGCTGGTGTTCCCCTCCGTGCCGGCAGTCTCCAGTGCGGCGGTGGTCCAGCGGGAAGTGAACAAGCATCTTCAGGATGCTGTCGCCATGATCGTCGGCGAAAGCGAAGCGCTGCATGCCGCCATCGACGTCGCCTGCCGCGTCGCCCGGTCGAGCAGCGTAACATCGCTGTTGGTCGAGGGTGAAACAGGGGTCGGGAAAGAGCTGTTTGCGCGGCTTGTCCATGCCGGCAGCCGGCGCACGGCGAACGACCCGTTCATCGCCATGAATTGCGGGGCGATCACCAGGGACCTGTTCGGCAGCGAGTTGTTCGGCCATGTCGCCGGCGCCTTTACCGGCGCCTCGCGTGAAGGCAAACCGGGGGTTTTCGAGCTCGCCCATGGCGGCGTCCTCAGTCTCGACGAGATCGGCGAATTGCCGCTCGAGATCCAGCCGTTCCTACTGCGTGTCCTGGAAGAGCGCGTGGTCAACCGCATTGGCGACAGCCGGGGCCGCCCGGTGGATGTGCGCCTGGTCGCCTCGACCAATCGCGATCTCAAGCACGAAATTGCCGCAGGCCGATTCCGCCGCGATCTCTACTATCGAATTGGCGCGGTTTCGATCACTGTTCCACCGCTGCGCGAGCGTGGCGAGGATGTGCTGCTGCTGGTCGAACATTTCAACCGGCAGATCGCCACCGCAGCGGGCGAGGACCCGCTGGAATTTTCGCGAGAAGCGCTCGATGCCCTGCTCGCCTATCAATGGCCGGGCAATGTACGCGAACTGAAGAACCTCATCGGGCGGTTGCATGTCCTGGCGCGGGGCCGAGATATCGGGCTCCACGATCTCCCCGGTGAAATCGCGGCGCCCAGCGCCACGTCCGATGATGGCAAGATCCTGTCGGCCGAGTCGCCTGGAGGCACACTCGTCGAGGCGGAACGCCAGGCGATGAAGAACGCATTGGCAGCCGAGGGCGGCAATCTCAGTCGGGTCGCGCGGCGGCTCGGCATTTCCCGGCCGACGCTCTATCGCAAACTCGACCAATACGACATCCGGCGCGGTTTCCTCTAGGATCAGAACCCGTCACCGGCACAAAAGCGCTCCGCGGCATTCGCGCCACTGGCTGGGGAAAGCCATGCCAACGGTCAGCGAAATCACCACAGCAGCGCCGAACTTGGATATGACGCCTGGACCCTTTCTCTCCCCTAGATGTGACCGGACACCGCACCCGCCCGCGCGAAATCCGGTCCATATATTTCAGGGCACGATGACGCCGCGGCCGGTGAACCGACGGTTCTTGAAATCGTCGAGCGCGGTGTTGATGCTGGCAAGGTTGTATTCGGTGTAGTGCATCTTCACCTTGCCGTCGGCGTTGAGCTCCATCAGTTCGACAAGCTCGGTGAAATTGCCGACCAGGCTGCCGCCGATGTTGATCTCCTCGATGACGAGATGCGCGGTCGGCACGTTGATGTTGCCGCCATAGCCGACGACGAACAGTTGCCCGCCCTTGCGCACCATCTTCCAGCAGATGTTCTCGACGCCGAGTTCGCCGACGAAATCGATGACCACATGGGCGCCGCCGCCGGTGATCTGGCTGACCTCCTCGACGACATTCGGCCCGCCGTCGAGGACGAAATCGGCGCCGAGATCCTTGGCCAGCACACGCGCCGCCGGTTCGCGATCGACGGCGATGATGCGGCAACCCGAGATCGCGTGCAGCGATTGCAGCGCGATATGGCCGAGCCCGCCTATGCCGAGCAGCACACAATAGCTCCCTGGTCTTAGCAGCTTGGCCGCCCGCTTGGCGGCGCGATAGGCAGTGATGCCGGCGTCGGCCAACGGCGCCACTTCGATCGGCGTGACATTGGCGTTCAGCTTGATCAGCGAACGCTCGCCGGCAATGAAATACTCGGCGAAACCGCCATTCATGCCAAGACCGGGAAACTGGCCGTTGTCGCAGTACATGTCCTCGCCATGCCGGCAGTTGAGGCAGATGCCGCATGAGCGGAAGGGGTGGCAGATCACGGCGTCACCGCGCTTGACCGACCTGACGCCGCTGCCGACCTCCTCGACCCAGCCTGCATTTTCATGGCCCATGATGTAAGGCAGCAGCGTCCCCTCTGGATCCATGGTCGGCTTCCACACACCCTCGATGATGTGGAGGTCGGTGCGGCAGAGGCCGGCAGCACCTACCCGCACTATGACATCGTCGGGAGCGGTAATGGTCGGCGCCTTGACCTCCTCGACCCTGAGCTGGACGTTCATATGCGGGTCGTATTCGTAAAGTCTGGCAGCTTTCATCGTCGTATCCTTTCAACGTCGAGATTGTTCGGATTGCTTCAGGCGCGGCCGAGCTTTTCAGAGCCACCACCGCGAGCCGGTCCGGCCGTCGGGTCCTCGTCCTCGGCGAGATGGCCGATCAGCGTTTCGGTGGTCAGGATCAGCGTCGCCACCGAAGCTGCGTTGGCGAGCGCTGTGTAGGTGACGCGGACCGGATCAATGATCCCTGCCTCGAACATGTTCTGGTAGCTGCCGGCAGACGCGTTGTAGCCGTAGCCGCCGTTGATGCGCGTGACTTCCGCCACGACCGCTTCGGGATCGGCGCCGGCATTGACGGCTATGCGCCAGAGCGGCCGCGACAGCACCGATCGCACCAGCCGCACGCCTTCGGCGACATCGCCGTCGACGTCTGCCGCCACCTTGTCGAGCAGCGGCGCGATCTGGGCAAGCGCCGAGCCACCTCCGGCGACCACGCCTTCTTCGGATGCGGCGCGCACCGCATTCAGCGAATCCTCGATGAGCTGAATGGTTCGCTTTTGCTCGACCGGCGTGACACCGCCGGCATAGAGAATCGCGGTGCCGCCAGAAAGCTTGGCCAGGCGTTCGCGCAGCTTGTCCTGATCGATATTCGGCGGCGAAGCTTCATACTGCCGCTGCACCTGAGCGCGACGCGACGCGATTGCCGCGTGGTCGCCGCCGCCGCGGATGATCGAGGTGTAGGACGAACTGGTCTTCACCCGGTCAGCCGTTCCGAGATCGTCGGCGGTGATGTCCTCCAGCCGACCGCCGAGGTCGCGCGCGATCACCTTGCCGCCGGTGATGATCGCCAGATCCTCCATCATCGCCTTGCGCCAATGGCCATATTCCGGCGGATGGACAACGAGGTATTTTCCAGGTCCCTGCTTGCCGAGCAGCGTCACCACGACTTCCGGCGACATTTCCTCGGACACGATCAGCAGCGGCCGACCATCCTCGGCGGCAATGCGGCGAGCCGCATCGAGCTGCCCGGGTTCCTTGATCTTGAGATCGGTCATCAGGATGTAGGGCCGTTCGAGAACAGCCTCCATCTTCTCCTGGTCAGTCACCATGTGATGAGAGAGATAGCCGCGGTCGAAGGACATGCCCTCGACCACATCGAGCGTGGTCTCGGTGGTGACGCTGAAGTCCGTGGTGATGACACCTTCGGCACCCACGCGCTGATGGGCTTCCGCCACCAGCGCGCCAAGCTTGGGATTGGTCGCCGCGATGTTGGCGACCGAGGCGAGAATGCCGTTGCCCTTAGCCGGCTTGGCCGAAGCCTTGAGCGCCGCCACCACCGCCGCCACGGCAAGGTCGATGCCCTTGCACAGATCGACGGATTTCACGCCGCGTTCATTCGCCTCCACACCGCCCTGGATGAGAGCGTTGGCGAGCACGATGGCAGTCGTGGTGCCGTCGCCGGCGACCTCGTTGGTTTGCATCGACACTTCGCGAACGACCTGCGCGCCCATGTTTTCGAAACGGTCGTGCAATTCGATCTCGGAGGCGATGCTGACGCCGTCACGGGTCACCATCGGCGTGCCGATCGGCCGATCGATCATGGCGTTCATGCCTTTGGGGCCGAGCGTCGGCTCGACGGCAGCGGCCAGCCGAAAGACGCCACGGGCGAGAGCGCGGCGGGCGTCGGAGTTGTGAAGCATTATTTTGGGCATGATTCCTCCTTCCGCCTTACGGGCGGGTTGTTGGTTAGGGGCCTCGTGCGAGGGAGGCCGTTGTTTTCGGCTCTGCTTCAGGCGGTCGGCGTGGCTCGTGCCGGCACGCGATCCATGATGAAATCGACCAGTGTCGGTTCGCCGTCGACCACATCCAGTTCCTTGTATCTGGTCTGCTTGAGCCCACGGCAAAGCGCGCCGTTGAACTCCATATTGACGCGCACACCGCGCAGTTCAGCGAGATGGGCGCCGAGTGCGGCAGTCGGTATGCGTTGCCCTTCCCAGGTCACGAAGACAGGATCATCCGCCCGGCGGCCGGGAAAACGCTCGATCAGAGCCGCCCGGTATCTCGGCTTCTGTTTGGCCGCTTCGCCCGCCTCGAGCCGCGCGACGTCGTATGCCGGCAGGTCCATGCCGAGGATTTCCCGATCCGTCAGACCATGCTGCCGAAGGCCCCGCAAAACGGCCTCCTGGCGCCGCTTGAATGCCTTCATCCTGAACGTTTCGCGCAAGGCGCCGAGATCCTGATCCTCGGCAAGTTCAGCGAAAATATCGCCGAAAGTCTTGCCGGCTGCCATGCCGCGATTGACCTCTTCCGCGAACATGTGGTCGTGCAGCTCGACGCGATAGGCCGGCGACCATGAGAGTTGGTCGAGCGCCTTGCGGACGCCGTCCAGCATCAGGAACGCGAAGTTGGGCGAGCACCAGTAGGTCGGCAGGCGGAAATCTATCTCCACGCTGCCATCGCCCGTCATCACGGCTCGCTCGACGAAGCCCATCTCGGTAATCGGTTCGTCGAGCTCGGGGTCATTGACCTCACCAAGGCACCGCCAGAGCTCCTTCTCGCGGTTGCCGGAAACGCTGGCGGCGGTTGCCATGGCCCCTACTCCGCCGCGATGCTGAAGGGCGAACTGGCGAGCGCCTTCTTCTTGGCTGCGATGTCGATGTCGTAGAGACGCGCGGCATTAAGACCGAGGATCTTCTCCTTGATCTCGTCGGTCAGCTGCACGCCGCGTTCTGCGGCGATGTCGTCGGGGATCTGGTAGGCCCAGAATTTCTCGACCAGCCAGCGTGGCGTCCAGATCGCGTAGTCGGAACCGAACAGGATTTTCTCCGGCCCGATCCAGAACAACAGTTCGGCGATGACCTCGCCGAAATAGCGCGGGCGAGCATGGATGAAGGGCAGCGCCACCGCAAGCCCGCCATAGACGTTGGTTTCCTGCGTCGCGATCCAGCAGAAATCGTCAAGACGCGGCAGGCCGCAATGCTCGATGATCCAGTTGAGGCCCTGGAAATCCGTCGCCGCATGATCGACGTCATGCACGTCGAACGCATCCTTGCTGAGCGGCAGGATCGTCGGGCCCTTGTGGACGTGGATGTTCCTGATGCCGAGCTTGTCGCAGAGTTCGAAGCATTTGTAGGCATCGGGATCGGTGAGCTTCCAGCCCTTGGAGGCGCCGTTCCATTCGGCCGTGTACATCTTCACGCCCTTGACGTCGTAGGTCTCCTTGAGGAAATGGATGTACTCAAGCGCCTTCTCACCGTCGCGCGGATCGAAGGCGCCGTTGACGATGAAACGCTCCGGATAACGCTTGGCCACCTCGGCGTTGCGTTCGATCGTGTTGAAGCCGTTCTTGTAGAAGTCCTTGAGATAGGTCGACTGGACGATCGCCATATCGTCTGGACCGTCAATGAACAGGTCGCGATAGAGATCGTCGGCACTGTATTTCTCGAACTTGCTCTTCTCCCACAGCTGGTCCTTGGGACTCATCCCCGTGTGATAGGCGTAGAAGCAATCGATGAACTGCTTGCCGTGAATATTCTTCTGGTTCTCCGGGCTGCCGTCCCAGAAATGGGTGTGGCCGTCGACCACGAAAATGTCCTTACCTGCCGGTGTCCTAAACATTCTTTCCTCCGCAAGATGCCTGTTGATCGGTTCGGCGTGCCGCAATCAGGCGGCACGCCTGATTTTTTGCCGGCTATTCGATGTATTCGAACATCTCGTCCATGTTGCCGAACAAGATCACGGTGTTGTCGTCGATGCGCACCATCCGCCCGTAGTGGGTGGAGCTGTTGACCTCGAAGGTCTCCGCCGTCATCTCGCGGCCGAGATATTCGCTGATTTCATCCATCTTGAAGATCAGCTTGCCGGTGCCATCGATCCGGATCATCGCCGGTTGGTAGGTTACGGTTACGTTCGGCTTCAGGCCCATGAATTCAGCGATGGCCCTGGCTTCCACCGAGTCGTTCATGGTGACGCCGCACTGATGCGAAATCGTCTGTTCGAAGGTGATGTCCTTCATCGCCCTGAAGATGTTGGATTGCGATGCGTCGCGTGCTGCAGTTGACATGACGGTTTCTCCCTGTGTCAGCGCTTGAGGCCAAGTTCGCGGAGTATCTGACCAATCCGTTCCTCGGATTTGGCACGGACATCCGCAAAGGCGACCGGCTTGGAATGCGGCATCGACCAGATCGGCTGCAGGCCGGTGGCTGCCTTGTCGGCGAGCGCGCCGTGTTTCTCGACCCAGCCCTGGAAGAGCTTCTTGTTCGCCGCGCCGTGCTTCTCGTCGTTGGCGAGCATGTGCATGAGGTCGATCGTGTTGGCGAGGTTGCGTTCGTAGTCGGCCTCGGCTGCCGAGATCACCGCAGGCGTTATGAAGTCGTGGTTGGCGGCAGCGATCTGCATCAGGAAGCCTGAGCGGAATGCCTCCCCGACCAGCGGCTCGAAGACGATGTTGATGGCGAAATACTGTTCGAGATAGTCGGTCGCGCCCATGATGGTTTCGACCGCCTCGCGGGTACCTTGCCAGTTGTTGTCCTCGAGCCAGGCCTTCTTGCCAAGTTCGTCGTCCCAGCCGGGAAGGTCCATGCCGATCTCGGCAAGGTAGAGCGTGATGTCCTGGGCAAGCCGCAGCTTGTAGGACGAGTTGGTCAGCGTCGCGTTGTTGATCATCTGGGTGTAGCCGTAACGCTGCGCCTGCATCAGCGAGGTGCCGAGCCCGAATTCGGAGTGCTTCCAGGCGCCGAGCTGCGTCTGCAGAATCTTGACCCAGGCCTTGTCGAAGGTCTTGGGCGCCCCCGACTTGCGGGCGTTGTTGATGACGCTCTGCACCATCGTCTCGATTTTCGACTGGCGCTGGTAGTGCGTGCGTTCCCACTCCTGATCGGGGGCGCGAAAGGCATGCCAGTTGGAGCTCTGCGCAGCAGTGTTCTGCTTGACATAAGCGCCCTTGCCGTCGGCAAAGGAGATGATCCAGTCCTGGATCAGGTAACGCTCCGGGTCAGGCTGTACGTCGACCGTCATGTCTTCGTAGTGCGTGGCGCGCTGGCCCTTCGGGTCGAAATACCGGTACTTCCGGCTGTCGGAATCGGCAAAGATCGCCGCGCCGGCGGCTCCGGATCCGACTGAACTCGAGATAGCTGGCATAGTCTTCACTCCCTTGTTGCAGTTGTGGTTGCAGTTGCGTGGCCGTCCCCTCAGTGGGTCGGCGTAGCACCTGTCGATGTGGTGAACTTGTCGAAGAAGATCCGCTCCGTCTCGAACCCGTTCATGAATAAAACCGGCTGAAGCGCATCAATCATCGGTGGCGGGCCACAGGCATGGACATCGCCCTGCCCGTCGACCGCAAGTTGCTTGAGCTTGGCGTCGACACTCTGGTGTACGAAACCGCGTTCGCCTTCCCATTCGGCGTCCTCAGTCGCGTGCGACAGCACGGGAATGAAAGTGACATCCGAATGCTGGCCGATCAGCTCGGCGATCCTGTCGAGATAGAACAGGTCGTTGCGGGTCCTGGCACCGTAGAAGAAATAGACCGGACGTTTCTCGCCGCTCTTCAGATGGTCGTTGAGGATCGACCAGATCGGCGACATGCCCGAGCCGGCGCCGACCAGGACTAGGGGTCCTTGCCGTTCTTCCCGACGGAAACAGGTTCCGTAGGGTCCGACGACGGTGACTTCAGCTCCAACCTTGATTCCTCCGGAATCGAGTTCTCCAGAGAACTTTCCCTCAGGGTATTTTTTGATGATGAAGCAGAGTTTTTCGGTTTGGTCCGGCGTATTTGCCATGGAGAACGAGCGCGTAATCGTCTCCCCTTTTTCCGTGGTAACCGTGATGTCGACATATTGCCCCGCCCAGAACTTTATCGGCGAGCCGAGTTCGATCTCGATGCCGCGAATGTCGTGGGTCAGGTGCTCGATCAGAGCAATCCGGCCGTTGAACGTCTTCACGGCGATCGCTTTCGCCAAAATCTCCTCGTCGTAGTTGAGAAGCTCGACTTCCAGATCGGAGTAGGCGATGCAGCGGCACAAAAGGACGTGGCCGCTCTCCTTCTCCATGTCGTTCAGCGCGAAAGTCGAGTATTTCAGCATGTCGACTTCGCCTTCGAGCAACACGCTCTTGCAGGCCGAGCATTGCCCTTCCTTGCAGCCGTGCGGCAGGGCGATGCCCTGGCGGAAAGCGGCGTTGAGTACCGTTTCGCCATTTTCGACATCAAATTCGACGCCGACCGGGCTGAGCCTGACCGTGTGGGTTTCCGACATACGGACCTCCAGTGAAAGGAAGGGGCGGGACGAACCCGCCCCCCTTTGGCCTGATCAGTTGCAGGGGGTGATCGTGAAGCCGGCCCGGTATTCCGCCAGGTGCTTCTCACGGTCCGCGGGTGACATGGCACGCAGCGCGTTGAGCGGCGACCCGAGCTTGTTGCCTCGCACGTCGTCCAGCGTCCACATCTCCTTGTCGGCGAAACGCATATGCGGCTGCGGGACCAGCGTCTTGCCGTCGGAGCGGACGAAGTTCAGGTCCTTGATGGCATCGGCCAGATCCCAGCCGTCATAGAGCGTCTCCCATTCGCGCTTGCCGCTGAAGCGGCCCATCGCGGGTGTCGGACGGCCCTGATATTCGTCGGCGAACGCCACGGTGGCAGTCCACTTGTCGAGTTCGTGGGCGAAGGTGTGCAACTGGCCGTCGATCTCGCCGACCACCATATCCTCGCGGATCAGGCAGGGAACAAGGCAGGACCAACAGCGATGTGGATAGACGTAGCCGACGTCGCTGTTGAACAGCAGTACCTTCTCGCCCTTGTGGCTGAGCTTGGCGTACCATTTCCAGAAGTCGCCGAATTCGGCGTACCAGCCCGGATATTTGTGCTCGAACCACTCGAAGTCCTTGTCGGTCTGGGCTTCGATGCGCCAGAAGTTGACCGGCCAGCCGACCGCGAAGAACTGTCCGACCTTGTGGACATAGTTCTTCTTGGTGATGCGTTCCCAGGCCGCCTGGACGTCGTCGTGATGGACCTTGATGCCGTATTTCTCGAGCGGCAGCATGTAGGTGCGGTAGTAATCCTCATAGATCCAGCGGTGCCACATTTCCGCGTAAGACTCCTTGTTCTTGTCGCGGTTGGTGGTGCCGTATTCGATGAAGGTGCCGATGGCCGCATCGACGATCGCGTGGTTCTGCCAGAAGGCATAGCGCAGGTCGCGCTCGAGCAAGAGGTGATTTTCCGGCTCCTTGAGCGCCGCCATCAGCAGTGAGTGGCCATTACCGATATGCCGGCTCTCGTCGGACTGCACCGACAGGAAGACGGTCGGCAGCGCATAGTCACCGTTGCGGGCGGCTTCCGAAGGCATGGCGACAAAGAGCGTGTTGGTAAAGGCGGTTTCGGCCACCACGGTCAGGTACATGCAGGCGGCAGTCATGGTGTCGCCGGTGATGAAGCCTTCAGCGAACTGCCGGCCGATGGTCGTGGCGTAGCATTTTCCGAAGGCTTCCTCGGTGATGTCGAAGCCAGCCGGATCGATGTAGTTCTCCATGTACCATTTCTTCAGGTTCATCTGGATCGTCGAGTGCCGGAACTCGTCGATCATCTGCATCGTGAAGCCGGTCCTGAGTTCCTCGCCAGGAGCGATACGGGCGACCATCGCCATCGAGCGGGCAGCCGAGATTTCCGGGAAGGGAATGATCGCCAGAAAGAGTTTCATCCACTCGACCCAGCGCGGTTCCACATTGCGGAACATGTCGCCGCGCAATGCCGCATCCAGCGCGCCGTAAACCCGGTTGTCCTTCTCTTCCTGCATCGGGAAGTAGGACCGCAGGACCTGTTTCATCGGGTCGCGCGGCGTCTTGTTGATCTTATAGTCCGTCGGAAACGTCATCGCTTCCTGGACGTAGGAAGGATTCCAGCCGAGATCGGCAATCTTCTTGGTTGCCTCGCCGACGGAAATTCCGCGTTGCGAGGTAATTTTGTTGAGCGTCAGAGACGTCATGGTCATAAGCCTCCACCAGGTTTGAGCCGCAGGTCCCTTGACCCCCGGCATGGAGCGGCGCACGGCACCGCTAGTGAGAGTGCGAACGGCACGACAAAGGGTTGCGCATTCAGGCGCGACTCATGGTCCGGCCATTCAAGTGGATCGTGGCAAAGGTTCTCGAGGCGTCTGGCAGGGACCGCGGCGCCAACCGCATATGCGATGGGCGTATCGAAGCGACGTGACCTGCTTCCTCCGTTCCTTCGTTCTTTTGGCACCGCGTCAAAAGCGCGATGGGCTTCTTATGGAAATGTATAAAGCAAGCGCCGTGCCAATTTGAAAATGGCGCCCGTGCCTGACGCTAAAAACAAATCGCCGCCCTTTCGGCACATGAAGAGGAACGGCAACTGTAACGTTCTTTTACAGTTGTAACGTACGCATGTAATATTTAATATCTATTCGCAATTGCGATATATCAAGTTAGCATTCGCAGCAAATTTGAAAAACACGCATCATCTATTTTATTCTTCTCCTTTCTCTACTATTTGAGGGCGATGGCTCACTGACGGGCCTCGCACTGGAGAAAAACCGTGGCGAACGACAAAGACAGCCGGAGGCAGCCCGAGCCAATGTCCAGCCAGGCTGACGGCGTCACAGGCGATCTTGTCAGGCTGATGCCCAGTGACCTGGTCTTTGTCATGCGCTTCATGGGCGAGAGCCAACATCGCCTCCAGAGCCACTTCCAGGACTTCATCCGGGCCGAGCTTGCCGCCGGCGGCGTCACCACGGAAACGCATCCGATGATCCATCTGTTCATCGAGAACCATGCGATCCTGTTGCGCGACTTCGTGTTTTCCGGCGTTTCGCTGTCGCGGCAGTTCCGCGTCGAGGAGATCGAGCGCCTTACCGGCGATACGACATCGATGATCCGCGTCGACATCTGGGATCAGCTCAAGAGCCACATCGAAACGGCCGAAAAACAGTTCCAGTCGCAGGCCGGCACATTGCCCAAATTGCTGTCGGCTTTCGAAAAACTACCCGGACCGACGGCTGGGACCGAAAAATGATGGAGGATCCGATGGGGCAAACTACCAGGCGTGACATGTTGCTCGCCCGCCGGCTCGATCTTGTCGCCAACGTCTCCGCGCTGACTGCCGAGGCGCTGCGGCTCAATCAGATACGCGCCGGTATCGAGATGGATGTGCTGCGCCTGGAACTCGAAATCGGCAGGAGCGGCGCCAGCGCGCAACTGGTGCAGGATTTGCATGAGGCGGAGGAGAGAGCCGCGGCGGTCATGCAGGAAGGCGCGAGGTGCGAGCAATGCATCGCCGCCGCGGAAGCCGACGTCGAGGACGTCGACCGCAGCCTCGCGGCGACGGTGGGTAACTGACGAAGGGAATGGTCATGAACCAGCACGCGATACAGAACCTGACCTTGTTCGACCTGCTGGCGCGAAGCTGGCGTCGCCCGTCGGCGATCGCCGACCTGCGCTTCAGCGCCGATGGCTCGGCTGTCGCATACACCAGCGTCGACGGAACGGTCGCCATAGCCGCAGTCGCGGACCAGGAGCCGCCGGAATCGCGGATCAGGGTGAGCGGCGATCTCGGCCAGACGACGATCCGCCCGCGGGAGAAGCCACCGGCACCATTGATCGCCACCGCTGCATTGGGGGATGGAGACGTCCCGCTCGCCAGCTATTTTTCCTTCGGCTTCCTCGTTGGAACGGCGGCTGGCGAAGCGGTGCATCTGGCCGCGGACGGCAATGTGATGGACACGCTGGTCAAGATCGACGGGCCGGTCGTCGCCGTCGACCACAACCCCCGGACGGCCATCACAGCCGTCAGCAACGGCCAGGATGTCTTCCTGGCACGCGGCCAAGGCGATGCAGTACGACTGCGACACGATGCGACACCGTCCACGGGTGCGCTTGCCTTTTCGCCAGGCGGAAGGCGCCTCGCCCATGGCCTAGGCGACGGATTGTCGATCTGGGCGGTCGACGGCGACGCTACCCCGATACGCGAGGTGTCTTTTTCGGCGCGCCCGGTGTCGATTCGCTGGAGTGGCGATGGCACATGGCTGGCCTGTCGGCTCGAAACAGGCGGCTTTGCCCTGGTCAGCATGACCGATGATCGCTACGGCATCGTCGAGGGGTTTCCATCGCCGGTCAGGACACTGTGCTGGAGCCGGCCGGAGCATGCGCTGTTTGCGTCGGGCGCCTTCCGGATCGCCGGCTGGTCGATGACCGCTCCGCCACTTGACGGCGACACCTCGGGCGCGCTGGAGACTGGCCGAGCCGGGCTGGTTCCGGTCGAGACAGTGGCTGCGCACCCGGAGAAAAAACTGATTGCGGCCGGCTATGCCAACGGCCGGATCACCATCGCCCAGATCGGCGCGCGAGACGAACTCCTCGTCAGGCCGCTGGGCAGCGCGGTAACCGCGCTTGCCTGGTCCGGCGACGGACGCCACCTGGCAGTGGGCTCAGCCGACGGCACCGCCGCGATCGTCACCTTTCCCGCACAGATGTTCAAATAGCAAAGGCAGGCCGCATGCAAAAGGAGCACAAAATGCAAACCGAACCCACCCCCGAGGACGAGAGCAAGGACGAGTTTTTCGAACGGCTCGCCAAGCTGTCGGAAGAAATGGTGGCCAAACACGGCAAGGATTTCAGTATGGGCGCATTGGTGCTTGCCGCCCGCTGGATTGCCGAAAACCGCGTCGGCCAGTTGAAGACCAACTAAACTCACGACCAATCAATGCGCTCGAAAAGCCAAAGCTCCGAAGGAGCTTTCAGGCGGATTCGCCGTACAGGTTTTGCGCTGGGCTGGCTGTGTATGCCATTCCTTCAGATTGCGACTTACCCTGTTCGAGGGCTCACCCAGGCGCAACTCAATCCAGCGCTCGCAGATGCCGCAGGTACCACCCTACAGTCGGTGCGCTGGCGATCGGCGCAGGTTTCAGTTGCGCCGTAGTCATTGATGGCAGTGTCCATCACGGAGCGCATGGGGAGCCGGCCTGCGTTATGAGCGCACCACCAGAGGCACCAGACCCTCATGGCGGTGGTCGAGATAACACGCAACACGGTCGCCAATGCGCTCGAAGATGAGATCGACTTTCGCCTCGCCGATGGCCAGGTGGCGGATAACGATGTTGTCGATGCCGATCGGCAGCCGCGGGCGTTCGACGGTGATCTCGCGCTTCCAGCCGTCAACCCGGATGCCGAGACAGGCCTGCAGCATCATGAAAGCGGAGCCAGCCGACCAGGCTTGCGGCAGGCAGGCGACCGGGTAGGCCACCGGTGAATCGCTGGCCGCACGCGTAAAGCCGCAGAACAGCTCTGGCAGCCGCATGTTGAAACGGACCGCCGCCTCGAACATACCGCTCATCAGCTTCACGACGCTGTCGCGTTCGTGATAGCGGGCGAGCCCGGAGGCGCAGAGCGCGGTGTCGTGCGGCCAGATCGAGCCATTATGATATGACATCGGGTTGAACGGGATCTCGTCGTCGGCCAGTGTGCGAACGCCCCAGCCACTATGAAGATGAGCAGAGAGCAACTGGCTGGCAAGTGCCTGCGCCCGTTCCGCCGACGGCAGCCCGACATAAAGCAGGTGACCGGCGTTGGACGTGCGGACCGCGCATTGCTTGCCTTCCCCGTCGATCGCCAAAGCATAGAAATCGCGGTCCGGCATCCAGAAATGCGTCTCGACCGCCTGACGGATCCTCTCTGCCAGGGCGCTCCAGTGCGCCGCCTTGGCGTCGTCGCCGCGCCTGACGGCTAGCGCCGCCATCCCTCGATATGCGGCGAAGGCATAACCTTGCACCTCGACCAATGCGATCGGCCCTTTGGGGATGGTGCCGTCGGCATGGAAGACGGCATCGGAACTGTCCTTCCAGCCTTGGTTGAACAGACCCGTGTCGGCCGCCCTGTTGTAGGTGACAAAGCCTTCCCCATTGCGGGCTCCGACCTCTTCCATCCACGCGGTGGCAGCGCCCAGCGAGTCCCACATGCGATCGACAAACGCCTCGTCTCCTGTGCGTTCGGCGTAGGACGAAGCCAGGTAGACATAGAGTGGCGTGGTGTCGACGCCGCCATAGTAGCGGCCGAACGGTAGCTCACGCAGCACCGCCATTTCTCCCTTGCGGGTCTCATGCATGATCTTGCCAGGTTCGGCATCATCGAACACAGAGGTGTCGGTCGACTGATAGTGGGCAAGATAGGCCAGTACCCCACGGGCAAGCTCGGGATTGAGCCAGAGCATCTGCAAGGCGGAAATGACGCCATCGCGGCCGAAAGCCGTCGAAAACCACGGGATGCCGGCATAGGGGTATGGCCCCGTCTCCAGATCCGTCGTCAGCAGCGCGATGTCGGCGCGCGTGCGTGTCAGCCAGTCATTGAACACGCGGCCAGAGCTGAACACGGTGGCGCCCTGCCGGCGCTTTGAGCGCATGGCAAAGCGGGCGCGCGCGGCGGCCGCGCGGAAGCGATCACTGGAGGGGACAGCTTCGCTGTGACCGACCTCCAGGTACAGTGCCCTGCTGTCACGCCTTGCCACGCGAATGAGGAAATCGGCGTGGTTGGGATGCAGTTGATCGGGCTTGAACGAGAATGCGATGACCGATTGACGGGCCACATTGTCGAGGCCTTCATACCGGAAGGTGACGCTCGCCGCGCCGACCAGCGCGTCATGGGCGCGACCGCGGCGGCTGCGTGTGGTGCCGCGCACCTCGAACATGTCACGGAAATCGGCGTCGAAGTCGAGCCGAACCGGCAGGACCACCTCGCGCGCGGAGTAGTTGGTGAAGGTGATGCGTTCGAACATGCGGTCCTGCCAGATGAACCGCGTCCGGTCGATGTGGACGACGCCCGGCAACGCTTCGCTGCCATTCGGCCCGATAGTGGCCAGATTGGTGAGATTGGCGGTAAACAGGATGTTGTCTTGCGACAGCGAGGCGCCGAGCAGCGACGGCATCCGGCCGCCAATGAACAGACGGAAGCGCGACAGCACACGCGTGTCGTCGCGGAAGAGCCCGTCGCCGGTGCCGCGTATGTCGCCGTAGCTGTCTGAGACGACGAAGCAGTCCTCGTGCTTCAGCGCAAATTGCCGATGCGGCTCGCGCGGCGCCATCTCGTCGATCGCCGGGAGCGCCACGGCTGGATCAAGCTTGCGGTCTTCCAGTTGACTGGTCATGGTCAACCTCTCCTGTTCAGAAGCGGCCAAGTGGCTCAGGCGCTGATCCCTGCCGGCTAACGCCAGGCAGCCGAGCCATCTCCCTGCTCCGTTAGCTAGATATAGTCATTATTGCGGTGTTTTTAGCGCGCCTGTTTCGAGAGCCAAGTGCTTTCGTTATGCCCTCCGAGAGCGAACGATAGATCGCCAAGCAATCGCTGCACATGCGCTCGACCGTGAACCGCTCTTCAAAAGTTTGTCGAACCGACGCATCTGAAAAATTGCCGCCTTGACGCGATGTGCATTAGGTCGTTTGTTGCGGGGCGGGAAAGCCACGGGAGGAACCATGGAAGTCACCCTGGGGGCGGGCAGCCTCGCAGCCGTTTCCACGTTTTCACGCCGATGATGGGCGAAGGCTTTCGCGCATGAGTTCCGGAGCGATCCTCGAAGCAGCGGGATTGACTAAGGAATTTGGGGGCTTTGTCGCTGTCAACAATGTCAACCTGACGGTGGAGCGAGGATCGGTCCACGCGCTGATCGGCCCCAACGGCGCAGGCAAGACGACCCTCTTCAACCTGCTGACCAAATTCCTCCAGCCAACGCGCGGCGCGATCCGCTACCAAGGCCGCGACATCACCAGGATGCAGCCGGCCGACATCGCGCGGCTGGGCCTTGTGCGCTCCTTTCAGATATCGGCGGTGTTTCCGCACATGACGGCACTCGAGAATGTCCGCATCGCGCTGCAGCGCCGGCGCGGCGACAGTTTCGATTTCTGGCGCTCCGAAAAAGTGCTCTCCAAGTTCGATGGCGAGGGTGCGGCGCTTCTCGCCGATGTCGGCCTGACCGCGTTTTCAGACATCCGCGCCAGCGATCTGTCCTACGGCCGCAAGCGCGCGCTTGAAATCGCGACGACGCTGGCGCTGAACCCTGAAATGCTGCTTCTCGACGAGCCCATGGCCGGCATGGCGCAGGAAGACATCGAGCGCATCTCGGCGCTGATCCGGCGCATCTCCAAGAACCGCACCATTTTGATGGTTGAGCACAATCTGTCGGTCGTCGCCTCGCTGTCGAACCGCATCACTGTGCTCGCTCGCGGCAAAGTCCTCGCCGAAGGCGACTATGCTGCGGTTTCCAAGGATCCGCGCGTTATCGAAGCCTATATCGGGGCCGGACATGCCTGAGGTTGAACTTGCAAGCAGGCCGGCTGCTGGCCCCTCGACGAGACCCCTGCTTCGCGTCGATGGCCTGCAGGGCTGGTACGGCGAGAGCCATGTGCTTCACGGCGTCAGTTTCGAGGTTGGCGAAGGTGAAGTGGTGACGCTGCTCGGCCGCAATGGCGCCGGCAAGACGACGACGCTGAAGGCGATCATGGGAATTCTTTCCAGGCGCTCGGGCTCGATCACCTATGAAGGTCGGGAAACGATCAAGCTGCCGTCGCGGTTGATCGCACAGATGGGCATCGCCTACTGCCCCGAGGAACGGGCGATCTTTTCCAGCCTCTCTGTCGAGGAGAATTTGATGCTGCCGCCGCAGGTGCGGCCCGGTGGGCTCACCGTCGAGCAGATTTTCGAGCTCTTCCCGAACCTGAAGGAACGGCTTTCGAGCCAAGGCACCAAGCTCTCGGGCGGCGAACAGCAGATGCTCGCCATCGGCCGGATCTTGCGGACGGGCGCCAAGCTCTTGCTGCTCGACGAGCCGACCGAAGGGCTTGCGCCGGTCATCGTGCAGCAGATCGGCCGCACTATTGCCCGGCTCAAGGACGAGGGATTCACGATCGTGCTCGTCGAACAGAATTTTCATTTCGCCGCGTTGGTCGCGGACCGTCACTACGTGGTGGAACAGGGGCGCGTGATCGACACCATCCCCAACCACGAACTCGACGCCAACATCGACAAGCTGCACGCCTATCTCGGCGTCTAGACATCATCAACGGCGCGTTGCGCCGCAATCGGAGGGAAGTAGCGATGAAAAAAATGGGATTTGTCCTGGCTTCGACGGCGAGCCTGCTGATGGCCGGCGCGGCCTATGCCACAGATGTCAAGATCGGCGTTCTGAATGACCGTTCCGGCATCTATGCAGACATCGCTGGCGAAGGCTCGGTCATCGCGGCCCAGATGGCGGTCGAAGACTTCAAGGCGACGGACAAGGGCATCAATGTGTCGATCGTCTCCGCCGACCACCAGAACAAGCCGGACGTCGGCTCGAACATCGCCCGCCAGTGGTACGACACCGAAAATGTCGATGTAATCGCCGATGTGCCAACCTCGTCGGTGGCGCTCGCCGTCAACGAGATCACCAAGGAGAAGAACAAGATCTTCCTCGCCTCGGGTCCGGCCTCGTCCGACCTCACCGGCAAAGCCTGTTCGCCCAACACCGTCCACTGGACCTACGACACCTGGGCGCTTGCCAACGGCACGGGCTCGGCCATGGTCGCACAGGGCGGCGATAGCTGGTTCTTCGTCACAGCCGACTACGCCTTCGGCCACGCGCTCGAGCGCGATACGACGGCGGTCGTCGAAGCATCGGGCGGCAAGGTTCTCGGCGCCGTCCGTCATCCTTTCCCCGGCCAGGATTTTTCGTCCTTCCTGCTGCAGGCGCAAGGGTCGGGCGCCAAGGTCGTCGGCCTCGCCAATGCCGGCGGCGACACGATCAACGCGGTCAAGCAGGCGTCGGAATTTGGCATCACCCAGGGCGGCCAGGCGCTCGCCGCCCTGCTGATGTTCATCAACGACGTGCATGCGCTTGGCCTCGAAGTGGCGCAAGGCCTCGTGCTCACCAGCGCGTTCTACTGGGACAAGAACGATCAAACGCGGGAGTTCTCTGCCCGTTTCCAGGAGCGGAATGCCGGACAAAAGCCTTCGATGATCGAGGCCGGAGTCTACGCTTCTGTCCTGCATTACCTTAAGGCCGTCGAGGCCGTCGGCGACAAGGATGCGGCCAAGGTGATGGCCAAAATGAAGGAAATGCCGACCGAGGATCCGCTGTTCGGCAAGGGCACCATCCGCGCCGACGGGCGCAAGCTGCACGACATGTATCTGTTCCGCGTCAAGAAGCCGGACCAATCGAAGGCTCCATGGGACTATTTCGAGACGGTGGCCACCATTCCGGCCGACAAGGCGTTCCGCCCGCTCGCCGAAGGCGGCTGTTCGCTCGTCAAGTAAGCGAGCCTCGCCAACGATGCGCCGAACAGCTCGGCGCGTCGTTTTGTCGATAAGTCAGCTGGAGCGACCATGTTCGAACTGCTTGGAATTCCGCCTCAGGTCCTGTTCGGGCAATTGCTGCTCGGGCTGATCAATGGCTCCTTCTATGCGGTTCTGAGCCTCGGGCTGGCGGTCATCTTCGGTCTCCTGAACATCATCAATTTCACGCATGGCGCCCAGTACATGCTGGGCGCCTTCGGCGCCTGGATGCTGCTCAACTATCTTGGCGTCGGTTACTGGTGGGCTGTGTTCATCGTCCCGCCGATTGTCGGCGTCACCGGCATCGTGCTTGAGCGCGTCCTGATCCGACGGCTCTATCACCTCGACCATCTCTACGGGCTGCTTCTCACATTTGGCCTGGCACTGATCATCGTCGGCTTCTTCCGCCAGTTTTTCGGCGTATCCGGCTTGCCGTACCCGCCGCCGCCGCTTCTGAACGGCGGGTACAATCTTGGCTTCATGTACCTGCCCAATTCGCGCGCCTGGGTGATCGTGGCTTCCCTCATCGTGTGCCTCGCGACCTGGTTCATCATCGAAAAGACCCGGCTTGGCGCCTATCTCAGGGCTGCGACCGAGAACCCGACCATGGTCGGCGCGTTCGGCATCAACGTGCCGCTGCTGGTCACACTCACCTATGGTTTCGGCGTCGCACTCGCGGGTTTCGCCGGCGTGCTCGCCGCGCCGATATATGCTGTCAATCCGAACATGGGGGCAGACCTGATCATTGTCGTCTTTGCCGTCGTCGTCATCGGCGGCATGGGCTCGATACTGGGCTCGATCCTCACCGGCTTCGGGCTTGGGCTGATCGAGGGCTTGACCCGCGTATTCTATCCGGAAGGCTCGGCGGTGGTGATCTTTGTCATCATGGCGCTCGTGCTGCTGGTCAAGCCCGCGGGTCTGTTTGGACGGAGTGTGTGATGACAACCGACACCAACCCGATCGCTATGGCGGCCATAACGTCCGTCGGCGCCGCGGGCATGCCCCGTCATCACCTTGCAATCTTCGCCGCGCTGTTCGTCTTCCTCATCGCCGCGCCATTTCTGCTCTATCCGATCTTTGTCATGAAGGTGCTGTGCTTCGCGCTGTTTGCCTGCGCCTTCAACCTGTTGCTCGGCTTTGGCGGTCTCCTGTCCTTCGGCCACGCAGCCTATTTCGGCATGGCGAGCTACGTCTCGGCCCATGCGGCAAAGGTGTGGGGCCTGACGCCTGAACTTGCCATTATCGCGGGCACGCTGGTGGCAGCCGTGCTCGGTCTCGCCATCGGCTCCCTCGCCATTCGCCGCCACGGCATCTATTTCGCCATGGTGACGCTGGCTTTTGCGCAGATGATCTATTTCTTCTCGCTGCAGGCGGCGTTTACCGGCGGCGAGGACGGCATCCAGGCCGTGCCGCGCGGCCATCTGTTCGGGCTGATCGACCTGCGTTCGAGCGAAGTTCTCTATTTCTTCGTGCTCGCCATCTTCTTCGCCGGCATATTGCTGATCTATCGGATCATCCATTCGCCGTTTGGCCAGGTGTTGAAGGCGATCCGCGAGAACGAGCCGCGCGCGATCTCGCTGGGCTATCGGGTCAACCGCTACAAGCTCGCCGTATTCGTGCTGTCGGCCACGCTCGCCGGCGTCGCCGGCGCAACCAAGGCCATCGTGTTCCAGTTGGCGTCGCTTACCGACGTCTACTGGACGATGTCCGGCGAAGTCGTGCTGATGACGCTGTTGGGCGGCATGGGCACGGTGTTCGGACCGATCGTCGGCGCGGCAGTCATCGTCACGATGCAGAACTACCTCGCGACATTCGGCGACTGGGTCACGATCGGCCAGGGCATCATCTTCGTTGTCGCGGTGCTGTCGTTCCGGGAAGGCATCGTTGGCGTCGTGGCAAAATGGATCCGAAAACCGCTCTGACCGGGTCGTGAAACCTAAATTTCGGATGATCCTGATCCACGGTCGACCAAGTGGGGCCGCAGCGACACGGCACACAGCGTGGTCAGCATCCTCAACTATGCAGATTTCTCATCGGATGCGACAACCAGCAGTTCGAATGTCACGCAGACGGGGTTAGCGTCGCGGCGAAGGCGACCTGCTGATATCACACCGTCCATGCCGACCAGCGCGATGTCGAGCGTGCAACGACCGGAGCGCACGGCGCCGTTCGTGACGAGAACTTCCGTCGCATAGGAGGAGACCGCCGAGCCGTCGTCGAAATCCGCGCCGACCAGGCTGCCGATGCCCTGGATCGAGGCGTGGTCAAAGCCGTGCCGTCGGCAAAGGGCTTCGATCGCCTGGCCGATATCCTCGTTGGGCCTTACCGTGCAGATGGCGGCGCGGCGGCCGCGGCGCTCACCCAGGAGCGGAGCCCCGATCGGCGCGAAAAGGCGAAAATTCGTCTCGGCGTCGTCGCGCACGTCGAACAGCGCGCCCTCGATACCCCAGGCGGTGACCTCAACCGGCTCCGCCAGGTGCGAGTCGAGCGGCAGGAGATGGCCCATGCGGCGCACGCCGTCGGGGGTGCGCCAGATGCCATGGCAATGAAAAAATGCCCGCTCGTCGCGCCGGCCGGCGACGAGGCCCGCATCCTCGATGACCGTTATGCCTTCCGGTGCGAATGTATCGCTGTACCACGCGGCGTGCGTGCCATCGGGAGAGGCGGCGGGGACGACGTAGCGCATTGGGTCAACCCGCGCGTTGCGCAGGCGGATATATCCGCTGCTGAACCCGGCGACCGCGAGGGCCTGCGCCACGGCGTCATTGATCGTGCTGCCGGCTTCAAGCCGCAGCGTCAGCGGCTCTGCGGCGCAGGGCATCGCTGCGAAACGTTCCGACGCGATCGGACCGGGATGGCGGATGCTGCGCATCGGAGCCATCTCAGGCCACAAGGCCGGCATGGATGAAGCCGCCATCGACGGCGAGAATCTGGCCGTTGATGTAGCTGGCCTCGTCTGAAATCAGGAAAGCCACCGCTCCCGCGATCTCGCGCGGCGTGCCGTAGCGGCGCTGCGGCACGCGATCCAACCACTGCCGGCGGACGTCCTCGGTGTGGACGGCCTGCGTCAGCGGCGTTTCGATCGGCCCGGGTGCGACGGCGTTGACGCGGATGCCATCGACGCCGAGCTCATTGGCCATGACGAGCGTGAGCAGATTCTGGCCGCCCTTCGATGCGCCGTAGGCGCTGCGGCCCTTGTTGCCGCAAAGTCCAGAAACAGAGGTGATATTGACAATCGCTCCCGGCAGCTTCCGTTCAAGCCAGTAGCGCGCCGCAGCCCGCGAGACGATGAACGTTCCGGTGAGGTTCACGTCGACAATGCGGCGGAAATCCTCGACGCTGGTCTCGACCGACGGCCGGTCCATCGCTATGCCGGCGCAGTTCACGACCGCGGCGAGGCTGTGCGCGGCGGTGATCCGGCCGATGGCCTCGTCGACAGCCGCTTCGTCGACCACGTTGCAGACGATGCCGCGTTCCTCGCGCAGGCCGAGATCCGTGCAGGCCGAACCCAGCGCTGGCGCGGCGAGGTCGAGGAGGAAGACCTCGAAGCCGCGCTCGGTCAGCAGGCGCGCCGTCTCAAGGCCGATGCCCGATGCGCCGCCGGTGATCGCCACGGCGCGGCTTTGGTGGCTGCTGTTCATCGCCTGCTCCTCATGCCGGGAGCTTCGGCTCGGACGGTCCCAACTCGCCGCGGCGCTCCAGCTCTTCGCGAATTAACTTCTTGGCGATCTTGCCATAGGCCGATTTGGGCATCGTCTCCCACCACACGAAGCGCTTGGGCATCTTGTAGCGGGCGAGCTTGCCTTCCAGCCAGCGCTCGATCGCGATCGTTTCGCGCACAACGCCGGCGCGTGCGACGCAAACCGCGACGCCGACCTCGCCCCAGACGGGATCGGAAATGCCGAGAACGGCGGCTTCGCTGATGTCGGGATGGAGCAGGATCTTCTCCTCGATCTCGCGCGGATAGATGTTGGAGCCGCCTGAGATATACATGTCGGACGAGCGGCCGGTGATGTAGACGAAGCCGTCCTCGGCCATGTGGCCGAGATCGCCGGTGCGGAACCAGCCGTTGCGGAACGCTGCGGCGTTGGCTTGCGGGTTGTCGTAATAGCCGGCGAAGACTGCCGGCCCGATCACGCAGATTTCGCCGGTTTCGCCGGGCGAGACGGCATTGCCGGCGTCGTCCTGGATCTCGACCTGCATGGCTGTGCGCTCGAAACCGCAGGTTCCGATGCGCGCTTGCGGGCCATCCTCGACGGAATGATCAGAAGGAGGCTGCACAGTGATATTGCCCGTGACTTCCCCCAGGCCAAAATACTGGACCAGAACCGGCCCCAGTTTCTCGAGCGCCCGCTTCTGGTCGGCGCGGTACATCGGCGCACCGGCATAAATGACATAGCGCAACGAGGAATGGTCGAACCGGTCGACGCTGTCGTCCTCGACCAGCATCTTGAGGATGGTCGGCACGGTGAAGGCGTTGGTCACCCGCCATTCTTCGACCAGCGCCCAGACCGTCGGCACGTCGAGCTTGTCGGTTGGCAGCAGGATAGACTTGGCGCCGTGCGCCACCTGCACGAGTTGGTGAATGCCGGCCCCATGCGACAGCGGCGCCACCACGATCGAGGCGTCGTCGCGCGTCGTGGCGGGCATCAGGTCGCACAAATGATTGGTGATGACAAAGCCCATCTGGCCATGCGTGAGCACGGCGGCCTTTGGCCGGCCGGTCGTGCCGGAGGTGAAGAAGAACCAGCAGGGATCGTCGCGATCGACGGCGACGCTGGCAACGGTCCGGCCGGCAAAACGGGCGGCGACGGCGTCGTAGTCATCGCCGAATTCGGCCGCGCCGATCGACAGGACGAAGTCGATCCCGGGGGCTGTTTCCCGGCAGGCAGCAGCATGAGCCGGGAAGACCGCGCCGCAGATCAGGCCACGCGCGCCGCTCGCCTTGGCGAGGTAGGCGACTTCGTCCGGCGACTGGCGGTAGTTCGCCGGCACCCAGACGGCCCCGAGCCGGAAGCAGGCGAACATTGATTCGAACATCTGGTTGCAATTGGCCGACTGGATCAGGATACGGTCGCCCTTTGTCACGCCGAACGCGTCGCGGAGTGCAGCGGCCATCGCGTTGACGCGCGCTTCCATCTCGCGCCATGTCCACTGCCGCTCGCGCCAGACGAAGCCGATGTCGTGCGGGTTGCGGCGTGCCGCCTGGGTCAAAAAATGCGAGAGGTTCATGACGCGCGTGGAGGGAGGCGTCACGCCGCCTGCAGCCATGGTCATCACTTCGCGCGCTCCAGCGACGACACGTAGACGAAGATGGCGGCGACGTCGCCGGGCTCGACACCGGCATGAGCAAGCGTGGGCGCCGCTGCCGCCGCCATCAACTGCCCGGTGTTTTCCAATTCCGACTTTCCTAACGCGGAATGCGCCCGTCCGTCGGTGTGAGCCTTCGTCATTGTGACAACCTCCTGGTGCGCGGCTTTAAAGTGGGGTGCTCGCGCACATGCGCGCGCGAGGCGAACATCTGGGCAAGCCGTTCCTCGACGCGCCTTGCCTCCTGCATGAGATATCCGACGAGCTCGACCTGTCTTGCCGGCTGCATCCGGCTGTCGATCGCCGCGATCGACAGTGCGCCGACTGGCCGCGCGTCGGCGCTGCGAAGCACAACCCCGACGCCCCAGGAATTGGTGACGATCCGGCCGGGATTGAGCGAATAGCCGTTGGCGCGCGTCGTTTCGACGTCGCGCCGGATCTGCTCGACCGGGAGCATTGGGTAGTCGGATTTGAGCACCGCGTCATTGGCCGCCAGCACCGCTTCCACTTCCTCGTCGGGGAGTGCAGCGAGCATGGCGAGCGAGCCGGCGCCAACGCCCAGTGGGTGCTCGAAGCCGGCCTGCAGCGCGTGAGTCCTGACCGGGTATGTGCCTTCCTCGCGATAGAGGCAGACCGAGTATGTGTCGCGGCGAACTGAGAGGAAGCTGGCATCCTCGGTCTTTCTGGAAAGGCGCAGCAGGCTTTCCATCGAGACCTGAAGCAGGCCGAAACGTCGCGAGGCGAGGCTGCCCAGCACGTAGGCCTCCTCGCCGAGATAATAGCGCCGCGTCGTCTCGTCCTGCTCGATCATTCCCGCGCGCATCAGCGCCAGCAGCAGGCGGCGCGTTGTCGGCTTGTTCAGCCCACTCTCCTCGACGATATCGGAGAGCGAAACGCCGCGGTCGGCGTGCCGGCCGACCATCGAAAGAAGGCTGAGCGCCCGGTCGACGCTCTGCGAGCCGGTCTGATCGCGTTCTGGGGGCAGTGCGATGTCCATGGTCAGCGGAGCTCGCAGACGGCGCAGCTTTGGCCGCCGTCGACAGGCAGGCAAACGCCGGTGACGAAACGCGCTTCCTCGGAGGCAAGAAACACGGCCGCCGCAGCGACGTCCCACGCTGTTCCCATCCGCCCCATCGGCACCATGGCGTTGCGGGCGGCCACCATCTCGTCGGCCGAACCATACTGGCCGGAAATCTGCTTGTAGATCATCGGCGTATCGATCAGGCCCGGCATGACGCAGTTGGCGCGAATACCTTGCCGGGCATATTGCATGGCCAGGGCCACGGTGGCCTGGTTCACCGCGGCCTTGGCCGCATAATAGGCGAAATAAGGATAACCGACGTAGCGTATCGCGGCGAGTGACGAGATATTGACGATCGCACCGCCGCCGCCCTTGAGCATATGCGGCAACACCGCCTTGGCGGTGCGGTAGACCGGTCCGATATTGAGATCGAGGGCGGCCTGGAACGCGTCCTCATCGAGTTCAACGGGACCGCCCATATGGGTCACGCCGACGTTGTTGTGCAGGATGTCGATGGCGCCGAACGCCTCCATTGCCGCCGCTGCTGCCAGTTCGACTGAGGCCAGATTGGTCACGTCGGCCGACAACGCGATCGCCTGGTTGCCTTCGTCGCGGATGATTTCAGCGGTTTCAGCGGCGGCCGCCGCAGCGAGATCGACGCAGGCGACGCGCGCGCCTTCGCGCGCGAAGGCGACCGCGGCTGCCTTGCCGTTGCCCCAGCCGGGTCCGGACGACCCGGCGCCAAAGACGATTGCGGATTTTCCCCTGAGCCGGTCGACCACCATCGAATTCCTTACAAAAATCGCGGCTGTTATCGGGCGGTTGAGCCACATGCCCTGCCCGCCCGGGAACTGCCCTGCGCTCAGGTCAGGCTGGCGCCAACAGCCTTTTCCAGGATGGCCCAGGCTTCGTCGCCGTACTTGCCCTTCCACTCGGAGTAGAAGCCGGCGTCCTTCAGCGTCTGCCGGAACGGGGCCGCATCCGGATGGTTGATCTTCATGCCCTTGGCGGCGAGCTCCTGCTCAAGCGTGGCATTGAGCTTGGCGACGTCCTCGCGCTCCTTCACGCCGGCCTCGTTGAGGTTCCTGGCGACGATCTCGCGCATGTCCTGCGGCATCGCCTCCCAGGCCCGCTTGTTGGCGAGGAACCAGAAGCCGTCCCACATGTGGTTGGTGACCGAGCAGAACTGCTGCACCTCGTAGAGCTTGGCCGTGGAGATGATGGCGAACGGGTTTTCCTGCCCGTCGACGATCTTCGTCTGCAGCGCCGAATACACTTCGGCGAAGTTGATGCTGGCCGGCGCCGACTTGAAGGCGGTGAACATCGAGGTCCAGAGCGGGCTGACCGGGACGCGAATCTTGAAGCCTTCGAGGTTCGCGGGCGTCTCGATCGGGCCGACGGAACTGGTGATCTGGCGAAAGCCGTTGTCCCAGATCTTCTCCATGACGACCAGGTTCGATTTCTCGATCTCGCCGCGCACATATTTGCCGAGGTCGCCATCCAACGCCGCCCACACCGCGTCGTAGTTCGAGAAGGCAAAGCCGATGCCGCTGATCGAGGCATTGGCGACGAGCGTGGAAAGGATCAGCGGCGACAGCGTGAAGAATTCGACGCCGCCCGAGCGAACCTGGCTCAGCATGTCGGTGTCGGCGCCGAGCTGGTTGCTGGGGAATATCTGGATGGCGACGCGGCCGCCGGTCTCCTCGCGGATTTTCTCGACGGATTCCTGCGCGCGCAGGTTCATCGGGTGGGTGAGCGGCAGGTTGTTGGCGTATTTGTAGTTGAACTCCGCCGCCTGCGCCCCGGCGTAGCGGATGGTGCTCACGAGCGGGATGGATGCGGCTGCGCCAATCATCAAGCTGCGGCGGGTGATGGTCATCGTGTTTCCTCCTGGTTGAATCCGAGTGGCTAGAGATAGGCTACCGACAGCGCCGGGACGGCGGCGATCAGCAACAGGCCGGCAAGCAACGCACCGAGGTAGGGCCAGATGGCGCTCATGGCCTCGTCGGGCGAGACGTCGCCGATCTTGCAGGCGATGTAGAAGCCGATGCCGATAGGCGGGGCCATGAGCCCGATGTTCATCGCCGTCACGACGACCATCGAATAGTGCACGTCGTTGATGCCCAGCCGAGCGGCGATCGGAAACATGATCGGCGCCATCAGAACGATCGCTGGCAGACCTTCAAGGACGCAGCCGAGAACCATGAAGACGGCGATGGTGACGAGCATGAAGGAGAACCAGCCTCCCGGCAGGTCGGTCATGTAGATGGCCAGTTGGTTGGCGAAGCCGGTTTGCGTCAGCGCCCAGGCCATTGCCGAGGCGGTGCCGAGAATGAGCAGGATGGCGCCGGACAGCGCCGCCGTCTCGACCAGCATGGCGTAGAATTTCTTCGCGCCGATGCCGCCATAAAACAAGGCGCCGATGACCAGCGCATAGAGCACGGCGATTGTGGAAACCTCGGTGGCGGTGGCGACGCCGCCGCCGACGGCGCCGCGGATCAGGAAGGGAAGCACCAGTGCGGGGGCGGAGACGAGCAGCGTCTTCCAGACGAGCGAGAACGGAGCGCGATGTACGCCTTCCATGCTTTCGCCCGAAGCCTTCCAGCGAGCGAGCACCGCAAGGACGAGCAACAGAACCACGGCGATGACGAAGCCGCTGGTGAAAAGCGCGGCGATCGAAACGCCGGCGACCGAGCCGAGCACAATCAGCACGATCGACGGCGGCACCGTATCGGCCATCGCAGCGCCGGTTGCGAGCAACGCGATCATCTCCTTGGGCTTGTGGCCGCGACGCTTCATTTCGGGGAAAAGTGCCGGAGCGACAGTCGCCATGTCGGAAACCTTCGAACCGGAAATGCCCGAGACGAGGAACATCGAGCCCAGCAGCACGTAGGACATGCCGGCCTTCACATGGCCGAACAGCGACGCCATGAACTCGACGATCGCCTTGCCCATGCCTGTCGCGTCGAGCACACAACCGAGCAGAACGAAGATCGGCACCGACAGCAGGATGAGGCTCGACATCCCCTCGTCGATGCGGCCGACAAGCACGATCATCGGCACGTGCGTGCTGAAGGCGATGAAGGCGATCGTGCCGACGCCGAAACAGAAAGCGATCGGCACGCCGAGCAGAAGGCAGACCGCCACCACGCCGACGAGAAAGATGACGATGTTGGCGTAGCCAAGCGTGAGGAACAATGGCGAAAGCAGCCAGCCGAACACGGCCAGTGCGGCAATCACTGCGACAGCGGCGGCCAGGTTGGCGAGCGTCGCTGCGCGGATCGCGTGGCCCACGGCGATAACCGACATCAATGCCAGCCCGGCGACAATTGCCGAGGCGCGGAAGCTCATCGGAATGTTGAGCGCCGCCGAGGTGACGTACCACTCTTCCTGTACATACTGGCTTGCCGGCACGATCAGCGCGAGCAGCACCGTCGCCACGACGAGCAAAGCGAGGGCGTCCACGAAGTTGCGGCCGCGCTCGGGGATCAGGTTGAGGAAGATGGTAAGACGCAGATGCTCGTTGCGGTCGATGGCGATCGCCGAGCCGAGCATGGCGAGCCAGAGAAAGGAGATGGAGGCGGCCTCATCGATCCAGACGATCGGCAGCGATAGCACGTAGCGCGAGATGACGCCGGCGAGCAGCAGACCGATGACGAAGACGAGCAGGATCGAGGCCACCGCCTCGACCGGCCACATCAGCCGCGACCCTGGCCGCGCATCCAGCACCTCGGCCGGCGTATCGACGATCATCGTGTTGTTGCTGGCGGCTGCCATGCTTCAAGCTCCTCCGCTCGGACCAGGCAACAACGCCTGCTCACGCCGAAATCGGGAACGAAGCGATCTCCTCCCGCTCATTCCAGATTTTCGCATACAGGTCTATATCATGGACCAGTTATTTCGCATAAGCGATTTTTGCCATGCAATCGGCCATATATCAGCGACTTGCGGCGAAAATGCGATCCATATTGTGGATCGATGTCGCTAGTCGCGACTATTTGTGGTTGCAACAAGGCATGTGGCAGCGCCGAGGCAATCTCCCGATCACTCGCAATCGAGAAGCCAGGTATCATCGAATTCCATGCCCACAGTGGCTGCTTCGCACGAGACGATCACTGTCGTTTGCGCGGCACGCGCGTGTGCAAGAACGGCCGCAAGCAAGTCCCGGTCCTTGCAGACATCGATGTCGTCGATAAGGAGCACGGCTGCTGATCGAACCAGCGCTCGTGCGGCACGGATCCGGGCGGCCTGCATGGCACTGATTTGAGGGGGCTCCAGTCTCTGGCCGCTGTCTGGCGGTCCATCGACTGCCAGGCCGCACAGCGAGGCCGTGGCGATTATCTCTTCCTGCGGGGTCGCTGAGGGCGCTCCCAGGGCTATATTGTCGACCATTGTAGCCCGCACCAACGGGATCGCCGGCGACAAAAGGGTGATTGCCCGGCGCCGGTCGCGCTGCGAAATCTTGTCGACAGGAATGTCATCGAGGAAAATCGCCAGGCCGCTGTTTTCCTCAAAACCTGCGATGCTGGAAAAAAGCGCGCTGCGTGCTTCAGGCGTATCACCGCCAAGCAGGATCGAGGCGCCGGGCGCGGCATCCAGCACTTTTGACGGCGTGCCGTTTCGGCAATGAAATTCGATGCGCAGCCGCCGGCCTGACGTCGAGCGCGGCAGGGGAACTGGATTCACAGGATCCGCAAGCACCGGCCTTGCCAGGATGGAGGCAATCCGGCGGCGGGACTCGACATAGGCAAGCCGATAGTCGGCGGCGCGAGCGAGGTCGGAAAGCTGGCCAACCGTCAGTCCGGCGAGGAGCAATAGCGTGCTGAGATCGCCAACCAGCATCGCCGGGCGGCCCGAAAACGCATAGGCCACGAGGATGACGACGATCACGGGCATGACGAAGTCGCTGGACGCGCGCGCAGCCCCCGACCACCCCGCCCGGCGGACGAGCCACATGTTGAGCGCTTCCGACATCCGGTCGATCTTGCGTGTGGACGTTCCGCTTTTGCCGAAATGGGCAAACGCCGCCCGGGCGGCAACGATGTCGCCGAGACGGCCGGCAAGCCGTCCCCGCCTCCGCCGGCTTTCGCGGATGGCCCGGTGAAGAAACGGCAGGGCAACAAGACAGACGATCGACCAGGCAAGAACGCCGCAAAGCAGGAGCGGCGCAACCCCCGGGGCAAGCCAGAAGGCGCCAACCACGATGAGAACGACGGAAGGACCCGCAACAAAGAGGGAAGCCACGCCGTCGGCCAGCCAGGATCTGATGGCGGAGAGGTCGGTGACGAGGCGGGTCATTACCAGGCCGAGACCGGTCCGGCCGGCGCCAGGCGGCAACGCGAAGAGTTGCTCGACCAGCAGTCTGCGGACCTCGCGCACATAGTCCAGTGCAAAAGCTGCCCCCTGTCGGCGCTGCATCACCCCGAGTGCGAAGAGCGCGATGCCGAGCGAAAGGCTGGCCACGATCAGCCTGCCCTGCCCGAGCGGCTGCGGTTCCCCGGAAACCGCCGCACCGACGATGGCGACAAGAGCGAGCGACGTGGCGGCCTTGGCAAAGCCGATGGCGACAAGAACCGCAAGGGCGACCAGTCGCGTGCCGATCAGGATTCCTGGTAGAGGCATTGTGCACCTCCAGCGATCACCATCAGGCGCGGGTTCAATACCCCTGAGACTATGCTTGCCGCGGTCGCCGGATCGGTGAGTTCCTTGACGCCATAGACTGGGACGTTGGCAGCGCCTGCTTCCCGGCGCGCCAGCGGCGAGCAGGTCAGGAGCCCGCTGAGCCCGAGCACGTCGTATCCAAGCTCGCGCAGCCTTTCGCAGCCCGCCACCGCCCCCATCGCATCGCCTGCGGCAAACAGCACGCCGCCGGTCAGCTCGCGGAATTTCGGGGACTTTGCCAGCGCGGCCGTCTCGGACTGGAATAGCCCATCCGCGACCTCCAGAACCGCGATCTCCGCCCCGGTGGCGGCAAGAGAATGCAGCAAATGCTGCGCGCCCTCGACGATGGCATCGATTGGGGCAAGATAGGTCGTGGCAAAGCCGGCATCAGTAAAATCAAGAGCGGCGCATGCTCCGGCATCCATCATCGACCAGAGATCATTGCCGGCTCCGGTTCCGGTCACCTTTGCCGCACCAACTGCGAAACCTGCCCTGGTCAAACCACGCACGAGGCTTGCAGCTGTTGTCGTCTTGCCCGAATTCATCGACGTTCCGAAGACAACGATTGTCGGCTGGGTGAGCCGCGCCGGCTGCGGCGCGACCGCAAAGTCTGCAACGTTCAGAACGCGGCCGCATGAGTTGGTGACGAGGCCGAGCGGCACGATCGCAGTCGGAGACATGGTCTTGTCGTGCCATGCCAACGCCCGCGATGCCACTCCGCCTGCCGCCACCATATGGCACGGTCCGAGATCTGCCGGCACGATCGCCTCGAACTGATCAGGGGCGTAGCGGTTGCCGTAGGCCAGGACGACTTCGTCCGTCGCGGCAAGTGCCGCCTTGCGTCCCGAGGGCAGTTCGACCGACTTGTGGTGTCCGAGCGCTTCGATCCGCGCGAGCACCAGGTCCCCTGCCTTCGGTTCGGCGGGAGGCGCAAGCAACATCCGCATGCGCTCAGTGGGAATTCGGCGGGTCGTGAAAGCCCGCTTGGCCTTCGCGATGCGTTCGCAGTCAAGAATTTCCATTGTGGTCTCTCCGATCACCAAGGGGCGCTGTTACCTGGGGGAGAACGCGGTCGAACCAGGATTATTCTCGGTGTTGCGATTCTTTTCGCCATGATGGCGTAGACCCAAGCCGAGGGGCCTACGCACACGCCGCGCGAAGCAGCGGACGAGAAACAGGCGTGCGGTCATAGCGGACGGCAAGTTCGGCATAGACCTCATCGTTGATCAGCAACGGCCCATTGAGGCTTGCCGCCTCAAGCCGGTCGATCGACCAATCCGCCCAGTTCGCATCGTCCGTTACAGGATCGAGCAAAACGTTGGTGTCGACCAGCGTCACGCGTCGCCACGCGTCAGTGCCATGATCGCGTCGGTGTCGAGTCCCTTGCCGGCATGGCCGCGCAATTTCGCGAAGCGGCTCGCGGGCTGCTTCTTGTCACTACGCACAATCACCACATTGCCGTCATCGGTGCGGCGGAAATCAACCTTGCTGCCCGGAACGATTCCGAGCAGGTCCCGGACCGGCTTCGGGATGGTCACCTGTCCTTTGGCTGTGACTGTGTTGGTCATGTCCGCACCTTGGTAGTGCCCATTTTCGGTATTATTATGTGGACCGAATTTCAACCTCACAAGCGGCTGCCGAAGCCGTGATTTTGTGGCTTGTTTCCCCGGGCGCGCCTGTCGACGTCGTAATCCGCAGCCACGCACCCTATCTACGCCGCATGAATGACATTACGAACAGACGCGCACTTCTACTCATCAATCCAAAAGCACGACGCGGGCAGGAATCTCTCGCACCGGTCGTCGAGCGGCTGGAAGCCGGAGGGCTCCGCGTCAGCGTCGAGACATTTGAGGCACTGCCCGAGATAGCACGCGACATCGTGCGCCTTCGCCATAGGGCCGATCTTGTGATCGTGTGCGGCGGCGATGGCTCGGTGTCCTCGGCGGCGGTCGCGGTCATGGAAAGCGGGCTGCCGATGGGCATCATTCCGATGGGGACGGCGAACGATCTGGCGCGTACCCTCGAGATACCGTTGGATCTTGGGAAGGCGGCTGACGTGATAGTAGAGGGCGGACGACGTCTGATCGATATCGGGACCGTCAATGGCCACGCTTTCTTCAACGTCGCGAGCATCGGCCTCAGCACCGATCTTGCCCAGGGGCTGGATCCGGCGCTGAAGAAGCGTTTCGGCAGGTTTGGCTATGCCTTGGCGGCCATGAAAGTGTTGACCAAGGCCCGCCACTTTGAAGCAAGGATTACCGAAAAGGGCGCAACGACCGAAGTCGAGACCTACCAGATAGCGGTCGGCAACGGCCGCCACTATGGCGGCGGCAACGTCGTCGAGGAGACAGCGGAGATCGATGACGGCCATCTCGACCTTTACAGCCTGGAAATGACGAATCTCTGGAAGATGGCGCTCTTGTTGCGCTCGTTCCGCTCCGGCACGCACGGCGCCTGGAGCGAGGTTCGCACGGCCAGATGCGTCGAGTTCGACATCGAGACGAAAAGGCCGATGCCGGTGAACACTGACGGTGAGATCGTCACCTCGACCCCGGCGCATTTCAAGGTCCACCCAAAGGCAATTTCGGTGTTCGCGCCTGTCGCCGCGCGCATACAGGCCCGCACAAAGGTGCTCGGTGACGCGGTCAGCGCAAACAGCGGCTAGACTGGCGATCAAATCAAGCGCGCGTCGAACAAACCCAATCGCCCGCGGTCATCTCTCGATCAGGAGTCGGCGCTCTGGAAGAAGGACGCGGGCTGATCTGGCAACAGCAACATAGCCTTCCGGGCATGTCTTCGATCATTGCTTGACGAACGCGCCCGTGTAGGTCTGACCGGCAAGCCTGACGGTTCCCGCCAGGGTTCTGTCGGGCCGCATGACAAAACTGACGTCTGCGCCACTCGGCAGGCGCTCGAGCTTCAACGCAGTCCCCACAATTCTTCCAACGCCGGCGGCCTCTCCCGGATGGTTGTCGCCCAGAGTTCCCCACGCATAGGTGACCGTCACCTTGCCATTGGAAGAAATCGTCTGAACAGCAAGTTTGGCGTCATACATCCCCTCCAATCGTCCGGCCCATAGGCCCGAAAAAGCAGCATATTTTGTCGGGACGGTCTTGGCAGGGGGAGTGACCGCCACGGATTGATCAATAATTGCCGAGCCGGAAGGAACAGCGGCAGGATCCGAGGCGGTTTGGGCAGGAATGGGTCCAGGTCCTAACGCAGGTTCGAGAGTGGGTCGCGGCGTTTCAGGAGCCGATTGGCACGCGGTTATGGCAAGCGCCGCGAAGCCAAGCATTGCGTTGCACATTCGGCGTGCCATCATCTGGTGCCCCGGCCATCTCTGAATCTAGCGCAGGCTAACCTTATCGCGCGTTTTCACGACCTCTGTCTACCCAAGATGTCTCGTAGAACAGCAGCTCGTCGAGGGACGTGCAGCGGTCGAAAGCGAACGCTTCCATTCGTCGCCAAAGTAACCGCCTTGGCGTCTGAAAATATTTTTAATTCAATTATTTACGCTAGAATTTTGATCTATTTTCCAGGCTTTTGGCTTTCGACCACAGACGCTCTAAGCTGCTATCGATGCAGTCGCTGCCGTTTCGGCGGCAACGCCGTCCACCATGACATGACCGATGCCCCGCGAGCAGCGCTCGATCCTCGCCTCGACGCGGTACACATCACGCAATAGCGCCGGCGTAACGACATCTTCCGGCGTGCCGCAGGCGACCATCCGCCCCTCGGCGATGACGATGCATTTGTCGGCGAAGCGCAGGGCCTGATTGAGGTCGTGAATTGCGATCAGCACCGCAATCCCGTGCTTGCGCGCAAGCCCGCGCATAAAGGTCAGCACCTCGACCTGCCGGTGCAGGTCAAGCGCGGACGTCGGCTCGTCCATCAGCAGGATTTCAGGTTCGCGAGCCAGGGTCTGGGCGATGCTTACCACCTGCCTTTGCCCGCCGCTCAATTCTCCGACGTTGCGAAAGGCAAGATCCGAAATGCTGAGCGCGGCCAGGATGCCGTCTATGAGTGCGAGGTCGCCGTCGCTGACCGACCATGCCGAGCCCTGCTTGCGGGCGAGCAGAATCGATTCATAGACGGTCAGCACCGCGTTGGCTGCCGTATCCTGCGGCATATAGCAGATGCCGTCCGGCCCCTTGACCGCGCCCTCGAGGCAGACGCGTCCCGGGCCCTTCAGAAGTCCTGCGATGCGCTTGAACAGCGTCGACTTGCCCGCTGCGTTGGGTCCGATCACGGCGACAACCTCGCCACCCCGGAAAATGGGAGTTGAAACATCCGAAAGGACGAGCCGCGCCCCGTGGAAGGCTCCGAGACCATCGAGCCTGATCGTTACCATGAGCGCCTCACATTCGAGAGGATCAGCGAGATGAAGAAGGGAATGCCGATAAGCGAGGTGACGATGCCGATCGGGAAGATCGTGCCTGGAACGAGCGACTTGCTGGCAACCGAACTCGCCGAAAGGATGAGCGCCCCCGAAAGCGCCGAGGCGGGCAGGAAGAAGCGCTGATCTTCTCCGATCAGCATGCGGGCGATGTGCGGACCGACAAGCCCGATGAAGCCGATCGTGCCGACGAAGGCGACGGGAATGGCAGCAAGGAGGCTCACCATCATCATGGTTTCGAGCCTGAGGCGTGCGACCTTGACGCCAAAGCTCGCGGCCTTGTCTTCGCCTAGCCGCAGCGCCGTCAGCGCCCAGGCGCGGCGCACGAATATCGGAAGTGTTGCGAGTAGGATGAGGCTGGTAATGATGAGCTTGGGCCAGGTGGCTTTGGTGAGGCTTCCCATCGTCCAGAACACGACCGCGGCGAGCGCCTGCTCGGAGGAAAGATACTGGACGAGCGACAGCAGCGCATTGAAGGTGAATACGAGCGCGATGCCGAGAAGCACGATGGTTTCGACCGTCACGCCGCGCTTGAGGCTCAGAAGGTGGATGACGAGCGCGGTCAGCATCGCCACCACGAAGGCGTTCAGCGGCACGATATATTCGATCGCGGCCGGGATCATCGCGACGCCGAAGGCGAGCGCGAGTGCTGCGCCAAAGCTGGCCGCCGCCGAAATGCCGAGCGTGAACGGGCTGGCGAGCGGATTGTTGAGGATGGTCTGCATCTGCGCACCGGCGACCGACAGTGCTGCGCCGACGACTACTGCCATGAGCGCGATGGGAAGCCGGATGTCCCACAACACGACGCGCACCTGAAGCGGCACACTGCCGGGAGAAACCAGGCCGAGCACCACCTGGTCGAGGCTATAGCTTGCGGGCCCGAGCGCGAGGTCGATGCAGAGGCTCAGCAGCAGCGCCAGGGCGAGCCCCGCCAGGATCAGCTGCTTGCGCAGGACAAGGGCGCGGTAGAGCCCGCGCCCTTGTTTGGCTGACAGTGCGGCCGGTTCACTGCTCATCGGAGAGTGAGACCCAATGGCCAGGCCTGTACCCGACCGGCAGGAACTTCTCGTGCAACTCCTTGAAGGTGGCCTCGGCGTCGAGATCGGCGAACAGGTCGGGATGCAGCCATTTGGCCATCTGCTGTATGGCGACGAACTGATAGGGGCTGTTGTAGAACTGGTGCCAGATGGCGTGGACCTGCCCGTTCTCCACCGCCTTGATGCCGGTTAGCGCGGGCCGCTCGGTCAGGCCCTTGAGTTTCTTCAGTGCCGCCGCTTCGTCGGCGCCGGGACCGACGCCGACCCATTTGCCGCCCGGCACATAGGCCTCCCAATTGCCGCCCGTCACAATCACCTGGTCGGGATCGCTGGCGATGATCTGTTCGGGATTGAGCGTGCCAAACGTGCCCGGGATCAGGTCGGCCGCGATATTAGCCCCGCCGGCCATGTCGACGAACTTGCCAAAATTGTCGTTGCCGAAGCTCATGCAGCAATCATCGGAATAGCCCCCGGCGCGATCGATGAACACGGTCGGGCGCTTGGGATTCTTCTCTGCGATCACATCGGTGACGCGCGCGATCTGGGCCGCGCGGTAGGCGATGAACGCCTCGGCCCGCTGTTCTTGGCCAAGCAGCTTGCCGATCAGGCGCATGCTCGGCTCGGTGTTGGTGAAGGGTTGCTCGCGGAAATCGACATAGACCACCGGAATGCCGACGGCGGCGAGCTTCTCGATGTATTGCGCGTCCTCGGTTGCCTGCTTGGACTCGATGTTCATGATCATCACGTCCGGGTCAAGTGCGATGGCCTGCTCGATGTCGAAGGTGCCGTCCTTGAAACCGCCGAAGGTCGGTATCGCCGCCATCAACGGGAATTTTTCCAGATAGACGGCGTAATTGTCCGGATCGGCCTGGGAGAAGTCCTCGCGCCAGCCAACGATGCGCTTGAAAGGGTTGTCGGTATCGAGCGCGGCGATCAGGTAGATCTGCCGGCCTTCGCCGAGGATGACCTTCTCGACCGGCGTCTTCACCTCGACCTTGCGGCCGGCAATGTCGGTGACGGTCTCGGCGCGCGCGCCTGGGGTAAGCGGCACCAAGGCCGCGAGCGCGACCGCGGCCGCAAATATCGATTTCAAAATCATTGGGCTCTCGCAATTCAGTTGCCGGCCCCGCTTAAGAAACATGAATTGTATAATCAAGAATTTTCTTTTAGAGCAATTCCAATGTAGCCGCTTTGGGGAGTGCGTTTCGGGCAATGACGGCTCACGCAAACTATTCGCTGCGCGACGAGATTCGGGACTATTGGTCCGACCGCGCCGAGACATTCGACCTGCAGGTCGGCCACGAGATTTTTTCCGAGCAGGAGCGTGCCGCCTGGCACGCGGTCATAACTAGGCACATTGGGCCAGGCGCCGGGCGGGCGTCTCTGGATCTCGCTTGCGGGACTGGCGTCATTTCGCATCTGATGCACGATCTGGGCTTTGTGGTGACAGGCCTCGACTGGTCGGAAGCCATGCTTGCCAAGGCGCGCGCCAAGGCACAAAAACGCGGCGCCGATATCCGCTTCATCGTGAGGGATGCCGAACGGACGCTCGAGGACAGGGCGAGCTACGATGTCATCGTCACCCGTCACCTGGTCTGGACGCTGCTGGATCCGAAGGCGGCCTTTGCCGAATGGTTCTCGCTGCTGAAGCCCGGCGGCAGGCTGCTGGTCATCGACGGCGATTTTGTCAGCCGCAACTGGGCGACGCGTATGCGGGAACTTTGGGAGAAGCTCACGGCCGGCAAGTCCCAGGTCTCGGACGATGACGGCGCCGCCATGGCCAGACGTCACCAGAACATTCTTGCCCGTGTCTATTTCTCAGGCGGAGCACGGGCGGAAGAGATAGTTCGCCTGCTGGCCGAAGCCGGGTTCGAGCAGCCGGTCGTGGACTGGAAACTGGGCGCGATCCATCGCGCCCAGGCTCGACGGATGAGTTGGCCCAAGGCGCTCGAACGCGCTACTCAACATCGCTTCGCGATCTGCGCGACAAAGCCGCAGTAAACGACTCGGCGTTGCCGCATCGGTCGTTCCATGCCACCTTAACTGCCACCGCCGCCGTCGCTCTCCCCGCGAACGGAGCGGTGCCGCGCTCGACGACGATGTCCGACGCGCCACCAAAGTCGATCCATTATACGCGTTCGCGCCTTTTTTTCTTTTAGTCGAGGATGCGTATAAAATCGAAATATACGCAATCACGTATATTGCCGATCTATACGTCTTCGCGTATATTGTTTATTGGAGGTGCTCCATGACCGAGCAAATCGCCCGAACAGAAAAACAACTCGGCGCCATTTTACGCCGCGTCCGCAAACAGGCCGGCCTTACCCAAGGCGGACTGGGTGATCGCATTCACCTGCGCCAGGGGACAGTGTCACGCCTCGAAGCCGGAGAGCCCGCGGTCCAGCTGCGGACGCTGATGGCTGCGCTCTCGGCGCTCGACTTGGAACTCGTCATCCGACCACGCACCAAGGGCAGCGCCGCCGACATCGAGGACCTGTTCTGATGGGACGCCCGCGCGCCCACGCTCCGCTCAACGTTTTCCTGAACGGCCGCCTTGTCGGCGTCATGCGGCGTGAGGCGACAGGCGCGGTCGATTTCAAATATGCCGACGAGTGGCTGGCATTCCGCGGCACCTTCCCTGTATCTCTATCGCTGCCGCTGCGGGAGGACCGCTACATCGGCGAGCCGGTCATCAACGTCTTCGACAACTTGCTTCCGGACAGCAGCGATATCCGCAAGCGCGTTGCTGAAAGAGTCGGCGCAGCCGGTACCGATGCCTACAGCATGCTAGCCGCACTTGGCCATGACTGCGTCGGCGCACTCCAGTTCCTGCCGGACGGCGTCGATGCCGGCCTCGCCGGAGAAGTCAACGGCAAGCCGGTGACCGACGCCGAGATCGCCGACATCGTCAAAAATCTCGCTTCCACTCCGCTCGGCATGGGCGAAGACGAAGATTTCCGTATCTCGATTGCCGGCGTCCAGGAGAAAACGGCGCTGCTGCGCAAAGACGGTCAATGGTTCAAACCGATCGGCACGACAGCCACCACCCATATTCTCAAACCGCAGATCGGCCGCCTGCCGAACGGCATCGACCTGTCGAACAGCGTCGAAAACGAATATCTGTGCCTCAAGCTGGTGGAGGGAATGGGCGTTCCCGTCGCCCGCGTCGAGATCGCTGATTTCGGTAAACGGCGAACGTTGATCGTCGAGCGCTTCGACCGCATCTGGACAAGAGACGAACGCTTGCTGCGCCAGCCGCAGGAGGATTGCTGTCAGGCCCTCTCCGTGCCGCCGACCAGAAAATACCAATCAGAAGGTGGGCCGGGCATGCGCGAGATCATCAACCTGCTCAAAGGCAGCGATACGCCAGACGCTGATATCCTGACATTTATGCGGGCCAGCATAATTTTCTGGCTGCTGGGTGCAACGGACGGACACGCCAAGAACTTCAGCATTTTTCTGTCGCCCGGCGGTGGCTACCGCATGGCGCCCCTCTATGATGTGTTGAGCGCACAGCCGAGCCTGGATTTGCACCAAATCCCACGAAAGAAATTCAAGCTCGCAATGTCTGTCGGCAAGAGCAACCACTACGCCTTGCACGAAGTTGTACCGCGCCATTTCCTGCAGACGGCCGACCTTGCCGGCGTTGGAAAACCGGCAATGCTGTCGTTATGCGACGATCTGGCGGCAAATGCAGAACGCGCGGCCGCAGCGGTTGTCGACAAACTCCCCAAAAGCTTCCCGGACCCGCTCGTCAAATCGGTGGTGACCGCCATTGCCGACAGAGCCCGCCTTCTCGCCGATGTGAAATCCTGACGCCATGCGTTGGCAGGACCGACCTTCCTACCAGCCTGCTTCGGCTGAAGCCTTCTGTCGCCTCACAGGAGGCACGACAGGCCGGTCGCGTCAGCTCAGATGCGCCACCGAGTGTTATTTTTCGTGGCTGGCGTCCTGCAGGATCATTTCCGATGCCTTCTCCGCGATCATCACCACTGGAGAGTTGGTGTTGCCGGAAACGATCGTCGGCATGATCGAAGCGTCGACGACGCGCAGGCCAGAAATGCCGTGCACCCGCAGCCGGCCGTCGACCACTGCCGTCGAGCCTGCGCCCATCTTGCAGGTGCCGACCGGGTGGAAAATCGTCGTGCCGATATCGCCGGCCTTGCGGACGAGTTCTTCGTCGCTCTCATAATGTGCGCCGGGCAGCATTTCCTCAGGCGCGTAACGGGCAATGGCGCGCGCCTTCATCAAGCGGCGGACGTGGCGGAGCGATGCCACAGCCACGGTCCTGTCTCCCTCGGTAGACAAATAGTTCGGCCGGATCTTCGGAGCCGCCTGCGGATCGGACGCCTCCATGTGGACGGTGCCGCGGCTTTCCGGTCTGAGATTGCAGACCGAAACCGTGACCGCGGGGAAGCGATGCAGCGGCTCGCCCAGCCGGTCAGTGCTCAACGGCTGGACATGGTATTCGAGATCTGGCGTCTCCAGGCGTGGGTCGCTCCTGGCGAAGATACCAAGCTGGCTCGGCGCCATCGACAGCGGTCCGCTGCGACGGATAGCATATTCGACGCCCATGGCCGCAAGGCTGAACATATTGTGGTAGCGCTGGTTTAGCGTCGAGGCGTTGGCGACCTTGAAGACCGTGCGGATCTGCAGATGATCCTGCAAGTTCTCGCCGACGCCTTCCAGCGCGTGGCGAACCGGGATTCCTGCTGCGCCAAGCACGTCGGGTCGGCCGACGCCGGAAAGCTCGAGCAGCTTCGGCGAATTGATCGCGCCGGCGGCAAGGATCGTCTCGCCTGCCCGTGCACGATGCAGTTGGCCGCCCATGCGGAAGACGACGCCGGTGACGCAAGCCCCGTCGAAATCCAGCGTCTCGGCCTCGGCGCCGGTGACGACGCGCAAATTCGGCCGTCGCAGGACGCTGCGCAGGAACGCCTTCGAGGTATTCCAGCGCACGCCTTTCCTCTGGTTGACCTCGAAATAGCCCGACCCTTCGATGGTCCCGCCGTTGAAATCCTCGGTCCGGGGGATGCCGAGTTCCTCGGCAGCATCGCGGAAGGCATCCAGGATTGGCCACGACAGGCGCTGGCGCTCGACGCGCCATTCGCCACCGGCGCCGTGAAGGTCGTTGGCGCCACCAAAATGGTCCTCGGACTTGCGGAAATACGGAAGCACGTCATCCCAGCCCCAACCGAGATTCCCGGCTTGCCGCCAGCCATCATAGTCGGCCGCCTGGCCACGCATGTAGATCATGCCGTTGATCGACGAGCAGCCGCCCAGAAGCTTGCCGCGCGGATAGTTGAGCGCACGACCGTTCAGCCCGGGCTCCGGCTCGGTCTTCATCAGCCAATCGGTGCGCGGGTTGCCCATGCAGTAGAGATAGCCGATGGGAATGTTGACCCAATGATAGCGATCGCTGCCGCCGGCTTCCAGAAGCAGCACGCGCATGCCTGGATTGGCCGACAGTCTGTTGGCCAGCACGCAGCCGGCTGAACCCGCGCCGACGATGATGAAGTCGTACTGTCCAAAATCGGCAGCGGTCTGTGTCAATTGGACGTCCGTTCGCTTGCCATCCTGTCCCATAGCGGACCCATGGCCTTGTTGATCTCACCATAGAGACGATAGCGCCGCTCATAGACCGGTGCGATCGCGCAATTGGGCTGGTAGCAGCGGTCGGGCGCGGTCATCGCGGCGGCGCCCGCAGAGAAGTCGGCAAACAAGCCGACGCCTGTCCCGGCTGCAATCGCAGCTCCCAGCGCACCTGTCTCACGGCTGCGCGCCACGGTCACCGGCACGTCCAGCACATCTGCGAATATCTGCGGCCAAACGGCGCTGCGCGAGCCGCCGCCCGAAAGAACCGCCTGGCTGACAACGGCTCCCGCTCGACGCAACGTCTCGACATGGCGCCGGTGCTCGAAGACGACGCCCTCGAACAGTGCGCGCAGCATATGAGCCCGCGTGTGCCAGCCGGCGATGCCGTAGAAACCGGCACGCGCCTTGCCATTCTGCTGCGAGCCGTAAAGGAATGGGTGGTAGATCGGCATGTCTCCCGCGGGATCGACGGAAGCAACAAGCTCGCTGCAGATCTCGAATGGCGATGCGCCTGCCGGCGGCGCATGCTCGAAGAACTCACGCACGATCCACTCGAGATTTGCGGCCGAAGTGGCGCTCGATTCGATGGCGAGATAGCGCAGCGGATCGAAGGTCGACAGCATGAAGATAGACGGATCGCGGATCGGCTCTTGGGTGATAACCTGGTTGATGCTCCAGGTGCCGGCAATGATCGAGGCGGCGCCGGTGCTGGTGACGCCCGAACCGATGGCGCTGGCGACGACGTCGAACAGGCCCGCCACCACAGGCGTGCCCGCAAGAAGGCCGGTGGCAGCGGCGACATCGCGCGTGACATGGCCGGCGATGGCGGAGGCTTCCAGCACGTTCGGCAGCAGTTCCATGCAATCGTCGAGACCATAGGCGGCCAGCAACTCTCGCTCGTAGCGCCGGCCGGGCATGTGCAAAAGCCCGCAGCCCGACATATCCGAGGTCTCGGTCGAGCGCGCGCCGGTGAGGCGGTTGACGATAAAATCCTTGCACAGGAAGACGGTGCCTATTTTGGCAAAAAGTGCCGGATCATGGCGCTTGAGCCACGCCAGCAGAGTCGGCGTCTGCGCCGCCCAGGGCCGTTGCAGGCAGTGGATATAGGTCCGGTCGCCAACGCCTGCGGCCGCCCATTCGCTGACGATGCCGACGCCGCGCGTGTCGAGCGACTGGATGCCGAGCAGCGGGTCGCCGCCGCGGTCCAGCGCATAGAGCCCGTTGCCGTGGCCGGCGCAGCCGATCACCGCGATCTCGCGGGGGTCGATGCCCGACTGGTCGAGGCACTGGCGGATGACCTCGACGGCGTTGCGCCACAATTCGCCGAGGTCCCGCTCGACATGGCCGGGCTCTGGCATGCAGGAGCGGCCGTCGCGAGCGGCAAGTGCGAGTTCGCGACCTGCGGTGTCGAAGATGATGGCCTTGATGACGGTATTGCCCGCATCAAGACCAAGAATGTATCGCTGCATTGAAGCTCCTCCCAAGCTGCAAAGATTATTGTTGCTGGTAGAGCTCCCAGGCGGCCGCACCGTCGGCATTCTCATGGATGATCGCCATCAGTCCCCTCACGACGGCGCGAGGGTTGGAATGCTGGTATATGTTGCGGCCATAGACCATGCCTGCCGCGCCTTGTGCCATCAGCGCCGCCGACTTGTCGAAGACGGCGCGCAAATCCTCCCTGCCCCCACCGCGCACAAGGACAGGACAGCGTGCCGCAGCCACCACCCGGTGGAAGTCGTTCGGATCGGTCGTCGGATCCGCCTTGATGATGTCGGCGCCCATCTCGCTGGCGAGCCGGGTCAGGGTGACGATCTTTTCGGGGTCGCCGTCGACCATGTATCCTCCGCGCTCCGAATTGGGCAGCATTGCCAGAGGCTCGATCATCAGTGGCAAGCCATATCTTTCACAGTCGGCGCGAACCCTGGCAATGTTGTGGACGCATTGCCGAAACAGGTCCGGCTCGTCGGGCAGCATGAATAAATTGACGACCACGCAGGCCGCGTCCATCTCCAGCGCGCCGATCAGCGGCTCGGCTTCGTTCTGCAGGACGGCCCACATCGAGCGATGGCGGGTTTTGTTGTATGGATTACCCATGTCTATGCGCATGACCAATGCCGGCTTGTCCTTGCCGGGCAGGGTCTGCAGCAAATCGGCCTGGCCATAATTCATCTGAATGGCGTCCGGCCCCGCGGCGACCAGCTGGGCGACGACGCCAGCCATATCCTCCAGCCCTTCCAGGAACGACGGCTCGTTGCATACGCCATGGTCGATTGCGACGTCGAGACAGCGCGCCCCGCCGAACAGCCGGTTCATGCGGACTTTCTTGTTGATGCGCATTCGGCGCTCCTTCCTTGGTCTTTTTGCGATAGCTGGTCGAGATCGACGCCGTGCTGGCGCTGCAGCAGGGCGAGGAAATCGGTGCGCTCGAATGCCTTGCGCGCAGCGTCCCAGCTCTTTTCGACAGCGAGAATATCGAGAACTGCGTCGAGAAGGTCGCAAGAGAGAGCACCGGTGATGGCGATTGTCGTGCGGCGGAGCAGCAGGTCCTCCAACTGCTCGACATATTCATTGGCGATGAGATACTGAATCTCCCGGACCGAGTAGTGGCTGCCAGGCAAGAGCTCGTCCTGTCCCGCTGCCAAAAAAGCGGCGACGGCATCCGCCACGGTGCCGTAGCGCTCGAACAGGCTGCGCATGCGGTCAAGCGACAGGCCATGCGCCGCCGCGCGTTCTGCGCACCATTTTTCGGGGGCCATGGGAAAATGCCGGCCGCCGCCGATCGGCATGTTTTCGGTGCCGACGATGCGCTGTCGGCACAATCGCTCGAGCACGATATCCGCTGCCAGTTCGCCGAACGACCGGAAGGTTGTCCATTTCCCGCCGATCATGCACAGCGTCGGCGGCACCATACCGGCGCCCTCGATGAGCTCGCAGAAATGATCGCGGGGAATGCGCCCGGTAAAACTATCCCGGCTTATCGGTAGCGGCCTCACCCCGGTGAACTGAAAGACGATGTCGGTATCAGTGATCTCGATCCCGGGAAACACGAAGGACACGGACTGCCGGATGTATTGCCGCTCGTCGCCCTCGCAGCGCGCTTGGTCGGGATCGTCGGCACGGATATCCGTCGAGCCGACCAGCACATTGCCGAGATAGGGGAACAGGATGCAGATCCGGCCGTCCTCGTTCTCGTAATAGATCATGTGGCCGTCGAGCGCGTCGTGAAGCTCGCGATTATCGACGATCAGATGCGATCCTTTGGTGCCACCCATAAACTTGGGCGCAACGGCTCCGATAGCCGAATTGGTCAGGTCGATCCAGCCGCCTGTGGCGTTGACGACGAGCCGCGGCTTCACGGCAACTGTTTCGCCAGACAGTCCGTCGTTAAGCGCAAGGCCCGCGTCACCGAGCGATACGCATGCATAGTTGAGCGCTCGAGCCGATGGCCTTTCGTTCATGGTGTCGCGCAGCATCTCGGTACCCAGCCGCTCGGGGTGGCTGACCCAGGCGTCATAGTATGTCGCCGAATTGCGGATAGCAGGATTGATTGCAGGCCAGACCTTGAGTGTTTCAGCACGGCTCCTGAACTTGTGCGTCGGGACGATACGCCGTGCGGCGGTGAAGAAGTCATACATCGCCAGGCCGGTCTTGATGACCAATGCGCCACGCCGACCCGGACGACGGCTTAGCCCAAGGAAGCGGAATGCGCCATTTGCGATACCTGAGAACAGGTCGAAGATAGGCACTGTGGTTGGCAATGGCGCAACGCAATGCGGCGCGTTCTTCAATAGCCGATCGCGTTCGAGCAGGGATTCGCGGACCAGCTTGAACTCGCCGTTTTCAAGGTAGCGCAAGCCGCCATGAACCATGCGCGAGAGGGCTGCGCTGGCGCCGCAGCAATAATCGCCCTTTTCGGCGAGCAGGACATCGACGCCCTGCAAAGCGAGCTCGCGAAACACGCTGATGCCGTTGATGCCGCCGCCTATCACGAGGACGTCAACATCGGGGTTCCCGCGCAAGCCGGCGATCGTCTGGATGCGATTCATCTCAGGACGCGCTTTCGATCACGCGTCTATCGCTACGAGATGCCCGGCCACCGCCGCATCGATCGTCCCCAGTTCCGCCGCGCTCAGTAAAATCTCCCCTGCCCTGGCGTTGTCGAGCGCCTGCGTGGCCTTTCGCGCTCCACACAACGCGAAGGTGATGCCGGGTTGCGCCAGCGTCCAGGCGATGACGATCTGCGCCATGCTTGCCTGGTGGATCTCAGCGACCGGGGCCAGGGCATGTTTCAACGCGGCTACCTTGCGCCGGTTAGCCTGAGAGAAGCGCGGATTGTCTTTGCGCTGGTCGTCGCCGCTGAACTCACGCGCCGGATCGATGGCGCCCGAGAGCAGGCCGAGTGCAAGCGACGAATAACTGAGTGCTGCAACTTGATGCTGGCGCGCGATCGGCAGCAATGTCTGCTCGATGTCGCGATCCAGCATCGAATATCTTTCCTGGATCGCGTCGAGCTGGCCAGCGGCGACATACTGCTGCAGCTCGGCAGCATTGAGATTGCTGGCGCCGATGGCGCGGATTTTGCCAGCGGATTTGAGGCGTTCGAGCGCTTCCATTGTTTCGGCAATGGGTGTCGTCGGGTCCTGCCAGTGGGTGATGTAGAGATCGATATAGTCGGTGCCGAGCCGCCGCAGGCTCTGTTCCACTTCATAAGCGATGCCGTCGGCGCCCAGATATCGGTTCACCGGCGTTCCATCCTGATCGAAGAAGTGGTTGCCCTTTTTCGAATGCCAGTTGAGGCCGCATTTGCTGGCGATGACCGCGCGGTCGCGCCGGCCCTTGATGGCCTTGCCGACGATCTCTTCGCTGCGGCCAAGACCGTAAGCCGGCGCGGTGTCGATCAGCGAAACGCCGGCATCGAAGGACGCCTGGATGGCGGCGATCGATTCTGCTTCATCCGTGCCACCCCACATCCAGCCGCCGATGGCCCAGGTGCCTAGGCCCACCGCCGAAGCTACAACGCCGGACTTGCCGATTGAGCGGGTGATTTGTCGAGTATTCATGCAGCATTTCCTTCGGCGAGCTCGAGGATCTTCAAGCCGGTGGTTTCGTCGGTGACGAGAGTGTCGAGGTGAGAGCCGCGCATGGCACTGAGGATCGGGACCACCTTGCTGGCGCCGCTTGCGACCCCGATCGACTGCGGAATGGTCGCGAATTCCTCGAGCGTCAGCGAGACCAGTGAGCGGTTGAGGCTGTAGTCGGCGAGCTTGCCGTCGCCGTCTATGAGATGGGCGAGCAGTTCGCCCGCCGCGCCCGAGCGCTCGATGGCCAGCCGGTCGGCGCTCGAGGATGGGTGCAGATCGTAGTAGCTCGAATCGTCGGCCAGGATGGAGCCGATGCCGACGACCGCAAGCGTTGCTTCGCGCGCCTTGTTGAAGACGTCCGAAACCGCCCGGACGCCCATCAGCATGTCACGTTGGGCCGGGCTGTCGGCAAACAGCGGCGCGTGAATCTGATAGGCGCGCCCGCCGAGCTTGTCGGCCATCAGAGACGCGACATGATTGACGTCGGTGTAATGCTTGCCCTGGACCAGGCCGGTCGCGGGAACTACCTCGACGTCGTAGCTGCGGCTCGGCTTGAGGCCGGCGACGACGGCACTCACCCCCTTGCCCCCGGTAATGGAAATCGTGTCGCCGTCCTTGATCGTCTCGAGCACCAGCCTGGCTGCGGCCTCACCGACACGCTGAAGCGCAGTCTGCGGATTGTCCGAAACGGAGGGGACGACGACGGCCCTTTGGAGTCCACCGATCGCGACAAGTCGCGCCTCGATGTCGATCAGTTGCTCGACCGGCGACTTGATCTTGATCTCGACAAGCCCGAGTTGATGACCGCGCTTGATGAGGCGGTTGACGGTCGCATGCGAGATGCCGAGCTCCTTGGCGATTTCCGCCTGCGTCTTGGCTTCCATGTAATGAAGCACAAGCGCCTGATACATCTGGCGGACGATCGTGACGTCGTCCCGCGAATTGGGTGGTGACATGATGGATGCTCAACTCTCGCGCTGCTGCTCAGGACTTCCTGCGGTGCAGGAAGTGGTCGATCGATACCGCCGCGAGCAGGATGCATCCCTTGATCATGTCCTGCCAATAGACGGAAACGTCGAGCAGGATCAGCGAGCTTGTGACGACCGAGAGCAGCGCCATGCCCAGTATGGCGCCGAAGATGGTGCCCGAGCCGCCATTGAGCGATGCTCCGCCAATCACCGCCGCGGCGATGATGTTGAGCTCCATGCCAGCGCCGAAGGTCGGGGTCGCAGCGCCAAAGCGTGACATATAGATGATGCCGGCAAAGCCCGCGAGGGTGGAGCAGAGAACCGTGACCCAGAATTTGACCTGCTTGGTCTTGATGCCTGAAAATTGGGCCGCCTTCTCGTTGCTGCCGGTATAAAAGACCTTGCGGAAGGCCGTGGCACGCCGAAGCAGAAAATCGAATATGGCCACGACCACAACAAAGATGACGATGACATAAGGCACATTGCCGAAGCTGCCCTGGCCGATCGCCTTGAACCCGGGCGGCAGGGTGAACAGCGACAGCGGGGTTCCCTTGGTGATGACAAGACAGAGACCGCGCACGATCACCATCGCCGCCAGCGATGTGATGAAGTGATTGAGCCCGATAACGGTCACGAAGAAGCCCATCACCGCGCCGATCAGCGCGCTGGCGCCTATGCCGATGAGGCTCGCGGTCCACGGGTCCAGACCCATCAGGAACAGAGCGCCTGACACGACCATGGAGAAGCAGACCACCGACCCGACGGAAAGGTCGATGCCGCCGACAATGAGGAGTATCGTCATGCCGACCACGACGATGCCTTCAATGGAGAAGCTCATCAGCATGGCGCGGAAATTTCCCCAAGTCAGGAAATGCGGCGAAGCGAATGTCATGGCGATGCACAGCGCCAGCATGATAGCGATCAGCCCCGCCTCGCGCATCGACCCAAGACGCAGCCAGTTGCGCCCGCCAAGCCCGGGGGCGCTCGCCTTGACTTCAGCGTCCATGAGGGTTCCTCCGGTCTGTCTAAGCGACATTCTGAACCTGCCTTGCGTTTGATCGTTGCTGCCGGAGACCCGAAGCCAGCAGCATGATTGCCTCTTCGGTCAATTCGTCAGCCCCCAGTTCGCCGACGATGGCACCTTCGTGTATGACAAGCACCCGGTCGCTCAGTCCGATCAATTCCGGAAGCTCGGATGAAATCACGATGACGCCGACGCCCCGCTCGGCGAGATCGCGCAGCAGGCGATGAATTTCCACTTTGGCGCCGACATCGACCCCGCGTGTGGGTTCGTCCAGAATGACCACTTTGGGGCCGACCGACAGAAGCCTGGCGATGGCGACTTTCTGCTGGTTGCCACCGCTGAGCGTCGACACCTGTGTCTCGATGCCGCCCATGCGCACACCGTGGCGCACGACCAGGTCGGTGGCTTGCTTTGCCTCGGCGCGGCGATCGAGAAGCCCAAGCGGCGTGGTCAGCTTCCGAAGGTCGAGCGCGGAGATATTGGATGCAACCGACAGGTCGAGGAACAGGCCCGACGCCTTGCGGTCCTCCGAGAGGTAGACGAGGCCTGCGCGCACCGCATCGCTGTAGGTCCTGATGCTGACCGGCTCGCCATTGAGTTCGACCGATCCCGACACTTTCGGGCGCAAGCCGCAAACGGTCTGGACCATCTCGCTGCGACCGGCGCCAATCAACCCGCCAACGCCAAGAATTTCGCCTGCTCGAAGCGTGAAACTGACGCCAGCGGAACCCTGCCGATAGGAGAGATTTTCGACCGACAGCACAGGGCGGTCGGTACGCCGTTCAGGCGAGAGCTTTTGCGGATAGAGCTGCGTGATTTCGCGCCCGACCATCTTGCGCACGACATCATTGGGAGTGACCGAAGCGATAGAATCGGTCGCTACGTATCTGCCGTCACGAAACACCGTGACGCGGTCGCACAGGCTGAAGATCTCCGCCATGCGATGGCTGATGTAGATGATTGAAATTCCGCGCGCCTTGAGATCGCGGACGATTGCGAAAAGGCGCTGCGCCTCGGTCTCGGTCAGCGCGGCCGTCGGCTCGTCGAGCATCAGCACCCGGCATTCGAGTGTCAGCGCCTTGGCGATTTCCACAAGTTGCTGGTTGGAAATAGAAAGATCGGCGACTGGCGTCTCGACCGGGATCGGTGCCAGCAGGTCCATTATCTTCTGCGCATCGGCGTAGAGCCGGCGAAAATTCATCAGCGGCGCGCGCCGATTGTTGACGGCCGCCATGAGGATATTCTCGGCCACCGTGGCATCCTGGCAGAGCGCGATTTCCTGATGGACGAGGCCTATGCCAAGCCGCTGCGCGGCGGATGGCGATGTGATGGTGACGTTCTTGCCTTCGAGACGAATGGCGCCTTCGTCGGGTTGCACAATGCCGGCGATGATATTCATCAGCGTGGACTTGCCCGCACCGTTCTCGCCGCACAGCGCATGAATTTCGCCGCGCTGCAGCGTGAAATCGACCCCGGTCAGCGCTTTGATGGCGCCGAACGATTTCGAGATGTCGCGGATTTCAAGAATGGCGGCGGCAGTCACTCCGTCCCCCTTCAGCGTTGAAATTGATGATATGGCCCGGGTCGAGGGGGGGGCGGCCCCCCCCCCCCCCCCCCCCCCCACACCCAACCCCCCCACCCCACGCGCGGCAGGCGAAAAACACACAAATAGTGCGCCCCCGCGGCTGAGGCG